>JALYYC010000193.1 GCA_030946755.1 Candidatus Dormiibacterota bacterium
TCTCCCGCTGCGGCAGCTCGAGCAGCAGTGCCGCGATCCTGCCGCGTATCCCCTTGAGGGCTTCAAGGGTGATGAGCTCGGTCGCCGTTCCAACGAGCACGCCTTCGAGGTGATGGAGAGCCTGGTAACCCTTCTCCTCGTGCAACTCGAGGTGGCAGGTTGGGTGAAAAGCGACGCGCCGCACGCCCTGCCGGTCGGCCCAGACCCGGAGAGCGATCTGCTGCGCCATCGTGCCGCTGGGCATGAAGACTGCAGCCTCCTTGCCGAGGAGGGTCGCGATCTCCTGCTCGAAGTTCGCGATGACCTCGCGCTCCCCGTAGAGGTCCACCACCTCATCGGGTTGCGCCGCGCTCACCAACTCTTCGAGCCATGACCGGACCCGGCGCCGATTTAAGGACAGGTCGACTACGGACCGATCGCAGGCATCCCGGGCCTTTCGGAATTCGCTCAATGTTTGTTCGAGGCTGGCGCTCGGCATCTACTCCTCGATGGCTCCCCCGACCTTCCGCAGATGTAGCCGGAACGTATACGAGGGATCGGCGGTGCGCCGTGCCAGGTAGTCGTCGAATGCGGTCTGCTGGCGCAGCGTCTCACCCGCCCGAATCCTCCGGGCCTGGTCGCGTTCCTTCTCCCAGATCTGATGGGCGGTCGCCAGCACCTCCTTCACGCGCTCGAGCCGCACGAAGATAACGCCATCGTCGTCCCCGAACACCACGTCGTCCTTGCTGACGATGTGCGGCCCGAACCGTGCCGTCTTCAGCGCCTGGGGTTCTGGCCTGTCAAGCCGCACCGGACCGGGCGGGTAGCTGCCGTAGCTGAATACCGGAACGCCAATCTCCACCAGTTCGGGACTGTCGCGATGCAGCCCCCAGATCACAAGGCCGGACAGTCCTGCGCCCTTTGCTTCGAGGAGCGTGAGGTCGCCAACGCATGCCTCATCCAATCGCCCGCCGTTATCGACGACGAGCACGTCACCAGGCTTTGACCTGCTGTAGGCCTCGAGGAAGATGTCGACGCTGCCGTAATGGCGCGCCGGCAGGGCGCGTCCCGCGACGCGCTGGCCGGGCCTGACCGCGTGAATGCCGGGCGGAGCCACGCGAAGCGGCACGCCGATTCGGATGCAGGCATCCGCCACCAATGGCGTGGAGACCTCGACGAATTGCTGGAGCATCGCGCCTCATGATAGGGCCGGTCTCGGTACGCTGATGGGCATGAACTGGAGGGCCTTTGTGGAAGCCTTCGTCACGCTTGCGGTGATCATGGATCCGCTCGGCAGCGCCCCGATGTTCATATCCTTGACCGCAACCCGAACGCCGGTGGAACGCCAGCGAGCGGCGCTCCAGGCTGCAGCCGCGGCCGGCGCCGTGATCCTGCTCTTTGCGCTCTTTGGCGGCCTGGTGTTGGACTACCTCCGCGTCTCGGTCCAGAGCCTCGAGATCGCGGGCGGCCTGCTCCTGCTGCTGGTGGCGCTGCAGATGCTTCGCGGCGAGCAGATGGCCGAGACCGACAGCGCCAACGTCGCGCTTGTTCCATTGGCCACGCCCTTGCTCGCCGGTCCGGGCGCGATTGCCGCCGTCATGGTCCTGACCCGCCGCTATCAGGATACGGGCGGACGGGTGGCGATTGTGCTGGCGATCGCTGGGGTCGTCGTCGTCATCGCCGCCGGACTGCTGCTGGCGGATCGGATCGCCGGGTTCCTGCGGCCCTCGATCATCCAGCTGCTGACACGCGTGCTCGGTCTGCTCCTGTCGGCGATCGCCGTCCAGTTCATCGTCGACGCCGTCAGGGTCATCGTGACCCACTGAGACCCGGGCGGTTGCCGCCAAGAGACGCCTCGATGCTTCGGCCCGCAAATTAGGCAGTCCCGCCGATGTGCGCGGTGACGCTGGGTGGCAGCCTCTTCAACGGAGAAGACCCTGGCCTACGCGCAGAAGTCGAAATCGACGCTGCATACGCTCGCCGCCGTCCTTCAGGCACCGCCTGAGCCGGAGGTGCTCGTGACGCTGAGTCAACTCCTCGAGTCTCTCCCGATCGGCTTCCACATCAGCGACACGTCTGGCGATTTCCATATCGTCTACGCCAACCCGGCCTGGGAACGGTTGCTTGGACCCGAAAAGCTGCCGGTCCTGGGCAAGGCGTTCGCGGACGTGTTCCCGGGCGCCGAGCGCGCGGGCCTCCCCGAGCTTATGCGCGAGGTGCTCGCGACGGGCAAGCCGAAACACCTGAGAGCCTTCAAGTTCGCGGACCTTGGCGCGACCGGAGGTGGCAGCAGCGGTGAAACCGGCCATTGGGACTGGGAGATCTATCCGTTGCGTAGCCCAGTGGGCATCACGCATCTCCTGAATGTCATGATGGACGTAGACTCGCGGCACGGCAAACGAAGCGCGCTCTCGAAGGAGGAACGGCGGGCGATGAACCGCCGCCTCGAGGAGGCTTCGGGCGTGCTGCGAATATTCGGCCAGGCCGAGGACACACCAACTCCAGGCCGGGAGCGGCTGACCGGGCGGGAGTATCAGGTGGCCGAGCTGCTGGCCACCGGGCTCACCAACGCCGCTATCGGCCAGCACTTGACGTTGAGCTCGGCGACCATCTGCTCCCATGTGGCGCACATCCTCTCGAAGCTTGACCTGCGGTCGCGGGCGCAGGTGGCGGTCTGGGTTGTCAGGCACCGAGCGGCGGCGGCCAGGAAAACTTAGGTAGAACTGCCGATGCCGCGCGTGCCCCGGGCATGGCAGTCTTCCCGTGAAGACCGCCAGGTGCGGCGAACGCCGAGGGAGACTGGCAAGGCCGGGGGGGCACATCGATACGGGCCGTAAGGCTGCCGGAACAGACGTTGCGCACGCCCGCCGGGTCGACCAGCTAACCCCGCGCCAGGTCGAAGTGCTGCGTTTGCTCGCAAGAGGGTGGACGGATGCGCAGATCGCCGACGAGCTGTTTCTAAGCCGCCGCACCGTCCATGCGCATCTCCGGGAGATCTATCACAAGCTGAATGTCTCCCACCGGAGCGCGGCGACGCGCTACGCCCTCGAACACGGCCTGAGCTAGGACGCGGCCGATGGTGTGCGGAGCAATGAACACCTAGTGTGTAGGATTGATCGATGTCCGACCGGTTTCGAACCGGCGAGATTCCCGATCGGCTGACCTCACGGGAGGTCGACGTTCTGCGGCTTGTCGCCGGCGGCCTTACCAATCGGGACATCGCCGACCGGCTGGGCCTCAGCTCGCGCACGGTCGACGCCCACCTTCGCTCGATCTACGGCAAGATCGCGGTCAGCTCTCGAAGTGGAGCCACCCGCTACGCGGTCGAGCGTGGCCTGGTTGAGGGCATCGCTTTCTGAACTGACGACTTCCGCCTCCGCGGTGTGCTCGCGAGCGTTCGCGGAGGAGGGAACTCGGAGAGCAGATCGGCGCTCTCGACCTGGAAGAGGCGCTCGGCTGAGGGCAACCCGTGCAGCTGGTGCAGGCCAAGATCCCCGAAGCCAACTCCGGCCGGCTCGAGACCGGCGACCGCCTCCCGGACGGAGCTCGAAAGGAGGATCTGGCCGCCGTGGCTGGCGAAGCAGATCCGAGCCGCCGTGTGCACGGGAAGGCCCAGGTAGCCAGTGTCAGTCAGGGTGGGGCGACCGGCGTGCAGGCCGATGCGTATTCGAACCCGCACGCCTGTCGGCCAGGCCCAGGTGCCGACCTTCTTCTGGATGGCGAGGGCCGCCTCGAGGGCAGCGGGTGCCCGCTCGAAGACGGCGAACATCTCGTCCGCCCGGGTTTCGACTACGCGGCCACCGGAGCCCTGGATCGCCACGCGCAGCAATCGGCGGGTGTCCGCCAGCAGCCCTTCATATCGCTCGCCCAGATGTCGAACCAGGGCGGTCGAGTCCTCGATGTCGGTGAAGAGGAAGGTCACGAAGCCCGTCGGCAACGTGCGTACCTCGCGGGTCCCGGCCGTGACCTCGGCGTGCATCCATTGGTTTTCAACGGCGAGCTTCGCCGCTGCGATCACGGTGCGAGCCAGGTCGGGATCCGTGAGGACCATCCGGTCGTGGAGCAGCGCCGTCGTGGGCCGGCCCCGCTGCTCGAGCACCGTGAGCGTCCGCCTGTCATTCTCGGTGGGCACGACCACCACCTGGCCATTGCCGTCAAGGTATGACCCGGCCGAGTCGGACCACTGCAAGACCGCCAGGGTGGGATCGCCGAGCACGATGCGCAGCCGACTTTCCATCTGCTCTGATGTGCCAAGTCCGCCGAGTTCGATCACCGCCTTTCCCGCCGCCGCCTGCAAGCTCTGCGATCGCAACTGGCCCGTCATGAATCCGATTGGCACAATGCCGTATTTCTTGGCGGCTCGGAGCAACCTCGTCCGTGCCCGATCCCGAGCGGCCTCATTCTCAAACGTCGTCTGATTGAAGCGCGAGAGCGCGTTGCGGACATGGCCCTCGTCGTTGATTGGGAGAAGACGGCGGCCGCGCGCGTCAATGTAGGCAAAGGCGCTGTCCGGTAGCCGCGCCCGTGTCTTCGCATCGAGCTGGGTCAAGCCGGGACCTTGCGTTCGCGCTGCTGACGGAACAGGTCGGCGATCTCCTTCACCGTGGTCGCATCTTCCGCCTTTTTGTCTGCTCCCCGAAACGAGACCACCCGCGGAAAGCGAAGCGCGAACCCGGGCTCGTCGCCAACCTTGCCCGCCGTGTGTCTCGGGCTGGGCGTGATCTCGTCGGCGAGCACCTCGACCACCACCTCGGGCTTGAGCCAGACGTCTGGCACGAGGATTGAATCCACGCGCGCCGGCCGCTGATCGACCTGCAGCTTGTCGGCTCGGTCGTGGATCTCCCGCCACTCGACGTCTGAGAGGCCGGTGCCGAGCTTTGTGATGGTCGCGAAGCGGTCGTTTTCCGCATCGTAGACGCCTGCCAGCAGTGCGCCCGCGCCAAACGCCGCGCGCTTGCCCTTGCCAAAGTAATAGCCGAGCAGCACGAGGTCGACGGTGTCATTGAGCTCGCCACTCGTGTGGCGCTTCAACTTGACCCAGTTGAAGTTGCGCGCGCCCGCCTGGTACTTGGAATCCGGCCGCTTGACCACGACCCCTTCGAGGCCCTGGCTGATGTTGTCCAGCAGTGTCCTGGTGAGCACCTCGACCGAGTCGGTCTTGATGATGGGCGCGGGGAGCAGCACGGTGGATCCCGCGATCACGTCGTTGACCTGGGCCAGCCGTTCCTCGTACGGCAGCTCGGTGAGGTCGTGGCCGTTCCGGTAGACGATGTCGAAGACGAAGGCGATCAGCGGCAGCTCCTGCGCGGCCTGCTCGATGCCATGCTGCCGTCGTCGCGTCGTGGTCAGATGGAACGGCAGGTACTCATCCGACTCCTTGCTGTAGGCGATCGCTTCCCCGTCGAGGATCAGGCTGTCATCCTTCAAGCCTCGAGCGGCTGTGGTGAGCTCGGAGAACATCAGCGTGAAATCCTCGAGATTGCGCGAAAAGACGCGCACGGTCGACCCGGCTTTGTGGATCTGCACGCGGATCCCGTCGTACTTCGGCTGGACCGCGACGAGCCCGAGTCGCTTGATCACCGCCTCCGGGTTGGGCAGGCGCTCCGCCAGCTGGCTCCGGATCGGCCTTCCGACCGTCACCTTGAGCGCCTCCACGGCGCCTTCCCCGCCGGACCAGAAGGTTCTCGCGATCAGGCCCAGGTCGGACGTTCGGTTGTAGGCGCCTTCGAGTATCGGACGCATGGACCGGTCGCCTTTCTTGGCAAAGGAGAGCGCGTCGAGCAGGGTCGGATCGCCGATGCCGAGCCGTAGTCGGCCGAGCGCGATACGCACCAGATATTTGGCGGAGCTCGGCTCGGCCTGTTTCAGCAGGCCGGCAAACAGCGAGCGCTTCTTTTCGACGGATCCGGGGCCGGACGCGGCGGCGATTTCGGTCAGGGTCGCATGCACC
>JALYYC010000199.1 GCA_030946755.1 Candidatus Dormiibacterota bacterium
GCGAGCGCCAGGGTCACGGCCGGGTTGAGGTGCGCCCCGGAGACGGCGCCGGACGCGTAAATCGCGAGCGTGACCGCGAAGCCCCAGAAGAATCCGGCTCCGAGAAGCCCGGCCAGGAAGCCGTTCTTCCCTCCGGCGACGGCATACGCGACGAAACTATCGCCCAGGAATACGAGGACGAACGTTCCGAGGACCTCGCCCAGGTACTTTTTTGTCCAGCTTTCTTCAGCTACGACCGCCATGCTTTCCTCCTCCTATGAATGTCGCGCGACGATGACTTGCGTTGCGCGTTCGCCCCAGACCCCACCTCCTTCGAGAGCGTACGGACACTAAAAAAGTCCTAACCTGCACGCTCCAAGTGGAGCGCAGAGGTCAGGACTTTTCCCTTCAGTGTCCCGCCAGTCGCTTTACGATGCTGTCATAGCACAGGGATAGGGGTCTGTCAATCGCCAACTGGGACCGCTCGGAAGGCCTGCCACACCTCCGGTCGGGCACAGGACACGACTGCGGCCCCCGCCGCCAGCACCGCCTTCACCTGCTCGACCGAGGTGATATAGCCGGTGCCCCACACGGGGGTCGCGGTCACCGCGCGGATCGCCCCCATCACCTGCGGTAGCGCGACCCCCGGGGCGATCGCGATCGCGTAGGGGCCGGGTGCCACGATACTGCTGAGCCCGGTCTCGAGCCCGGTGGAGTCGATGGCGTGGATCCGCTGCACGGTTCGGAGCCGGAATCGGCTCGCATCGGCTAGTAGGTGCGGGCGCACCGACATCACGCCGGAGAAGGCGAGATCGGTGGCGAGGAAGGCGAGGGCGGCGTGGTCCGGGGCGATCCCCTCGACCCCGTCCAGATTGACGAACACGGCGATGCCCTGGCGCGCGGCTGCGGCCAGCGGGCCGAGGCTCGCCAGCAGGCTGCCGCGTTCGACCAGGACTTGCCGATATCCGAGATCCAGGGCCTGGTTCAGGGATGCGGCATCCCTGATCGCCGGCAGCAACGACTCGCTGAGATCGGGCGTCCTCATGGCCATAGCGACGGCGTGCTGGTGCTGACCGCCAGCGCCCCGCGCTCGAGCGCGGCCTGGCGATGCGCTGGATCCGTCACGAAGCCGCCGACGATCATGGGCAGCGTCAGGCGCGCCTGGATCTGGTTGACAACCAGCGGAAAGATCATCGCGGGTAGGACCTCCACCACGTCCGGGCGCGCATGGTCGAGTGCGTTCAGCGCCGACGGCAACGCGAGGTCGTCGTAGAGGAGCAACCGCTGCACGGCGATGACCCGCTCGGCCTTTGCCGCTGCGATCAGGCCGCTATGCGAGCTGATGATGCCGTTGACCCCGATCTCGCGGGCCAGGAAGGCGATGCCGGCGCGGTCCTTGCCCAGCCCGGCGATCAGGTCGATGTGGACGAACGCCATCTTGCCGCGGGCCTGGACCGCCCAGACCAGTGGGCCGAGATGAAACGCGGGCGCGCGAAGGAAGAACACGACGGGCACCAGCGAGGCGAGAGCCCGCGGCAGCTCTTCGCTGCGCCGGATCACGGCCGCCACCGGGACATGTCCGAAGGCCTCGAGCAGCCGTCCGACTGACGAATCAACGCCTCGACCGCGATGCTGCGGATGGATTATCGGTTTCGCCATCCCCTCCTACTCTACGAGCGAGCTTGACCGAATGCTGACGGGGACGCAGACTACGGGTGAGGAGGCGGGACGTTGATCACCGAGCGCCAGCTGACCATCATGAACGCGGTTGGGTTGCATGCCCGTCCGGCGGCGCTGTTCGTCCAGACCGCCGCGCGCTTCAAGGACACCCGTGTCGAGGTCGTCAAGGACGGGATGGTCCGAGATGCCAAGAGCATCCTCAGCGTTCTCACGCTCGGGGTCGGCCATGGGGCGACCATCACCGTCCGGGCCGATGGCCCCCAGGCGGACGACGCGGTGGCCGCGCTGACCGCCCTGGTCGATCGTGACTTTGGCGAATAGTCCCACCCAGCTGCGCGGGATCCCCGCGGCCCCCGGGCAGGTCTCGGCACCGGCGTGGCGATGGGAGGTGGCGCGCGGCGTAGCGAACATCGATCTTGCCGGCGCGCGGGGCATCGAGCACCTGCATGCCGCGATCGAGCACGTGCGCGCCGCGCTGGCCACCAAGACCACGCGGCTGATCGCGGCCGGGGCCGTGGCCGAGTCGGCGATCCTCGAGGCGCAGGCGCTGATGCTGGACGACCCCGCGCTGATCGATGGCGCCACCGCGCTCGTCCAGGAGGGCCGGGCCGCCGACGCGGCGGTCGCCGAGGCCCTGGCGCCCTTTGCGTCGATGCTGCGGGCGTCACCCGATCCGGTGTTCCAGGCCAGAGCCGCCGACGTCGATGATGTGGTAGAGCAGATCCGCCGAGCCCTGCATGGTGTCCGCGACTCGCCACCTCCGCCCACGGTCCCATCGATCGTGGTCGCGAAGGACCTCGCGCCCTCGCAGACCGCCGGCCTCGACCGAGCGCTGGTGGTTGGGTTCGCCACCGAGCAGGGAACGGCGACCGCGCACACCGCGATCCTCGCGCGCGCGCTCGGGCTGCCCGCGGTGGTCGGCATCGCCGGCCTGGTCGACTCCGTCAGGGACGGCGTCCCGCTCCTCCTCGATGGCGACGCGGGCATCGTGGTGGTGGACCCGCCTGCCGACGCCGTCGCGCACGTCACCAGGGTGGCTCAACCGCTCGCCGACGCCCTGCCGGCCGCCACCCGCGACGGGCACCGCATCGAGGTCGGATGCAACGCGGCCACCGCCGAGGACGCGAAACGCGCGGCCGCCGCCGGCGCCGACGGCATCGGCCTCTTGCGCAGTGAATTTCTGTTCATGGAAGGCGACCACTTGCCAACCGAAGACGAGCAGGTCGCGACGCTCGAACAGGTGATGCGCGCCATGGGCGGCCGCTCGGTCATCCTTCGCACCCTCGATGTCGGCGCGGACAAGCCGTTGCCCGCCCTGCCACAACCGGCAGAGGCAAATCCCGCGCTAGGCGTGCGGGGACTGCGCCTCCACCTCCTGCGGCGACCGGACCTGCTGGCCGCCCAACTGCGGGCGGCGATCCGGGTCGCGGCCACGCATCCCCTCCGCGTGATGTTCCCGATGGTGTCCACCGTCGAGGAGGTCCGCCAGGCGAGGCAGCTCCTGCAAGAGGCCGCCGACGCGCTCAGCCGCGCCGGCCACCCGCCGGTGTCCCTCCAAGTCGGCATCATGATCGAGGTTCCGGCGGCGGCGATCCTGGCCGACCGCCTGGTCGGCGAGGTCGACTTTTTCAGCCTGGGGACCAACGACCTGACGCAGTACCTGTTCGCGGCCGATCGCACCAATCCCGAGCTGGCCGGCCTCAGCGATAGCCTGCACCCGGCGGTGCTTCGCCTGATCGATCAGGTCGTTCGGGCCGCGCATGCCCGGGATCGCTGGGTCGGCGTCTGCGGCGAGATGGCTAGCGATCTGACGGCCGTCCCACTGCTGGTTGGCCTCGGCGTGGATGAACTGAGCGTGCACCCACCGCTCGTGGCCCGCGTCAAGGCTGTGGTCCGTCGCCTCGACTACCACGAGGCCGCAGCCGCGGCGCGCACCGCGCTCGGCGCCGAGAGCGGCGCCGCCGTCCGCCACCTCCTCAGCACGACCTAGAGGATCGCCCGGAGCCGTGCCGGCCTGATCCAGAAATAGAACGGGGCCGGCGCACCGCCGGCCCCGTTCCTGACGATTGTCGCTACGGATTCATCGGTGTACCCGCCGTGTGGGTCACCGCGTTCAGGGCGTCGATCTGTCCATGGCCGTACCAGCCGTTATAGCCGGTACCACCCTGACACGTTTGCGGCGCGTCGTTGTTCACGGACGTGAAGGCGGCGTAGCCTGCCGGAAGCGTCGTCGGGCAGGGTTGCGGGTCCGCGGTTTGATCGAGGTAAGCCTGGACCTGGCCTGGATTCATCTTGCCCTTCTTGCCCTTGAAGTCGCCGAACTGGCTGATGATCAAAGCCGCCACACCGGTGGCATGCGGGGAGGCCATCGACGTCCCCTGCAGGTAACAGTAGGTGGCGGTCGGTTCCTCGACATCGCCGGTTTCGGTCTTGCTCCGCCGGCAGAACTGATCCGGGGGCCACGTTGAGAGGACGCGGCCGTTGGGCGCCTCGGCAGTCCTGCCGAAGACGGAGTCGCCGCCCGGTGCGACCACCTGGGTCACGCCGACGCCATAGTTCGAGTAGAACGACTTGAGGTATCCACTGTTGGGATCACCGGGAGTCTGACGCTGATTCCCGTCGGCCGTCACCCCGATGACGCCCGGGATCTCAACCGGGATCACGACGCACGCATTCGTGACCTCGCGCACGACCGGCGTCGTGTTGTCGGGGCTCTGGCGGTCCTGCGTCGGGTGAGCCAGGTCGTCACTGAAGTTGCCCTCGGCCGCCACGACGGTGACGCCCTGCCGCATGGCAAAGCGGATGGCGCGATCCTCGGCCTTCCAGATCGCCCGCTGCGTAGCGTCATTGCGGCAGTTGAAATACCACGGGTCGGCGAAGTAGCTGTTGTTGGTCACGTCCATGTGATGGGTCCCGGCCCACATGAAGGCGCACACAACCGCCTCCGGGAAAAAGAACCCGTTCGCATCGCCGGCTTTGATGGCCGCCAATTTCACGTTGGGAGCCGTGCCGACGATCCCGATTCCGTTTGATGCGGCGGCGATCGTTCCGGCCGTATGCGTCCCGTGACCGTTGTCATCCTGGGCGGCGACTCCCGCGACCGGGGTGCCGGTCAGGCAGTTGGCGCTGTTCGCGACGTCGAGATTCTGACGCAGGTCGGGATGATGGAAGTCCACCCCGGTGTCGATGTCACCGACCAGCACCGCCGGACTCCCGCCGGTGATGGCGTGGGCCTGCGGCGTTTTGATCTGGCGCATGTCCCATTGCAGGGCTGAGAACGTGTCGGCATCCGCGGACGGAGAGTTTGGCAAACCGCCTGGCGGCGGCCCCTGCGCGGTGTCGGACCCCGCCTGCACGTCGGGTAGCTGGTAACCAACGCCCGCGGTTGACGACGCGTCTTCGACGCCGAGGTCGGCGATCATAGCGCCGCGGAAGTTGACGTTGTCCGACCGGACCAATGCCACGCCGATCTGGTCGTAGGTGGTGATCAGCTGGCCGCCGGCCGCCTCAAATTTCTTCAGCTGGCCTGGCGGGATATTGGCGTTCTTGAACACGACCAGGTAGTTATTGACCGGTCCGGCCGCATACGCCGGCACCGCGGTCGGCGACAGGGCGCCCAGCCCTCCGAGTCCACTTAGAGCCAGCAGCCCCACGGCGGAGCCCCTCGCGACCGCGCGCTTAATGGGCAGGCGTATCTGCATCGACTTCCCTCCCCCTGCCCACTTGGGCAGGATTTACCGACTTCTGACAGCAGCGAGTGCGAGCTTTACCAAGGTACCCGGATCGCCTCGGCTGGTCAATCCCAGCTCGTGACGGGAAGAAGGGGCCTTACTGCCCCGCGATGTCGATCGCCTGGGTCTCGCTCATCTGGCTTGGACCGGTTCCGAGGCCCAAGGATGGCATGGCGGGATCGGGTGAGGGCAGTCCCTTCAGGCTCTCCGTCACGTTCGAAGATGAGGTCCCCGAGGCCTTGACGAGCCGCCCGGTGGACGGATCGACCCAACTGGTCATGGTGCCGCTGGTCGTCCCCTGCAGGCTGACGCTGGGATTGAATCCCGGCGGAAACGAGAACGTGGATGCCCCCGGCGCCGGGCTGAAGCCAGGCGGCGGGCTGAGGTCGGGTGGGGGCGTAAAGCCCGGTGGCGGGGACAAGCCCGGCGGCGGGGTCGGGACCACCGGCGACGTCCCCGAGCCGAAGGCGCCCTGTGCGAGTGTGCCGGCATCCATAGTGCTGTCCATAGGCGCTGTGAAGTGACCCTCGATCACGGCGACGCGCAGGCCATGGATCGTGTCGAAGCGCAGCAACTGGTTCTGCCAGGTCACAGTGCCGGCGCCGACCCCCGCCGGCATCGGCAGCTTCGTCTCGCTCGTCCATCGATCCCCGGGTTTGACATTCTTATTTGGGAGCATCGGAAACACGCCGCCCATCGGGCCCGGTCCGGCGAACGGAAGACCGGCCGCCAGCGAGCTCAGCGGGTCGGCGCTCGGCGCCACGGTCGCGCCGTCAGGGCCGATCTTCGCGGTGAAATCGGGCAGGCTGGCCGGGATCGGCAAGGACGTCTGGCCTATCTTGCTCGAGATCTGATCGATCGTGATCCTGACCGTTGCCACGTGGGCGCTGTCCGCCGAGACCACCTGGTACGTCTGGCGCATCGTGATGTCCATCTGCACTGTCATGGCCATGCCCGGCTGCGTGCTCTTCAGCGAGCCCGACGTGTGGACGGTATACCGGTATGTGGCGCCCGCCGGCAATGACAGCGCCAGCTTCACCGACTGGTCCCGCGGCGACTGCGCCGTGGCGCCGCAGGCGGCCAGAACGACGCAGGCACTCAGGCACGCGATGACGCCCCCTCGCATAACCCGATCATCCTCCTTGGATTCCCCGCCGCGCAAGATCTCGTATCCGTGGGCCATCCCGCTTGACACGTCACGTGCTTGTGACCGAGCATTATCGTATGCGTCTGACTGGGGGGCTGCTCATCTGCATGCTTCTCGTCGCTTGCGGCCGAGCTAGCGGTCAGCAATCGACCGCCGTCCTCGAGGTGACTGCTCAGTCAAAACCAGCCAAGGCGCCGCCTCCCAGCATTACCGATTTCCCCGAGGCCACGCAGGACCTGAAGGTCTCGGGGACCGTAGCAGCGTCAGTGACGACCGGACGGCCGAGCTCATGTGGGGCGGGAAGCGGACCCTACGGTCCGGTTATCTTCGCCTATGGCCTTTACTTCCAGGTCGGGCCGGTCTGGTACAACCTCAACGTTTCGACCGACAACCCGTCATACGCCGGAGCGGGTACGTATGAGGGCCGCGCGATCCTCACGCCAGTCACCGCCACATCTCGCGTACCGGCGGGGCCCGAGTACGACGGCCGGGCCCAACTGGTCGTCACAACGGACCAGCACCCGGACCGCGGGGCGATCGACGCCTCAGTGACCCGTCCCAATGGCGATCACGTCACCATCAGCGGTAGCTGGACGTGTACCCCGAGTCCGCTACTCGGTCCTGGCTGACGATGGCCTCCATCCGGCGCCTGGTGAAGTAGACCCTGGCTCACGCGCCAGGGTCCCTTCTCGCCAGATGAACGACGCTTACCGCCGGGCGAAGATGAGCCTGGTGCCCACCGTCGCGAGCAGCAGTCCGAGGAGGCCCGCTCCGATCGGCGCCATCGGCAAGCCGCCGCCGGTCTGGGCCAGCGTCGCCGCCTGCGAAGCCGTTTGGACGGTTGCTGCCTTGAAGTTGCGGATGCTCACCGATTGCGCCGTCGCCTTTAGCGTCACGCTGAGGTCGCGAGTCCGCACGGCGCCGGTCGCCGCGGAACTCTGATGGATGCTGGCCTTCGATCCCGCCTTCCACGCGGCATTCGAGACCGCGCTGCTGCCGCCACACTTGACCGTCGCAGTCGAGCTCTTGCCATTCGCCGTGACTACGAAGACGGCCGATCCCGTCCGTCCGGTGTCGCAGGTCAGCGCGATCGTGAGCGCACCCGCCGCCGCCGCCGGGACCACCGTTGGCGCCGGACTGGCTGTCGTCGCGAATGCCGTGCCGGAGATCACCACCGCCCCCGCCCCGGCGACTGCTGCCGCCGTCGCCAACTTCAGGATCCTCATCTTTCCCGACCTCCTGTGCTTGCCGTGCGGCTCGTTGCCCGCGGCTGAACGGTCGACCCGTCGATTCCCCTGACGCTCGAAAACCGAAGCGTCAATGGGCACAACGTTGGGCCGGGCAAAGGGTAACGGTTTCTAAGAAACGGGTGAGAGGCTGGCTGGCCTTACGCCATGGCGCGTTCAAACTCGGCCGCCCTGGCCTGGCCAAGGTGCACGCGCCGGCCTTCGCGAGGCGGGAATAATTCCGGCGTCTTGAGCCCGCTGCCGGTAATGCAGATCACGACCGACTCCTCGCGCTTGATGCGCCCCTGCGCGATCAGTTGCTGGAGGCCGTCGACGACGACTCCGCCCGCCGGCTCGCTCAGGATGCCTTCCGTCTCCGCCAGCAACGCCATGCCTTCGATCACGGCCTCTTCGCGACAGGCCGTCCCCCACCCGCCGGATGCCTGCACCGCACGGGAGGCGTAGCGCCCATCCGCCGGGTTGCCGATGGCAAGCGATTTGGCGATGCTGTTCGGCCGCACCGGCGTGATGGTATCGGTCCGTTGCTGGATCGCGCTGCTCACCGGGGCGCACCCCTCGGCCTGGGCGGCGTGGATCCGGGTCGGCGCCCGGTCGATCAGGCCGACGTCGACCAGCTCGTGCAGTGCCTTGGCCGTCTTGGCCAGCAAGGAGCCGGCGGCGACGGGCACGACGATGTGGTCGGGCGCGCGCCAGCCGAGCTGCTCGACCACCTCGAACGTCAGCGTCTTGCTGCCTTCAGAGTAAAACGGTCGCAGATTGACGTTGACGATCCCCCAGCCATGCTGGTCCGCCAGCTCGACGCACAACCGGTTGACGTCGTCGTACGTCCCATCGAGCTCGACCACGGTGGCGCCGAACGCCTGTGCAGCGCTCACCTTGGTGGGCTCCAATCCCGACGGGATGAACACCAGCGAGCGCAAGCCGGCGCGCGCCGCGTAGGCGGCAACCGACCCGGCCAGGTTCCCGGTCGAGGAACAGGCGAGCGTGTCGAAGCCGTAGGCAAGCGCGAAGTTGGTCGCGACCGCGACATTGCGGTCCTTGAAGGAGCCGGTCGGGTTGAGCGTGTCGTTCTTGATGTAGAGCCGGTCGAGGCCGAGCTGCTTCCCCAGGTTGCGGGCCAGCACCAACGGCGTCAGGCCGGTACCCAGGTCGACCGGTTCGCCTGCCGGCGCCGGCAGCAGGTCGCGGTAGCGCCAGATCGTGGGTGGACCGTTGAGGATCGAGCGGTGGCTGATCTGGCCGGCCGCGAAGGTCAGGTCGTAGGCGACCTCGAGCGGTCCAAAGCAGAACTCACAGACATAGGCGGGCTCGAAGTCCCGCACGCGGCCACATTCCCGGCAGCGCAGCGTCTTCGCGATTTCCTTCATCTCAGCACCTCGCACAGCAATAAAAAAAGCCCCTGGATGAGGGGCCGACTGTTACGAGTGCATCATCTTTCCGGCGACATCCGCCGGACGAATTTTCCACCTTGCCTTGCGGTAGGTTGGCAGGCTTCGCAGGGTCGGCCCCTCAGCCA
>JALYYC010000209.1 GCA_030946755.1 Candidatus Dormiibacterota bacterium
GCGAGCGAGGTCCTGGGCGGCGCGGCCAGCTACTTCTGTCTCTCCGCCTCGATGTTCGCGCCGGTCAGATTGGTGGCCGTGGTCGGCGAGGACTTCCCAGCCCAGCACCGGACGCTGCTGGCGGACCGCGGCATCGACCTGACCGGGCTCCAGGTCGAGGCCGGGAAGACCTTCCGCTGGACGGCGCGCTACTCCGGGGTGCGCCTGGAGGAACGGCTCACCCTGGATACCCAGCTGGGTGTCTTCGCCGGGTTTCACCCCGCCATCCCGGACCGCTACAAGGACTCGACGCTCGTCTTCCTGGCCAACATCCAGCCGGAACTCCAGCTCGAGGTCCTCTCCCAGGCCCGCCATGCGGAGTTCATCGCCTGCGACACCATGAAGCTCTGGCTGGACACCGCGCGTCCCTCGCTGGAACGCCTCTTCCGCCGGGTGCACTGCGTGCTCATGAACGACGAAGAAGCGGTCCAGTTCACCGGCGATCGGTTCCTCCCGTCCGCCGCGCGGGCCATCCTGTCGTACGGACCGAAGGCAGTCATTATCAAGCGTGGCGAGCATGGCTCCTTACTCTTCATGGGCGATCGCGTCTTCAGCGCCCCGGCCCTCCCGTTGGAGTCGATCAAGGACCCGACCGGGGCGGGGGACGCCTTTGCCGGCGGATTTCTCGGGGCCATCGCGCGGGCCGGTCGGATCGATGAGGGTGTGCTTCGCCGCGCCATGCTCTACGGCAGCGTGCTGGGCTCGCTCGCGGTTCAAGACTTCAGCGTAGGTGGTGTCGTTAGGGCCGATGCGCGCGAGATCGAGAGCCGGTTCAGTACGCTTGTCGATATGATCTCTCTCGCGCCCACGCGGGACACCAACTAACGATGGCAATCACTCCGGCCCAGCGCTACGACGTCAAGGACCCGAAGCTCGCCGCCGAGGGAGCCCGGATGATCGACTGGGCTGCGCAGGAGATGCCAGTCCTGCGCACGATCCGGGACCGATTCGAAAAGGAGCAGCCGCTCAAGGGCCTGCGCCTGGCGGCCTGCCTCCACGTGACGACGGAAACGGCCAACCTGGCGATCACGCTCAAGGCGGGCGGTGCCGACCTCGTGCTCTGCGCCTCGAACCCGCTTTCGACCTCGGATGCGGCGGCCGCCTCCCTGGTCCAGGACCATGGCATCAGCGTCTTCGCGATCAAGGGCGAGGACAATGAGACCTACTACCGGCACATCGCGGCGGCGCTCGAGCACCGCCCGACCATGACGATGGACGACGGGGCCGACCTGGTCGCCGCCCTCCACAAGGACCGCACCGACATCATTGGCGATGTCATCGGCGGGACCGAGGAGACGACGACCGGCGTGGTGCGCTTGAAGAGCATGGCCGAGCATAAGGTGCTCCGCTACCCGATCATCGCCGTGAACGAGGCGATGACCAAGCACTTCTTCGACAACCGCTACGGCACTGGCCAGAGCACGATCGATGGGATCATCCGTGCCACCAATGTGCTGCTTGCCGGGAAGGTGTTCGTGGTCGCCGGCTACGGCTGGTGCGGGCGCGGTCTCGCGATGCGGGCGCGCGGCATGGGTGCCCATGTGATCGTCACCGAGGTCGAACCGGTCCGTGCGCTGGAAGCCGTCATGGACGGCTACCGCGTGATGACGATGCAGGAGGCCGCCAAAGAGGGCGACATCTTCGTCACGGTCACCGGCGACATCAATGTCCTCGACGAGCCGCACCTGAAAGGGATGAAGAGCGGCGCCATCCTCGCCAACTCCGGCCATTTCAATGACGAGATCAACCTGAGTGTGCTCGACACCATGGCGGAGAGCGTCCGGACCATCCGAACATCGCTGGAGGAGTACAAGCTTCGAGACGGACGACGTCTTTTCGTGCTCGGGGAAGGCCGCCTCGTCAACCTTGCCGCCGCCGAGGGCCATCCGGCCGCCGTCATGGACATGAGCTTCGCCAACCAGGCCCTCTCTGCCGAGTACCTCGTGACGCACGCGCGCGAGCTGCAGCCGAAGGTCTACCCGGTCCCGGACGATATTGACCGCGAAATCGCCCGGCTGAAATTGGCCGCCATGGGGATCGCGATCGACACGCTTACCGAGGAGCAATCCGCCTACCTGAGTGGATGGGAGTCCGGCACGCGGTGAAGCGGTCGACCCACCTCTTCACATCGGAATCGGTGACCGAGGGACACCCCGACAAAGTCGCCGACCAGATCTCGGACGCCATCCTGGACGCGATCATGGCCAAGGATCCGCTCGGGCGGGTCGCCTGCGAGACCGCGGTAACGACCGGCCTCGCCTTCGTCATCGGCGAGATCACGACGGACACCTACGTGGAGATGCGCGACATCATCCGGCAGACGATCCAGCAGGCGGGGTACGATCGGCCCGGCTTCGGCTTCGACGCCGACACCTGCGGCGTGATCGTGTCAATCGACAAGCAGTCGCCCGACATCGCGCAGGGCGTCGACACCGGAGGCGCCGGCGACCAGGGGATGATGTTCGGCTTTGCCTGCGACGAGACGCCCGAACTGATGCCGATGCCGATCCACCTCGCCCACCAACTGGCGCGCCAGATGGCGCGGGTTCGTAAGGACAAGACGCTGCCTTACCTCGGGCCTGACGGCAAGACGCAGGTCACGATCCAGTATGTCGAAGGCCGGCCGCTTCGGATCGATACGGTCGTGCTCTCGGCGCAGCACTCCGAGGAGACAAGCCTCGAGCAGATCCGCGATGACCTCCGCGAGACGGTGCTCGACGTCGTGGTGCCCGCCAAGATGCTCGATCAGCAGTCGACGATCCACGTCAACCCAACCGGCCGCTTTGTCCTCGGCGGTCCGCGCGCGGACGCCGGCCTGACTGGCCGCAAGATCATCGTCGACAGCTACGGCGGCTACGCCCGCCATGGCGGCGGCTGCTTTTCCGGCAAGGACCCCTCCAAGGTCGATCGCTCGGGCGCCTACGCCGCCCGCTACGTCGCCAAGAACGTCGTGGCGGCCGGGCTGGCAACCCACTGCGAGATCCAGGTCGCCTATGCGATCGGCGTTCGCAAGCCGGTCTCGGTGCTGGTGGAGACCTTCGGGACCGAGCGGGTGCCAGTCGCGACCATCGAGCACCTGGTCAACAAGCATTTCGACCTGAGCCCGCTCGAGATCATCCGCGAGCTCGGGCTGCGCCGCCCGATCTACAAGCAGACTGCCGCCTACGGCCATTTCGGTCGCTCCGACCTCGACCTGCCGTGGGAGCGGACCGACAAGGCGGAAGCGCTGGCGGCCGAGGCCGGCGTCCAACGACTCCAGGTGGTGGAGTCCCAGAACGCCTGACCGCGGCCCGGTCCTGGTCACCGGGATCGACGGCTTCGCCGGCAGTCACCTTTCCGATCTCCTGATTCGCCAGCGCTACCACGTGCACGGGACGATCCGGAATGATCGGGCCGATCTTCGGAGCGAGCTCCGCCCCGAGATCGAATTTCATCCGGTCGACCTGCTCGACCGCGACCGGGTCGACGCCGTGGTGGCGAGGGTCCGGCCGCGGTGGGTTTTCCATCTGGCCGCCTTGAGCAGCCCCGCCGCGTCGTTCGAGGATCCGGCCCGAACGATCGTAAACAACGTCGCGGGCGAGGCCAATCTCCTCAATGCTCTTGTGCGTCTCGATCCCAAACCGCGCGTCCTGGTGGTGGGCTCAAGCGATGAGTACGGTCGGGTGACTGGCCGCAGCCGCCGCCTGGACGAGGATATGCCACTCCGACCACTGAGTCCCTACGCGGTGAGCAAGGTTGCCCAGGATTACCTTGGGCTCCAGTACTACCTCAGCCATGCATTGCCCTGCGTCCGCGTGCGGCCGTTCAACCACGCCGGTCCCCGGCAGTCGCCACTGTTCGCCGTGGCCAGCTTCGCCCAACAGATCGCGCGGATCGAACTTGGTCGCCAGGCCCCGGCGCTACGGGTCGGCAACTTGAGAGCGAAGCGCGACTTTACTGACGTGCGGGACATGGTGGGCGCTTACCTCCTCGCCCTGACAAAAGGGAAGCCCGGCGAGGTGTATAACCTCGGTTCGGGGAAGGCGGTCGAACTCGGAGCCATCGTGAAGACCATGGTTCGGATGAGCAAGCGCAAAATCGCGCTCGAGGTCGATCCCGCGCGCTCTCGCGTTGCCGAGGCGGACGTGTACCTCTGCGACCCGCGTCGGTTCCAGCGGCTGACCGGATGGCGCCCGAAGATCAGCCTCGAGCGGACCCTCCGCGACACCCTGAACTACTGGCGGCAGTGCGAGGCACGCAGCGCATGAGCCGCCATATCGTGATCCTTGCCGGCGGCAGCGGCACGCGGCTCTGGCCGCGGTCCCGGGAGAAAACCCCGAAACACCTGCTGACGCTGCACGGCCGACAGTCCCTGCTCCAGGCGACCTACGAGCGCGTCCGGCACCTGTCCGAGCAGGTCTACGTCGTGACCGAGCGCTCGCAGGTACCCGGCATCAAGGCGCAGCTCCCCGACCTTCCGGACGAGCGCTACATCGTCGAGCCCGCGCGTCGCGGCACCGCCTCGGCACTCGGGCTGGCGGCGCTGACGATCGCCGGCATCGAGCCGAGCGCCACCATGCTCTCCGTGCACGCGGACCATTACCTCGGCTCGGACGAAGCGGCGTACCTGCAGACGCTCGAGGCCGAGGCCGGCTGGGCCGAGCGGCGCCGGTCGCTGGTGACGGTTGGGCTAACGCCGCCCTACGCCTCGACCGCCTTCGGCTATATCCGGCCGGGCGAGCCGGTCCCCGACGGGGGTGGGCCGCCTGCCTACCGGGTCCAATCGTTTGTCGAAAAGCCCGATCTTCGCACCGCGCAGGCCTACCTTCGCGAGGGCACCTACCTCTGGCATCTGGGCCTCTTCAGCTGGCCGGTCGACGTCCTCTTTAAGGAGATGGCTGCTCACGCCGGCGCGCTCTACGCCGGACTCGAGCGCGTCCGGAAAGCCCAGCAGAGTGGCGACCCGGCCCAGGCCGACGACGCCTACCGGGCATTGCCCACCGAGGCCATCGATACCGCCGTGCTCGAGCGCACGAGCAATCTCCTGATGGTACGGGCGAGCTTCGAGTGGCACGACCTCGGGTCCTGGGCCGATCTGCACGACATCCTGCAGCAGGACGAGGCGGGCAACTTCGTCGAAGGTGACCATGTCCTGATCGACTCCAAGAATTGCATGATCCACTCACCGAGCAAGCTGGTGGCGGCGGTCGGCCTCGAGGACATGGTGGTGATCGAGACCGAGGACGCGCTCCTGATCTGCCCGAAAGCGCGCTCGCAGGACGTCAAGTTGATCGTCGACCGCTTGCGGCAGATGGGAAAGACGGACTACCTCTAGCCGGTACACTTTGGGCGGTGCCGAAACGTGCGCTGATCACCGGGGTCACGGGCCAGGACGGCTCTTACCTGGCGGAATTGCTGCTGAGCAAGGGCTACGAGGTGCACGGCGTCGTGCGCCGCTCGTCGAGCATGAATCGCGGCCGCATCGATCATCTCGAGCACGGCAACCCGCTGCACGTGGGAGAGTCCCGGTTCCTACTCCATTACGGCGACATGACGGACTCGGGCGGCCTGAACCGTCTGGTCATGACGGTCGAGCCGGACGAGATCTACAACCTGGCGGCGATGAGCCAGGTCCATATCTCCTTCGACCAGCCCGAGTACACGGGAAACACCGATGGGCTCGGGACCACGCGCCTGCTGGAGGCGATCCGGGCCACCGGGCGCGGGACCCGCTTCTACCAGGCGTCCACCTCGGAGATCTTCGGCCTGACGCCTCCGCCGCAAAGCGAGCAGACCGCGATGCACCCCCGCAGTCCCTACGGTGTTGCCAAGCTCTACGCCCACTGGATCACGGTCAACTACCGGGAGGCGTATGACATGTTCGCCTGTAGCGGCATCCTCTTCAACCACGAGTCGCCTCGGCGCGGCGAGAACTTCGTCACCCGCAAGGTGACCCGCGGCGTCGCCGCCATCCTCGCGGGCCGTGCCAAGTCCGTGCGACTGGGCAACCTGGAGTCGAAGCGCGACTGGGGATACGCCCCCGACTATGTCGAGGCGATGTGGATGATGCTCCAGCAGGAGAAGCCCGACGACTACGTGATCGCAACCGGACACCAGTGGAGCGTCCGCCAGCTGGCCGAGCTCGCTTTCGGGCTGGTCGGCCTGGAATGGCGCAAGTACGTCGAGGTGGACCCCGCCTACCTGCGGCCCGCCGAGGTCCCCGACCTGTGCGGCGATCCCTCGAAGGCCCGGGCCGCCCTCGGTTGGGCGCCGAAGACCAGCTTCGAGGATATGATCCGCGCGATGCTCGAGCACGACCTCACCACCGCCGGCGTGAAGCCCGATCAGTATCTGCGCGCGCGCACGACGACGGTCGCATGAGCGCCCCCGTCGAGATCACCTTCGGGACGGATGGCTGGCGCGGGATCATGGCGGACGATTTCACCTACGAGTCCGTCCGCATCGCCACCCAGGGGATCGCGCAATATCTCGTCAGCCGCCCGAACCCGAGGGCCGTGGTTGGGTACGACACGCGCTTTTCCTCGGATCTGTTCGCCCGCGAGGTGGCCCAGGTGCTCGCCGCCAACGGGGTCCGGGTCTTTTTGATCGACGCCCCGGCGCCGACCCAGGTCTCTACCTTCGCCATCCTGGATCGGAAGGCCAGCGGTGCGCTGGTCATCACGGCCAGCCACAACCCCTATTACTTCAGCGGCCTGAAATACAAACCCGAGTACGCCGGCTCGGCGTCGCCCGAGGTGACCGCCCGCCTCGAACAGGAGATCGCCAAGGTCCAGCGCGGCGGCCGCGTCAAGCAAATGCGCTTCGACGATGCCAAAACACAGGGCCTGATCGAGGTCTTCGACCCGCAACCGGCCTACGCCGCGCAGGTGAACAAGCTCGTCGACCTCGAGCGCATCAAGGCGGCCGGGCTAAAGATCCTGCACGAGCCCATGTACGGCGCCGCGCAGGGCTACATCAAGGCGCTGCTGGACGGTGGGAAGACGAAGGTCGACGAGATCCATGGCGAGCGCAACGCCTCCTTCGGCGGGATGCACCCCGAGCCGATCGCCCACTACATGCCGGAGGCGATGGCCATCATGGCCAAACGGAAATATGACCTCTGCATCGCTAATGATGGGGACGCCGATCGCGTCGGGATCATCGACGAGACCGGCCGCTTCATCAACCAACTCCAGGTGATGGCGTTGCTGATGATGTACCTGGTCGAGAAGCGCGGCCAGAAGGGCGACGTCGTCCGCTCGCTCACCTCGACCTCGATGGCCGACAAGCTGGGCGAGCGGTTCGGCGTCACGGTTCACGAGTTGCAGGTCGGCTTCAAATACCTCGGGCCAAAGCTCACCGAGGTCGACGGCATCCTCGCGGGCGAGGAGAGCGGCGGCTTCGCCTTTCGCGGGCACATCCCCGAGCGGGACGGGGTCCTCTCCGGGTTGTTCTTCGCGGACATGATCGTGCAGTACGGGCAGCCGCTCTCCAAAATCCTCGAGCACCTGGTTGAGCTGGTCGGCCCCCATTTCTATGCGCGCCATGACATCCACCTGGAGCGGCAGGACTACGCGGCACGGCGCACCGAGCTTTACGGCACGCTGCAGCAGGACCCACCCAAGGAGATCGGCGGGGAAACGGTGGTTCGCTCGCGCACTGACGACGGCTTCAAGTACTACCTCGCGGACGGGAGCTGGGTGCTGATCCGGTTCAGCGGGACCGAGCCCCTGATCCGCGTCTACAGCGAGGCGCCAGGAAAGGAGCGCGTCGACCAGCTGCTCGCCGCCCTCGAGGATCGCCTCGGCCTGCGCCAGCATGCCTGAGCTGGTCGTAAAGCCGTGGGGCTGGGAAAACCGCTTCGCGATCACCGACCGCTACCTGGGCAAAGTCATTCACATCAACGCCGGCGAGATGCTGAGCCTCCAGTACCACGAACGCAAGGATGAGACGGTGCTCGTGGTCAAGGGCGTGATGGACCTCCAGCTCGAGGACGACCAGGGGAGCCTCCAGACGCACCGCCTCACCCCGGGCATGTCGAGGCGGATCGTCCCCGGTAAAAAGCACCGGATGATCGGGGCGGAGGAGTGTGAATTCTTCGAGGTTTCCACCCCTGAGATCGACGACGTCATCCGATTGGATGATAAGTACGGTCGGGAGGGGACCAGCACCGCCTGATCCGACCGACTTTCCCACAGTTTCCACAATGAGTCGGGCGCATGACGAACATATGTTTTCGAATACAAATTCGGTCTTGCAATCGCCTAACTATCCCCAGCCCCAAACGCACGTTTCGGTGCTACACTTCCCGCCATGCCGGAAGCCCTCGCGAGTAGTTCCGCGACCCTTCCGCAGGCCGGGCATCCGCGTGCCGGCCGGCCCCGGGTTGGGACCGCCGCCCGGCCGCTCAAACTGGGGACCCGCTACCTCGGCCTGCTGGCGGTCTGGGCGACCGCGATCGGCCTCAGTTTCAAATCCGAGCTGCTCACCCCGAACCAGGTCTGGCAGGCGACCGCCGGGCTCGCCGTCTTTACCTCGATCGGCCTCCTCTTCCTCCACGCGCGCAATCGCACCCCCGGCTGGCTGAGCCTCGACCACTACATCTCGCCCGTCCTCGCGATCATCGGGGCGGGCGCCTTCTCCATCCTCGCCCCCGACTACCGGGTTCATGCCCTCGCGATGCTGGTCATGGGGGCGGTGATCTTCACCAGCAGCTACGTCGACCTCTCCCGCGGGATGGGCCGCGAGCGCCCGCTCCATCGATTCCTTCGCGACGCCACCACGTTCTGCTCGTTGCTGGCGCTGCTCTACCTCGTCCTCCAATCGAATGAGCTGCCCAACATCCTGAAATTCACCTGGATTTTCGCGATCAGCCTCTTCAGCGGCTATCGGAGCTTCCGCTTCGCGACCACGCGCGAGGGGATTGCGCTGCTCACCGCCTTCCTGACCGCGGGGACCGTGACCTTCGGCGCCTTTGGTATGGTCACCTACCTCAACCAGGGCAGCCCCTACATCGCGGTCGTGCTCGCCTTTGCCTGGTATGCCTGGCAAGGCCTGCTCGTGCACACGCTCGACGACTCGCTGACGAAACGGATCTTCTTCGAGTACGGGCTCTTCGCCGTGATCTGCGTCTACCTGATCGTGCTGGCGGCCGTCACCGG
>JALYYC010000151.1 GCA_030946755.1 Candidatus Dormiibacterota bacterium
ACTACCGGACGGTGACCTCGATGAACGGCATCCTGGGATTCATCTATTAGGTCTATCCGCTTCGCTTCAGCAAGCCGAGGCGCTTGGCGCGGATCTCGGCGCGGCTGAAGCACCACACCGACGCCGGGACCAGGATCACGCCCATCAGCAGCAGGATGCCGATCGTCGGTAGCGAATTGGCCAGCGATTGGCCGCGCAGCAACGCGTCGCGAATCCCGGCCAGCACGTAGGTCAGCGGCGAAAGGATCCCGGCCACGTGGAGTGGCAGGGGAAGCACGGTGATCGGGTAGTACACGCCGGAGATCAGCAACAGCACGCCCTGCACGGCGAAGGCCATCTGGTCGCCCTTCTCCGGCGAGAGGAGTGGCAGCACCGACGTGAAGATCCCTAACCCGAGCAGCGGGAGGACGGCCGCCGCGAAGACCGCCAGGGCCGCCACGTAGTTCGCGTGCGACAGGTCCAACTTGAAAAAGAAGACCAGGCTGAAGCCGATGAGCGCCGTCCGGGCGATGCCGTAAAGCAGGGACGCCGCACAAATGCCCAGCAGGTGCGTCAGGCGGCGGATCGGCGCCATGAAGGTGTATTCGATCGTCCCTTCCCACCGCTCCCAGGTGATGGCGAACGCGATCTCGAAGAAGACCAGGGAAAGATAGGTCCAGAGCAACGCCCCCACCAGCAGGTAAAGCTGTGTCTGCTGCAGGCTGGCCGCCGATTGGGTGACACCAAGCGAGGAGAGGCCGGACGCGAGGTAGCCGATGCTGAGGACGCTCACGAGGTTGTAGAGCAGCCACACCGCCTCCCAGGCCCAGTACCGCCGGTACAGGTTCTTCTGCCGTTCGACGAACCCCCAGAGCGCGTTGAGTTCGAATCGTAGAGACGTGGCGATCATTCCTCTTTCTCCTCTTCGTCCTCGGCAAGCCGCTTGCCGGTGAGCTGCATGAATGCGTCCTCCAGCGACCCGTCCTCACGACCGGCGTGCCGGCGAATCAGCTCGGCCGGTGTCCCCTGCGCCAGCACCCGGCCCCGGTCGATCACGATCACGTGGTCGCAGAGCACCTCCGCCTCCTGCAGGTCATGGGTGCACAGCAGGACGGTCGCGGCTCGATCCCGGCGAATCGAGCTCACCAGCTCCTGGACTTCGCGCTTCGAGCGTGGGTCGAGACCCGTCGTCGGCTCGTCCATCAGCAGCAGGGACGGCGAGGTCAGAAAGCTTCGGGCGATCGCGACCTTCTGCTGCTGGCCACGAGAAAGCTGCTTCATCGGCTTATCGAGGGTGTCGAGAGGCAGCCCGAGCCGCTCCAGGATCGCCTCGACTCGGTCGCGCGTTCCCGCTCCACCGCTGCCGTAGAGCCGCGCGGCATACAGGATGTTTTCCCAGGGGCTCATCTCCTTGAAGAAGGAGGCCTCGACCGAGACCCGGTTGATATGCCGGCGGACGGCGGCCGCCTCGCGGACGACGTCGTACCCGAAGACGGTGGCCGTCCCGGCGTCGGGGGTCAGCAAGGTCGCAAGGACCCGGATCAACGTCGACTTCCCGCTCCCATTCGCGCCCAGGATGCCGGTGATGCCGCCCCGCTCGACCTGCAGGCTAACGCCGTCGAGCGCGACCTTTGGCGCTTTCGGCTTCTGCCACGGCAAGCGACGACGCTGCGCGCCGAATTGCTTCGAAATGCCGCGCACCTCGACAGCGCTGGTGTTCAGTTCCACGACCGGGATCGCCATCTCTTCTCCTTATTACCCAGAACAACAAAAAACCGTGGGCCGCCGGGCCTCACGGTCGAAAGCGTCTGAAACGGGGTCTAAACTACGTCGCTTTCAATAGTGTGCGGCCCGAAGTTGGCAGGCTTCGCCCCTGGTGAAGACGATGTTGCCCGCCGTGATCTGCCGCCACATAGCTTCCGTACACTAGCGCGCCGCGGGGTGAAAAGTCAACCGCTCGTCGGCGGCGTGGTGCCCGGCGTCGAGTCGACCGAATCGGCGAGGTACTGGGCAAGGTCCTGGACCTGCAGCCGCTCCTGCGCACCCTTGGCTGCGATCCCGTCGCGGAACATCGTCAGGCAGAAGGGGCAGGCCGTCGCCACCCGAGGCGCCTGCGTGCGCAGCGTTTGATCGACCCGCTCGTGATTGATCCGTGTTCCGATCTTCTCTTCCATCCACATCCGGCCCCCGCCGGCGCCGCAGCAGAAGCCGCGCTTGTGATGGCGCTCGATCTCGACCAGCTCGGCCCCCGGAATCGCCTCGACCACGGCTCGCGGCGGGTCGTAGATGTCGTTCCAGCGCCCGAGGTAACAGGAGTCGTGATAGGTGAACTTGCCATCGATCGCCTTGCTCGGCTTCAGCCTCCCCTCGCGGATCAGCTGCGCCAGCAGCTCCGTGTGATGGATCACCTCGTAGGTGCCGCCAAACTGGGGGAACTCGTTCTTGATGGTGTTGAAGCAGTGCGGGCAGGTGGCGATCACCTTCTTGACCGAGGCGTCGTTCATCGCCTCGATATTCTGCTGCGCCTGTGTCTGGTAGAGGTACTCGTTGCCGATCCGGCGGGCCGGGTCGCCGTTGCAGGTTTCCCTACCGCCCAGGATCGCGAAATCGACGCCGGCCTGCTGCAGGAGCTGTACGAAGGCCCGGGCGACCGCCTTGTTCGTCTCGTCATAGGACGCCGCACAGCCGACGAAGTAGAGATAGTCCGCGTTCGGGTGCTCCGCGACGGTCTTGACGCCGAGCCCCGCCGCCCAGTCGGCCCGCTGCGCCTTCGGCAGCCCGTAGGGGTTGCCCTGTCCCTCGATGTTGCGCAGGGCCCCCTGCGCCTCCTTGGGAAACCGGCTCTCCTCGAGGACCAGGCTCCGCCGCATGTCGATAATCTTGGGCACGTGCTCGATCAACACCGGACACTCCTGCTGGCAGGCGCCGCAGGCCACGCAGGACCAGATCTCGTCCTCCTTGATGGCGTCGCCGATCAGCGCCTGCGGCTGCGCCGGCGCCCGGCGCTGGTCCGCCGGCGCCTTGCGCACCGTCTTGTAGAGATTCTCGCGGCTGTCGACGATGATCATCTTGGGATTGAGCGGCTTGCCGGTCAGGTAGGCCGGGCATTGCTCCTGGCAGCGACCGCACTCGGTGCACGTATAGAGGTCGAGCAGGTTCTTCCAGGAATGCTGCGTGACCGTGCTTACGCCATAGTGATCGGCGTGCTCGAGGTCGATCGGTTGCAGGGCCGCTCCCGCCTTCGGGCCAAGCTTTCGAAAGAAGATGTTGGGGATCGCGACCGCGATGTGCAGGTGCTTGGAGCTCGGGATGTAGATGAGAAAGGCGAGCACGCCCAGGATGTGCGTCCAGTAGAAGGCTTCGTGTACCGGAATGGCGCCGGTCCCCTGCAGGCCGAGGCCCGCCATCATGCCCGCGATCGCAGAGGAGACCGGGCGCCACGCGGCCGAGGGGTCACCTCCCTCCGCCACGCGGGCGCCGTTCTGCCCCAGCATGCCGATCATGATCACGGTGATCAGGCCGAGGATGATCGCCGCGTCGAGCTCGTTGCTCTCGCGAAACTGGCGCGGCCGGATCAGCACGCGGTTGATGGCGGCCATCGCGACGCCGATCAGGACCAGGGCGCCGAACAGGTCCTGGAGAAATGCTAGCCAGGTGTTCCCGCCGATCAGGGCCAGACTGAAGCCGGGCCAAATGCCTTCCCCGAATGCCTGCACGATCGCCGTCAGGAGCACGATGAAGCCGTAAAAGATGAA
>JALYYC010000228.1 GCA_030946755.1 Candidatus Dormiibacterota bacterium
TCTCGTATAGGAAACGGGTGTTCGCCGAAAGGTACCGTCTCCACAGACGCCTCGGATCCTGAGACAGACGAAACAGCCACTCAAACCCCGATCGCTGGACGAAACGCGGGGCCTGGCGGACGACGCCGGCGTGAAAGTCAAAGGCGGCTCCGACGCCGATTAGGACCGGTGCGTCAATCCGCGATCGCATTCGTGACATCCAGAACTCCTGCTTGGGTGAACCGATGCCGATCCATACTATGTCTGGTGTCGCTCGATTAATCAGTTGGGCTGTTTCATCTGAACAGAGATCGTCAATATCGGCCATGGGTGGTGTGTGTGTTCCGACGATGTTCAGTCCCTCGAAGCGCTTTCGCATCCGCCTGGCGAGTTCTTCGACGACGCCAAGGCGCCCACCGTAGAGAAAATGCTTGTAGCCTGTATGGATAGACCTGTTCAGTTCTGCAAGCATGAGGTCGGGTCCGTAGACACGTCGCACGTTCCGTCGTCCACTGAGCCGGGCCAACCAAACGAGTGGCATCCCGTCTGGGGTTGCCATGCCTCCGGAATTGACAATTCGTTTGAGTTCCGGGGAACGGAAGCACTCCATGACGGTATGAACGGGGCAGACACAGATGTACTGGCGCTGGCCCGAGTTGATCCACGCATCAATCTGACCCAGCGCATTCTCCATGTCGATTGCGCTGATGCCTACCCCCAGGACATTGAGGCGGTCCACGGTTGACACAAACTTTACGGGTTCTCTTGGTCGCTCAGACGCCGCCACCTTATTATGGCCAGGCCATAATGATGCAGCGTGTTCTCGAGGGGCGGTACCGCGGCGTGAGGATCGACCATGTCAGGATGAACTTTTCTCGCGGTATGGACGAGGTTGGCCGATTGCGCCTCCGCAAGGTGGGTCACCTGCTCCAATTGATCGTGAGAGTGATGGCAGCCCGTCTTGGCTTTGGCTCTCACGCCCTTTACTATCCTCCCGCCGGACCCGAGAGGATTCCCATGTATCGAGACATTATCTTGCTACTGGCTACGCGCTGGATGTTCAGGCACACGATCTTCCATTTTCAAGCGTCAGGGCTATCCGAGATGTATCCGAGGCTCGGCCCGCTTGCGAAGCTGCTGTTTCGGGCCGCCTACTACCGAGCTGATATCGGAATTCGCACCGACGTGTTTGCACCGCCCGATCCCGCACGTCTACGTTCCAGGCGAGAGGCTCTAATCCCAAACGCCCTAGAAGATGTCGCTGCTCAGACTCCCCGCGACCCCACTTTTCTGGCTAACCCGCCAGTCCCGACGATTCTCTTTGTTGGTGTGGTACGTGAGTCGAAGGGGGTGCTGGACTTGATTCGGGCTAGCGCTCTCTTGCATCGTCGAGGGATTAATTTCCGTCTGCAGGTGGTCGGCCAATTCGAATCCGATTCGTTTGAAAAGGCCGCTCGCCAACTTGCAGAGCGAGAAGAGGTGCCGGCCGAGTTTGGTGGTGTGCTAATCGGCGAGCTCAAATACAAGGCCTATGCTCATGCGAGCGTTTTCTGCCTGCCGTCGTATTATGCGTCGGAGGCATCGCCTGTTGTCCTGATCGAAGCTATGCAGTTTGGTCTGCCAATCGTGAGTACGCAGTGGCGCGGAATTCCATCGATGATCGAGGAGGGCTATAACGGCTTTTTAGTACCAATCCGAGATGCCGATGCCCTAGCTGACCGGCTCTCGATTCTTTTGCTCGATCCGGCCATGGCCCGAAGGATTGGTGAAAATGGCCGCCAGCGCTTCGAGGAGAAGTTCACTCTGACGGCGTTCCAATCGTCTATCCAGCAGGTTTTCGATGGTCTCGCGGAGAAAAGCTAATGACGGATCGCCTGTTCCTTGGCCGGCTGGACTCCTGACCGCCAACTACTTGGACTGAACGGGCAGGTGTTCACCAACCTCGCGAGCGAACTACCGCGAAATGCGCGCATCTTGATAAAGCCGAATCTGACATATCCGACCTATCGCCCGGGCGTCATGACCTCCCCGGCCGGCTATTGAGGCCGCTATCATGGCTTTGCTCGATCACACATCCGACATCTGGATAGGAGATTCGGACTCGGGATGCTATAACCGCACCTACCGTGCTACGCCGAAGCCCTAGGGATAGTAACCGAGATGAAGCCGATGACGAATGAGGTAAACGCCCATATGGAGCAATTCCTCGGCCCGAGACGTTACCTTAAACGGGCCTGGACGGATTTGCCAGCCGTACTCGCGTTCAGGCATTCAGTTCTCGCGAAAGTAGCGTATTTTTGCCTAATCTCCGGCAACCGGAGGGCGTCAAACACAATAGACTTGGATTATACGGGCGGCTGAGCCATCAACCGTTGGCGCCCCGTCATATCCAACCCCTGGCTGCTCGCCATACTTGTACTTTGGCTTGGGCTATTGATGCCCCTCGCCCTCGACCCAGCTCGGACCCGCTCAGACGTGTTGCGTGAGCCAGTCACGGTTGTAGCTGCCCTTAGAGGTCTGGTCCCGGCGCTTTGCCTAATTGGCGGCGTGGCGTTGGCCCGGGTCAAACTGGGCGCAGTCACCCGACTTGAAAAGGCATTAGGGCTTTTTCTTGCGATCCTCGTTGCGAGCACTGTCTGGTCCGTATCGCCTATGGCGACAGCATTAAAGGCGGTTGCCCTGGCGACCATCTACTTGATTGTTCTGGCGCTTGCGCGGATTGCAGAACGCGAAGGCGCGAGCTCGCTTGACCAGTTGCTCACCGCAGTGCACATAATTCTTATAACGTGCCTCATTAATTTGGTCGTATTCCGAGACCACGCGTTCGTGCGCCTGGGCCACTTCGACGCCACACCCAGACTTTCCGGCGTTTTCCCTGCCATTGCTCCGGATTTCCTGGCATTTTTTGCGGTCGTAGGCACCCTTGGCCTCCTGACGCGGCGGGGACCAGCGTTAACCCTCAGACCTCTTGTGCGCTACGGGCTAATCGTCGCGTATCTAGGTGTGATCGTCTTGACGCGCACGCGCAGCGCATTGGCCATCCTCGGTCTGTGCGTGGTATTTCTGGCAACAACTCTGCTGCGCCGACGTCGGATCTTGGTCGCACTTATTGTTGCTGCTACGGTCACCCTGCTGACAGGTGCGATCGCGGTTGGCCCAGTTGGTACATACCTATCACGAAATCAGAGCGGGCGAGACCTTTTTTCTCTCACCGGGCGTACGGCAACTTGGGGGGGTGCCATAGCGAAATGGTCTACTCGCCCTCTGCAGGGGTTTGGTTATTACGCCGGTCACCGGTTCGCGCTCGTTCCGAAGCCAGGCGCCGACGACATATCAAACCTTGACAACATGTGGATCGAGAGTTTGGTTGATGTCGGATTGCTTGGGACCTTGCCGCTTGCGGTCATGGTGATCGTGGGAGCCGTGGGGCTCTGCAGGGCCGACCAGTCGTCGTCCAGCGACATTTTGCTGCGCAGAACCCTATTCGTCGCCGCATTCGCTGCTAGCTTGATAAATCCATCGCTGGAGCTTGAGGCATACCCGCTGATTATCTTCGCCTTTGTGCTCTTGGGCGCCCCACGGCTCGTGCTCGCAAAGACTGAGTTGTCGTCTACCTTCGAGTACGCCACATTGCCCGATGGCGGACGCACGGCATGATGTGAGACGGCGAGCCATTTGGGGCGTATTTGACCAAGGGCTATCCAGTCTTACGAACTTTGGGCTTACGATCCTGGTGGCGCGATCGCTTTCAGCGCATGAGTTCGGTGGCTTCGCCTTGGTCCTGGCCCTTTATCTCGTTCTTGGGGGCATCAGCCAGGGCCTCACGAGCCTTCCACTGTCGGTCCGTTATTCGGCGGCGGAAGAAGGCCTGTTCAGGACGAAGGCGCGCGACGCTTCCGGAACCGCCCTTCTCGTGGGACTGGTGTCCGGCGTGGGTTGCATGGCAATTTCCCTTTTCGCCTCCAGGGACGTGGGGCTTCCATTGCTTGCCCTTGGCACAGCTCTCCCCGGATTATTGCTGCAAGATGCCTGGCGGTTTGTTTTCGTGTCGCAGGGCCGACCGCAAAAGGCTGTCCTAAACGATGGCGTGTGGTTCGTCTGCCAGGTAGCTGCATTCGCTGTCATCATTGTTTCCGGCCATAGGTCCGCGTTCGCGTGGCTAGTTGGCTGGGGCGTCGCGTCTGCTGTGGCAGCGGTTACGGGATGTTTCCAACTCGGGGGCCTGCCCCGACTGGGTGGCGCTATCGGTTGGCTCCGAGAGCACCAAGAACTGGCAGCTCGCTATGCTGCCGAGGCTGTTGTCGTCCGTGGATCGTCCCAGGTTGCGCTGCTATTGGTGGCACTAGCAGCCGGCTTGGCGGCTGCAGGCTCGTTGCGAGGAGCTCAGGTTCTATATAGTCCATTGAATTCCCTTTATCTTGGCGGTCTTTTCGTGGCCGTTCCGGAAGGAGTCCGAATTCTGCGAAGACGCAGGGAATCATTTCAGAGGTTTGTATTGGTCGTGACGACAGGCACACTGCTTGGGGCCATCGGCTGGTCCTTGCTTGTGGCGTTGGCACCAAATTACATTGGAAAGGAAGCCCTTGGTGCGACATGGCTGCGGGCTCAGCCGCTGCTCCTGCCTATTGCTGCGCAGTACGTGTTGATTGCGTCGACAATGGGCCCCCAGGTTGGCTTACGCGCCTTCGCTGCCGCAGGAGACAGCCTTCGTACGCAGCTCGGGTACGCGCTAGCGGTTATCGTCGCCTCGGCCCTCGGAGCCGCCACTGGTGGTGCTCGAGGCGCCGCGTTTGGTATTGCCGCAGGCACGGGAATTGGCGTTGTGATTTGGTGGCGTAGTTATTTGCGCCGGGTTGGGGCGGAGCATCACGGCGGTGCGGTGGCGAACCAACCAGTGGGCGAAATGACCCGAGGCGCTAACGTGGAGGGCTCGCTTGGACTTTAGAACAAGCCGCCCGACCATCGAGCCGGTGCGGCTCTGGCGCCTTCTCCCGCAGCTTGCTCGAGCAACGCTCCACGAGGGGATTTTCGTGATCGATCGTGTGAGCATAAAGCGCGAGAGTCAGCAGGTAAGTGCCCCCAGTTCGATCGCTGGAAAGGCGATTGCCGCTGAAAATCTCATGGAAGAGTTGCACCGCGCCCTCGGTACGACACTTCCGTGTTCGCCATGCGCGCAATTCCGGAGCCATGGATGGTCGGCAATTTTCGATCCGATTGCGGCCCAGACGCCGACCCGCGGCTATGAGCTCGACGCCGATACCAACCTCGCTCTGGCCGTCTGGGTGGCGACCTATCACGTGAGGCCGGCGGTCGCCGTCGAAACCGGCGTGGCGCGCGGCTTGACCTCCGCCACGATCCTGAGCGCCATGGAGAATAGAGAAACCGGCCACCTCTATAGCATTGACCTGCCCCCCCTAACGAAAGGGTGGGCCCAACAGAGCCGAACGGCCGTGTCGGGGGATCTGCAGCATCGATGGTCGTACGTTCGCGGCGCGACACGGCGAAAGCTTCCGGGACTGTTGGCGAGGTTGAAACCGGTCGATTTGTTCGTGCATGACAGTCTCCATACTTACGACAACATGCGCTTTGAGTTGGAGAGCGCATGGCCAGCGCTCCGCGCCGGCGGTGTGTTGATTGCTGACGACATTCAAGACAACCGAGCGTTTGACGAACTTGTAGCCGGAAGCGCGGAGAGCAGATGGATCGTCGGGCCCCAGTGCGAAAAGCCAGCGAGTCGGTGGGGCCTCGTCGTCAAGGGAAGCGGTTAGATTCGACGCTCACCGGATCAGTTCGCGATCCGCTGAGGCGGGCTGTTGCGCGGGTTAATCGCTGGGCTTAGGTCGAGAGCGTTCATGCTTCCTGGGAGAGCTATTCCCGGGCGCCCAGATTTTCGAGGAGAGGATATTTGGATTGACCAAATCCTTCACGGCGTATTCCGGCTGGACGTAACAGCCCGCTGGACAGCGCTTTGCTGCTAGCTCGGAAAGTCGGCCGGACGGGGGATCGCCCTGCGTTTTGCAGTGAATGGACCTTTGCTGAAGCCCCAATCTCGACCGACTCGTAAGGGTCCGCCCAATATCGTTGCTGGCTGTTGCCGTTTGGTGGCATGGGAAGGGGCGGCCGTCGTCCAACGGTCTCGTTGTATCTCTGGGGACTCCCTGGGGCCAAATCAAATCAACCAAATTCACGCCTCGTCTGGCGTAGCGCTGACGATCTCCGCCTTCGTGCTAGGCGGGATCCCCACCACGGCAATCGCGGAAGGCAATCACCGTTCACCGGCGCCGAAGCCAGCCGTCATCTTTGCTCGTGAGGAGCCCGTCGTCTATTCGGCGCAACTTCCGAACTTCGTGACGCGGTCAGGCGGCACCCTTCTCCTCGACGGGCAGCCGTACCGTTTCACCGGGCTCAACATCTATAACGCCAACAACCGGGTCGCCTGCTGGTACGGGCTTGGCACGACCGAATCGCTGGATCAGACGCTAACGGCGATCGGCCCGGCGCAGAACGTCTTTCGGGCCTGGTTCTTCCAGCCGCTCGCGACGCGCAACGGGCAGCGCGACTGGAGCGCCTTTGATTCACTGATGGCGGTCGCGCGGGCACACAACGAGCGGGTGATTGCCACCCTGGGCAACGGCCTGGGTGACTGCGAAGGTGGGGCGCAGCGCCGCGATGAGTCGTGGTACGCCTCGGGCTACGCGACCGCCCGCGACAACGGGATGGCGGCTACCTATCGCGAATGGGTCGCCGAGGTTGTCGCCCGTTACCGGGACAACCCCACGATCCTGGCCTGGCAGCTGATGAACGAAGCCGAAGATCGGACTGCCTCGGGTCGCTGCAACGCCGGTGCCCCTCGGACCCTCAAGCAGTTCACGGCAGACATGGCTGGACTGGTCAAGGGCATCGATGGCAACCACCTGCTGAGTCTCGGCACCTGGGGTCTCCGCGACTGCGGCACCGATGGATCCGCCTACCAGGACGTCCACAGCGTCCCCGGGATCGACCTCTGTGAGATCCATGATTACAGCGCCGCGGGCCCAGCGGCCGCCCAACTCGCACTGAGGCTGCGGCAATGCCGCGCCCTTGGCAAGCCCCTCTTCGTTGGCGAAATCGGGGTCCGGGTCCAGGACGCGGGGTCACTCGCGAATCGGGCCGCCATGCTTCGAGGCAAGCTCGCGGCCGATTTCGGGGCCGGCGTGGTTGGAGCGCTCGTCTGGGACTGGGCTGACCGGGGTCAGGCGGCCTATTCGGGCTACGAGGTCCAGCCTGGAGACCCGGCCTTAGCGGTTTTGGCGGCTTCGCCTATGACGCGGGCGTAACCGCCGACACGCGATAAAGGCGCCACTCGACCCGTTTGCCAGCTCCCACGAACTCGCGCTCGAGGCCGCCCGTCGTGGACCCGGAGGACCAGAGTGCCGGGAAGGCATGGTTGAGCGCATCGAGCGAACCCAGGTTATTCCCGCCCGTGGGTGCGGGCACCAGCAGGTACCGGATGCCAAACGCCTGCGGATTGCCCAAAGCCAGCCCGAAATCGCGGTCGCTCGTGATGAGAAACTGCCGGGGTTGGTTCGATGACAGAATCACCGGGAATCCGGTGAAGCTGTCCACCAGGACGCTGGCTTCCGCGAGGTGACGGCTGTCGAGATAGCGGGCGACGGTTCCGGCGATTGCCGGCGATGACGTGGCTCCCGTCGTTGGGAGCCCCGCGATCGCGCGCAGGACCGGCATCTCCTCCTGGCCCGTTCGCGCCGCCAGCATCGCGCCGATGGTGGTCGGCACCGCGACGAGCAGCAACAGGAATGCAGTCCCAGAGAGTATCCATGAGCGCCGTCCTGCCAGGCCGAGGCCTACAAGCAGCGTGACCAGCGGCACCACGACGACCAGCTGCCGTAACCAGGGAAACGTAAATCCGGTGACACCGGCCGCGGTCACCGCCAGCGCAAGGGGTCCGAGTATGGCGGCGCCGGCGAGGGCCGCACGGGCACGGCCGGTCAGCCATCCGATGCCAATGAGCACGGCAGCGGCCAGCAGGCCGGGCTCGAGGGCGATGAGCTGCACGAGTGTCCGCATGGGGGCGGCCGGGGGTGGGAACGCTGGCGTGAGCGTGTGTGAACGGAACGCGTCGAGTTGCGCCAGATAGCCATAGTTCGAGACGAGCTGGGGCAGCGGGTTGCCGGTCACGAGCCATGCGGCGAAGGCCCAAACCCCAGCCATGACGGCGAGCGGCAAGCCGACGATTATCGCATCGCACGCGGCGGTGGCCAGGCGGCGATCTCGTTTCAGCGACACCAGCGCGACGAGGACCACCACCCCGAATCCGGCAAGCAACGCGTCGTAGCGGGACAGGTAGGCGCCGGCAAGCGCGAAGCCGGTGACCATCAACCCGACGATGTCGCCATCGCGCAGCCATCGCCCGACATGCCGGGCCGCCAGCAGCAGGAAGAACATGTAGCCCGCCTCCGCGACGCCGCTGGCCGCGATGTAGAGGATCAGCGGATGCACGGCGAAGACGAGCGTCAGTCCGAGCCGGGAGATGCGCGAGACGCCCGCCTCGCGCAGGAGTTGATACAGCTGATAGACCGCGCCGCCCATGAACAGGGCCGAGACGATGCAGGCGGCGAACCCCGCGTCCGTGAGCGCCGGCCAGATGGTGTGCAGCGGAAGCAGCGGCAAGGTGAGGATGGATGGCAGCGGACTCCCGACGAAGCCGAGCGCGGCAAGGTGGGGATCGTGGCTGAACAGGACGTAGGAGGCGTTGGCGACCAGCCCGAGCGCCTGGGCGGAAACGATATGAAAGCGGAAGAGCAGCGTGGCGGCGATGGCGACGTACAGCCCGGACGCCAGGCCGAACACGGTCGCGGCAGCAGGCGGCGGCCCGGGCCAGCGGCGCGGGTGCGGCGGGGCCTGCACCACCAGGCGATCAGCGAGCAGCATGTTCTGACACCAGGTCAACCGCGGGCGTTGCGTCGAGCCCGTGGACGCTCTTCTCCCAGAACGACGGGGCGATCGCCAGTTGCGCGAGCGCGCGGATCGCCGCGATCGCCATCATGGCCCAATAGAGCGGTGACAGCAGCACCGCCGGCAGCAGTTCCGGTCGGTTTCGGACGCGAATCGCGATCACGCTGGTGTAGAAGGCGATGAAATTTCCGGCCAGCATGGAGATCAGCGCGGGGTAATAGATCGGTGCCGGCAGGACCGCCACGAGCCAGTGCGGCTTCGCGATGAACCAGAGCGCGGTCAGCATCCAGAAGATTGGATTCAGTACAGCGAGGAACGGCACCGCGCCGAGCAGCAGGTTGATGCCGAGGCCAGCCCGCCATCCAACCTCGCCCCATAACCGGATTGGATGGCGCATGTGGACCAGCCAGGTCTGGAGATAGCCCTTGTACCAGCGCGACCTCTGGCGGACCCAGTTGACGGCATCGCTGTTCGCCTCCTCCAGCGTCGTCGAGTCGAGGACGGCGACCCGGTAGCCAAAGCGCTGGAGACGAATCCCGAGATCGGCATCCTCCGTCACGTTGTAGGGATCCCAGGCGCCCACCGCCTCCAGGACGCGCCGCGAAATGTGCATCGAGGTGCCTCCCAGGGGTATGGGTCCACCGATCTGGGCCAGTGCCGGCAACGAGAGCGAGAACCACGTTTCGTACTCGGCCGTGAACCAGCGCGTGATCAGGTTCTGATGAACGTTGTGATACGAGAGCTTGGCCTGCAGGCAGGCGACCAGCGGAGCCAGCTGTCGAAAGGCGGCCACCGCCCGCCGCAGTTGCAGCGGCTCGGGGCGATCCTCGGCGTCGTAGATGGTGATGAACTCCCCGCGGGCCTGCAGGAGGCCGTAGTTGCAGGCCTTCGGCTTTGTGCGCGGCAGGCCAGGGGGGATGAGGACGATCTCCAGCTTGAGGGCGCTCTCGATCGATCGAGCCGCGTCGATCGTCTCGCGATCGTCAGCCTCGAGCAGGAGCTTGACATCCAGTCGCTCCGGCGGATATGCGATGGCTTCGAGGGCGGCAATGGTCCGCGCGATCAGCTCGGCCTCGTGATAGGCGGGCACAAGGACGGTGTAGATCGGGAGTTCGTCGTCGGGAATGGCTCGCGCCGCGCCATCGCTGACGGTGACCTCGTGGGGATGGCGGAGTCCGATCCGCAGCAGGATCGTGCGATAGACCAGGCTGACGAGGTAGAGCCCGGTGGTCGCGGCGAGAACGGCGATCATTACCGCCGTGGGGTTGATCAGCAGCCCGACGACGGCAACTACGCCGAGGCCGATGAGCGCGAGGGCCTGATTCCGCGTGACCGTCTGGAAGGCGGAGAACTCGGGGCGTTCTCGCCGGAGCCCGTCGACGCTCTGCTCCAATGGGCTCATGGCGCCATGCTCCGCGCTTCGGACGCGACCAGGTTCCGAGCGAACGCGAGCAACTGGTCTGCCGATCTCGAGATCCCTTCGACGATGACGCGCTGACGCCGCGCCCCCGCCGGCGCTTGGACCGGCCAATCCCACCAGACGACCGTGACGGCCGGCCCGGTCGCGGCGGCGTATCGCTCGACGTGCCCGGTGACCGCCGCCCCGAGATCCGCGGATTGCGTGCTTGTTGTGCGGTAACCCTGCCCCTCAACGACCGCGGCCGGGGCGAGGTCGAGATCGCGGGCGTCGGGTGGTGTGAGAGCCGAGACCAGGATTGCCGGCGAGCTCCCGTACTGATAGGTCACCTGGTTGCCGCCCCAGACGGGGCCGGCGGGACTGACGGCATCGGTTCGCGGACTTCCGGCGATCGACGCCGGGGGCTTCGATGCCACACCGAGCGCTGGCTGACCATCGGCTCGCAACAGTTGCGCGGCGTTCCCAATCTGCCAATCGGCCGATAGCGTGAGCGCTGTGGCGAGCAGCAGGAGCGCGCCGGCAACCAACCCGCCCCCATGCCGCGCGCCGGGCACCGCCGTCCGCGGCAGCCGCGACCGCCTCGATCGAATGAGTGCGAGGATTGCCACCAGCCCGATCAGGGCGATCACCACGGGCTGCGCGGAAAAGAATCGGCCGGTCAGGCCAAGGGCGGCGTAGGGAAGAGGCCACGCCAACAGGAGCACGGCAATCGGCAACAGGTAGCGCCAGAGCACGCGCGATCCGCACAGCAGGGCAAGGGCGCCGGCCAGGAACAGGGGAAGGGCCAGCATGTCGAGGCGCCACGACCAGAAAAAGATGGACAGTGAGGACGGAAGCAGGGCCAGCATCGCCGCGGCGGTCCCCAGCATGACCACGCCCAGGATGTAATCGAGGTAGCGATCGTGGATGTCCGGCCCGGGTGGTTGCGGCCGAATCGCAATCAGGGCGGCCAGCGCCAGCGAAATTAACGGCACGAAGGCGATGGCACCGAGTGGCCGATGCATCGGAAAGCCAGTCTCGAGGCCCAGGAGTGATGGCCAGAACGCGGCCAGCGCGGCGACGATGACGGCAGCCGCCTGAAGGCTCGACGCGATACGGGACTTCGCCGCGATCGCCTCGACCTCGGGGGCCGCCCCAGGGGCAGCCGAGATCAGCCCGGCTTCATTCACCCCGATCACAGGCTACTAAAAAAGGGGAGACGGGAATCGTTGTCCATTCCGGGGGCTTCGGCTATGCTTTGCCCCGCTTTGTCAAGATGGACCATGGGCGCCAGGAAGGGAGCCGTTGTACTGATGGTGGTCAGTGTGCTGGCTGCCTGTGGCCCGACGGCCGCAAAGCCTCCCAACACGACCGCAACGGCTCGCGTCACGCCTTCGCCGGCGGCAAGCGTGAATCTGCGCGCTCCCCTGACCGTGCCGCCATTCCAGGGCGGGGTGATCGTGTACGCCGACGGCAACGATCCGAGCCTGTTATCGGATGCGGGTCGGCTCCTCGATCACCTGGTCACGATCAAGGTCAAAATCGTGGCGCTGGCATTTCCGCTTTACCAGACCAGCTGGACCTCGACGGACGTGCACGCAGACCCCACCAAGACGCCGAGCACCGATTTTCTCAATGGCTTCATCGAGGCCGCACACAAGCGATCACTCGCCGTCTTGTTGCGACCCCTCATCGATGACACCCCCTTGAAGCAGAGCGGGCACTGGCGCGGACAGCTTCAGCCAGGCAACCCCGGCGCCTGGTTTGCCTCTTACAAGACCGCGATCGTCGGATATGCCAACCTGGCCAAGACCGAGGGTGCCGAGGTTCTCGATATTGGCACCGAGCTCAACTCGTTGCAGACCAACACGGCGGCGTGGCAGGATGTCATCTCGGCGATCAGGAGTGTGTACACCGGACAGTTGACGTACTCGAGCAACTGGGATGTTCCGTATCCGGCTTTCGGCGGCGCCCTGGATTTCGCCAGCATCGATGCCTTCTACCCGCTCTCTGCCCCGAACAATGCGTCGGTCGGCCAGCTGGTGACTGCCTGGAGCAAGTGGACCGGACAACTGCGCGACCTTAAATCGGCCACCGGGAAACCGGTCGTGCTCACCGAGCTCGGCACCACTTCGGAACCCAACTCCTATCAGACGCCCTACAACTGGACCCACGGCGGCCAGGTGAGCCTCGAGGCCCAGCGCGCCTACTATGCCGCCTCCTGCCAGGCGCTCAAGTCGGTGGTCAGCGGGATGTACTGGTGGGTTTACTACACGAACTGGTTCGACAAGCTCGTGCCCCAGAGCGATCCGGGGTACCAGCCGATCGGCAAGCCCGCCGAAAAAGAGATCACCTCCTGCTACAAGTAGGGACGATCACTCAGTAGACTCCTGCCAGTGAGTAGGGCAGCTGGGCGCAGCCTCGCGGGTCCCCTCGTGCTCATCGCCATCACCGGCGCCGCGGCGCTCTGGTCGCTGCAGACGACCCGCAGCCCGCAGTTCGCCTCGGCGGCGGTCGCGGCAACGCCGGACGTCCCGACGATTGCCGTGAGTCGACCGCGGACGTCGGGCAAGGCCTTCCAGGCTGGCGTCTCAGTGGTGATCTACGGTAACGATCCATTCTTCCAGCACAAGAGCCAGGTCCTCCTGAACCGCCTGGCCAGGAACGGGATCAACAGCGTGTCGTTCGTTGTGCCGATCTTTCAGGATGGCGTGTCTGGGAGTGACGTCCGCAACGATCCGGTGCGCACCCCGACGGCCACGAGGATCGCGACCTTTGCCGGCGAGGCGCACAAGCGGGGCTTCACGGTCATGTTGCGTCCCCTGCTCGACATCGGCACCGTCGAGACGGCGACCGATTGGCGCGGAACGCTGCGGCCGCAGGACCCGGCCCAGTGGCACCATTCCTACACGGCTCTGATGATGTCTTACGCGCGACTCGCGCAGGCGCACGATGTCGCCATCCTCGACATCGGATCTGAGCTCGACTCGATGGAGGTCAACGGCACCTACTGGCTGCAGCTGATCAAGTCCGTCCGGAGCGTCTACCACGGGCAGGTCACCTATTCGTCCAACTGGGCCAAGGGCTATCCGGCGTTCGGGCGCGCGCTCGATTTCATCAGTGTGGACGCCTACTTTCCGCTCAACCGGCCGTCCGGCGCGACCGTGGCGGACCTGGCGGCCGCCTGGCAGCCATGGATCGATCGCCTGACTCGGATCCAGCGGTCGTTCGGCAAGCCGCTGGTCCTGACGGAGATGGGGGCGACCTCGCTGGTCGGATCGTTCCAGCAACCGTGGATTTGGGACAACCAGCAGCCCGTCGATCTGACGGCGCAACAACGCTACTACCAGGCCGCGTGTCAGTCGATCGTGCCGCGCTTCAACGGCGTCTACTGGTGGGAGTACACGCTCGATCCACCGGCGAAGCCGGCGCTGGATCGCAGCTACGCCGTCGCCGGCAAGCCGGCCGAGACCGATCTCGCCACGTGCTTCCACACCGGGCCATGACCAAAGGCCTACATTGGCCCCATGCCGACCTATAGCGCGGACGCGATCGTCCTGCGTCGGCTGGACTACGGCGAGGCGGACCGCATCCTGACCCTGCTGACGCGGGAGTACGGCAAGCTGGCCGCAATCGCCAAGGGAGCGCGCCGGGCCAGGGCAAAAAACGGGAGCACGCTCGATCTCTTCTGCCGCTCCCAGATGATGCTGGCCAAGGGCCGCAACCTCGACGTCGTCGCCCAGGCCGAGCGGCGGGGCG
>JALYYC010000236.1 GCA_030946755.1 Candidatus Dormiibacterota bacterium
GACAGGCGTCCGGGATGTCTTGAGACAAGACAATGGCTGGGGCGAAAGGATTCGAACCTTTGATTACCTGATCCAGAGTCAGGCGCCTTACCGCTTGGCCACGCCCCAGCGGGGCTGCCACAGTCTATCAAAGGATTTCCGGGTTCTTTCCTTCGCCTCCCCCGTTCGGCGAAGGTCGCCATAGGCGACTTCGATAGGCTACGGGTCGGTCATGGCTCGATCGTCCCGTAGCGGCGTGCTGGCGCTCGACTTCGGCACGTCGTCGGTCCGAGCCGTCGTCTACGACACCCGCGGGCGCATGGTGAAACCGACCCTTTGCGACCTTGCCTACAAGGTGGACACCACCGCCCCGGGCCAGGTCAGCTCCGATCCCGACGCCCTGCTCCGACTGGTGCTTCGGACCATCGACACCACGCTCAAGGCGGCGCAGGCCGAAAAGATTCGGATCCTGGCCGCCGGCGCGTCCTGCTACTGGCACAGCCTGATGGGTGTCGATCGCAACGGACGGCCGACCACCGAGCTCTTCACCTGGGCGGACACGCGCAGCGCGGCCGAGACCCGGACCCTCCGCACGCGATTCGACGAGCGTGCCTACCACTCCCGCACCGGGTGCTACTTCCATGCCAGCTTCTGGCCGGCCAAGCTTCGCTGGCTCAAGGCGAACCGGGCCGCGAAGGTGCGCCGCACCAGCCGATGGATCTCCTTCGGCGAGTACGTTTACCAGCACCTTCTCGGCGAGTCGCGCGTGAGCATCTCGATCGCGTCAGGCACGGGATTGCTCGACGTGCACCGCTGCGAGTGGGACCGGAGCGCGCTGCGCCTCGCGGGGATCTCCGCGGACCGTCTGTCCCAGCTCGCGGAGTGGGACGAATCACCGGGGACGATTCGCGCCGACTTTCGCCAACGCTGGCCGGCGCTGGCCGGCGTCCCGTGGTTCCTGCCGGTCGGCGACGGGGTGCTCGCGAACGTGGGCGCCGGTTGCTTGCGGCCGGCCTGGTTCTGCGCAACCATCGGGACCTCGAGCGCGCTGCGGGTCATCCTGGAACGCGACCGGCTCACCATCCCCTGGGGCGCGTGGGTGTACCGGCTGGATCGGCACCGGTTTGTTCTCGGCGGCGCGCTATCCGAAGGTGGAAACGTCATCCGCTGGCTCACCGATGGCCTCGGGCTCAGGCACAAGAAGAAGCTCGAACGTGACGCCGCCTTGATCGCCCCCGACGGCCACGGCCTGACGATCCTGCCGTTCTGGGCGGGCGAGCGAAGCCCGAACTGGCGGGGAGACGCGCGCGCCGCGATCACCGGCCTCTCGCTCGGCACGCGACCGGCTGCCTTGCTTCGTGCCTCGATGGAGGCGATCACCTACCAGATCGTTGTCGTGGCGCAGACGATGCGCCGCGCCGTTCCCCGACCTCGCGCCGTGATCGCGACCGGGGGACAGCTGATCCATTCGCGCGACTGGACCCAGATGCTCGCCGACGCGTTAAAGCTTCAGGTCGTGATGTCGCCGGAGACGGAGGCCTCCAGCCGCGGGGCCGCGCTTCTGGCCCTGCACGCCCTCGGCCGGCGTCCGCGTCTCTGGCAGGAGACGCCACCGCGCGGTCGGAGCTTCCGACCGAACGCCGCGGCCCACGCCGTCTACGAAGCCGCACGGCGACGACAGGAGCGCCTCTACCAGTTGCTCTTACCGCCGGCCGGCAAGCCCGAGCACGCCACCCCGAGCGGCCCCCGCACGCGGCCTAGTGTCGCGGCGGGATCAGACTCCAGAACGAGGGGTCCTCGAAGCCGAGCCGCCAAACGCTGATCCCCTTGAGACCGTATTCGTAGACGAGGGGCAGCTTGCGCCGGAGGGTCTCGGTACTCTGGATCCAGAGTTCGTGATGGGTTCCGTAGGCGTCGTAGCCGAAGTGCATCTCGTCCTCGGCCGCGTCCAACGTTGGGGTTGCCCCATTCGACTGGGCCAGCACCATCGCGTCGGCATACGAGCTCGAGGTCAGTCGTCCCACCCCGGTCCAATCGTGGTAGTAGGTGGGGAGGCCGAGCGTTGCCTTCTCGGGCGCCACACCCTGCAGCGAATAGTCGAGCGCCTGGCGCATCCACGGTGTGCCTGAAACCGGCCCGGCGGGCGTGACCCCGTTGTGCTCGTCGTAGGTCATGAAAGAGAGGAAATCGGCAGATGCGGCCAGGCCCCGGAAGTCGTAGGCGCCCGACCAGGTGCGGAAATAGTCTCCTAAGACACCGGTCGCGGTCGCGTCGCCCGGCAGCCGCGGGATGACGGCAATCGACAAATTGAGACCGGCGGCATGAAAGGCGGTCGCGCAGTCCTTGACCAGGGCGGTCAGAAGGTCACGATCTATGGATCGGATCTGTTCGAAGTCCAGCTGGAAGCCGGCATAGCCGTACCGGCGAGCCTCCGCCACCAGGTTGCCGGCGAGCGTGGCCCGGCGGCCCGGGTCGGCGATGATGGCGTGGCCCACGTCGGGGTCGACGTTCGCGTTGACGACCAGCGGGATGATGGCGACGCCGTTGGCGTGAGCCGCGTCGATCACATCCTGGTGCGCGTACCCGGTGATGGTCCCGTCGGCGTTGGCGTCGTACCAGCTGGGACTGAGCACGTCAATCTGCCTGAGGTGGCTCATGAACGAGTCCCGGCCATCGGGGGTGTTGACGTAATACATCTGGACCATGCGGCCCGGCAGCACCGTCGTGATCGTAGGCGGTATCGTCAGCGTGGCACCGGCCGGCGACGTGCTGAATGACCCATCGGCCGCGGCAACACCGGCGCCCACGTGCATCGAGACCTGGTCGGAGAGGTGGAACCCACCCGCAATCGCCTCGACGGTTTGGGAGTCGCGCCAGGTGAACGTGGGGTGCCCATCCATCCATACGTGGGAGACCGCGTGACCCCGGTCGGCAACCGGGCGCGAGAAGTGGACGGTCGCCGCGACCGTCACGGCCCGACCGATCTGAAGGTCGTGGGGACGCATGGCAACGGTGGCGGTCAAGGGTGGAACGACGGCAAAGACGGCGTTCACGCGAAGACTGCCGGCGGCGATGACAAGGTGATGGGCGCTTCCCATCGGCAGCGGGCCCGGCAACGCCAGGTGGAACCCTCGAACCGGCGGTCCGGCGATGCCGAGCGACACCGGGCGGTGGTCCAGCGTCAGCGACCAGTCGTCCGGGCGAACCAGCCGGTCCACCTCGACCACCAGTTGGGGCCGCGTTGAGACCCGGATTGAGGCCGGAACGGGCACCGGCCGCCCGTCGAGATGGAGGGCGCGAAGCCGAACGCCCTGGGCGGGAATCTGGTTGGTCGACGGGAGGCCGGTCATCAAAAGGCTGCCGGCGGTAACGCCACAGAGCGCGAGGAAGCCGCCCAGCCGCATATCCGCCGGAGTATCCGCGGGAACCAGCTGGACGGCAATCCGACCCTGTGCCACGAACTGGACCTCATCCGGTAGGCCCTTATGGGGCTATCCCGGTATCAGCATCCCGCTTCGGCGGTCCGGGTTCAGGGTACAACCACCCCATGGATCTTCTCGATGTCCTGCGGCGGCAGGCCGGCCGGTTTCAATGCCCCGAATGCGGGAAAAGCCTGGCCGATTGCCGCCTCGACCTGGTCGCCCAGGCGGACGCCCAGTCGCTGGTTCGCGTCACCTGCGCCAACTGCGAGCACGAGCGCCTGATCGCGGTGGCGGTCGCGGCGCCGGCGGAGCCGGCCATCGCCCCGGTCAGGGACGAGCCGACCGATCCCGCCACACCGGGCATCACCACGGACGAAATGCTCGATGTTCGCCTGGAGCTGGCAACCCACGAGGGCGACCTGAAGAGCCTCGTCGGTTGACGGCTGTAACCAGTCTGTGACGATCTAAAACCCACAGCCGGCCTGCTGGACTTCCACGTCCCCGGCTCCGTAAGATGGCGCCGTGAAGAGGGGTCTTCCCAAGGTGCTCAGCGCCTGGGCGATTGCCACGGCGATCTGGGGCGGCTCGACCGGACTGGTCGCGTCCGCGGTGTCGGCGGTCCCCCCCGTCCCGACCATCGGCCAGCGATCCACGGCGTGGTCGCGGGAGGCGCTCGGCACCGACCCGGTCGATACCATCGGCTCCTCGGGTTGCGCGCTGACCGCGGTGACCATGGTGGCCTCTGCGTACGGCCACCAAACCACTCCCCTGGCGCTCAACCGTTGGCTGACGGCGCACGGTGGCTACATTCAGAACGACCTGCTTCTCTGGAGGCAGGCGACAGCGTCGACGGGCGGATCCGTACGCTGGCGCTGGCTGCATGTGCCCGGGATCGCGCCGCAGCTGCGCACCGATGACCAGAACATCGAGGACCTGCCGCCTGCCTCGGTGGTCCTGGCGGAGCTGGACGCCGGCCACCTCGTCGTCGCCGAGGTCCGCCTGAACGGCGGCATGCATTTCGTCGTTCTCACCGGACACAACGGCGATACCTTCTATATCAACGACCCCTGGTACGGGGATCGCACCACCCTGCAGGGGCGTTACGGGAGCTACCGGCAGGCTGTCCACTCGGCCCAGGTCTATACCCAGGGCTGAGGGGGCCGGTCAGGCTGCGGAGGCCAGGCCGCGCTCGTAGCCCGGCTGGTCCAGGCCGGCGGTCCGCTGCGCCAGCAGCGTGCGCAGGTTGCGGAAGGTGTCCTCCCGGAAGAGCGCGCGGTCGAGGCGGACCACCTCGGAGTCAACCGCAATCTCCAGGCGACCACCATCGCGGGTCGTGATCTCGTTCATCGCCCGAACCTGCTGCCAGGGGACCAGGCGGGGCTGACGGTTGAACCAGCCCATGCCAACGGCACGCAGGGCAATGCCGTCACGGGAAACGATTACCTCCACCCACTCGATGAAGAAGCAGTGGAAGAGCAGTCCCGTACTGCAGGCGAGCCCGCAGCCCATGGCGATGGCGAGCGCCGCGAAGGCGCGATCATGGCTCTGGCCGACCTCGACCAGGGAAAGCACAAATCCCAGGGCGCAAGCGGCGATCGGCACCCCGGGCCAGAGGAGGACCAGTCGATTGAGCGGGCTGTCCGGCCGGAAGCTCATCTGTGCTTCTTAGGTTATTGACGGCCGCTACGCTGAACATTGCGGCGGCTGGGTCGTCACCGGCTTGCGACTCGATCGTTGCCCGGCTCGAAAGCCGCGCCGCGCGATGGGGTTGTTAGACCTCGAGGTCCTTGACGTCGAGGTCGCGTAGCTCGGCCGGAGCTTCCAACCCGTTGTCCAGGAGGATCCGTAGGAGACGCAGCACGTAGCGAGCGCCGTTCAGGTTGACCCCGTGGACCCGTGTCAATGTCTGGATCGCCTGCAGTTTGCGGATGTCCCGCTGGGAAAACCGGCGGCGATTAGTCGAGGTCCGCTTGGGGATGACGAGCCCGAGATGCTCGTACATCATGAGCGTCCGCGGATGCGTTTGCAGGATCTCCGAGGCGACGCTGATCGTATAGATCGGCTTGTCCAGCGACAGGCTGGTGTCCGTTGGAGCGCGGCGGGTCACTCCTTTAGCCAATCCTCGATCCCTTCGGAGAGACTGGTGGGCGTCGTGCGGGCCTTGATGAGGTACTCGTGAGCGCCCAGGCGCAGGCCACGCGCAACCAGATCCTCCTCATCATAGTTGGAGAGGATGATAACCGGAATATCGCGGGTCCGGTCTTCCGCCCGCAGCTTGCGGAGGACCTCCAGCCCATCCATCTTGGGCAGCCGGATATCGAGAAAGATGATGTCGGGGTTGAGGTCGCCGGCTTTCTTTAAGCCGTCCTCACCGTCGAGCGCGGTATTGACCCGATAGCCATCGAGCTCGAGCTTGAGGCGGTACATCTCGAGGACCGAGGGATCGTCCTCAACCAGGAGCACGTCGACCAGGTCCTCGTCGGCCTGGGTGGCGCGGCTCGCGCCTACGTTCCGGCGCGCTTTACTTTCCATTGGTCTCCCTTGGCGCGATGCAGTATAGAGGAAGTCGCGATGGGGTGTATTCGCCTGTTGGAACGGGCGGGCGGGCGAAATTGATACGCAACCAGCGGAGAAGCGCCCCGGAAAAAAATTAAGGCCCTCCGATTGGAGGGCCCGAAGAGGGGGGCAAGAGAATCTATGAAAATAATACTACTGGAGCGATCACTTGTCAACAGCACGGTTGTCAGCTTCCGCGTTAAATGACTGTCAGTTAAAGCCAAGCTGGGCGCATCACATTCGGTTAGACGTCGAGCTGCGACACGTCGATATCGCGGAGTTCAGCCGGGCCTTCGACCTGGTGCTGGTGAAGCAACTTGAGGAGTTGCATGATGTAGCGGACCCCGGCCAGATTGACGGAATGACGGCGGGTGAGCTTCTGGATCGTCTGCAGCTTCATGATGTCGCGTTGGGAGAAGCGCCGCCGGTTGGTTGACGTCCGTCGGGGGATTACCAGCCCGAGGTGCTCGTACATCATCAACGTGCGCGGGTGGGTCTCCAGGACCTCCGACGCGACGCTGATCGTATAGATCGGCTTGTCAAGGGAGATGTCGGTTGCGCGTCGGACCTCGCGCTTGACGGCGGTTGCCATACGGTCCTCCAGTGTTCTCACCCGTTTGATCGGCCGGATCGGGAATTCGCCCTGAGTATAGGCACCGGATACGAATCGCTCAACGCACGTCCAGTAAAGACATATGAATCCGGTTTCGCCCAGCAACCCGATGGCGCGGCTAGCGCTTAATATCCCATCCGTGCTATAACCTTTCTTACAGGTGCTCTACTCAGCACCCGAAAAACTCTGGAGGTGCGACATGGGCGAATTTGGCGATAAGATGGAAGGCGAGGTCAAGGAAAAGACTGGTCAGTTGACCGGCGACAAGAAGACCGAGTTGGAAGGCAAGGCGCAGGGCCTGAAAGGCGACATCGAGGGCGCCGGCCGGAAAGCCGACGAGAAGAATGTCGAGGAGACCGACCGGAGCGTCTAAGCGGTAGCGAAGGAGCCGGACCCCAGGTGGGTCCGGCTTTTTTTATCGCGGCGGCGGGGGCGACGACTCTGCCGTCGCCGCCTCGGCAGAGGCGGCCGGCGCGGTGGCAGAGGATCGACGACCCGCGTGGTAACGGCCCGCCGCGAGCGAAGCATCCGCCCCACCCGCCCGGCCGGGTGCGGCCCGGACGTGACTCAGGGTGGACTCCCTCAAGATCAGGAAAAGGATGAGGGAGATCGCAAACAGCAGCCACAGCATGCCAAGCAGGACGGCTACCAGAAGACCGAGAACGAACCCGATCACCGCCACAAAGAAGGCGACGATCGTCGCGATGTGCATGAACTCATCCTGCAGGTGGTGGCGGGGGAAAAGCTGGCGGAGCCGGCCTTCGAAGCCGGGACGAGCAGGCGGCCGCCGGCCGGCCTGAGGCGAGCTTGCCGCCGTGACCGGCATGGGTGCGTCGGGCGCGCCCGGGTCAACCTGAGGCTTGCCGCAGAAGCGGCAGAAGCGGGCCCCTTCCTCGATTTGCTTCCCGCACTCGCGACAGAACACCTTTTCCCCTTTCCCGGACCCGCCGGGCTCCCGAGTGGGCCCCATTATACGGGCGGGTTGAATCAGCCCGGCGTAACCAAATCGTCCGGCGGCCCGTTCGACCGGATGGATGGAAGGAGATGCCGCGAGGCATACACCACGAAGCTCCGCTTACGTTATACTGATGGAGTCAGATTTTGCTCAACGTCAACGATCAAGGTTTCGAGGTCTGAAGTGATAAGCATTCGGCACAGAACGATCCGGTCCGACCGTGAGGTCCCTTCGTCGCTCTCAGAGCGGCGACGCCAGATCCGGCGTCAGCGCCGGTCGCCGAGCCGAAGCCTGGCCAGCAGCGCAGGGTGGGGAGCCGCTATCCTCGTGTCCCTGTGGCTCCTCTTGTCCGGGATTTACGGATTTCTCAGCGCGTAACGTCGCGGCGGCGTAGCCGCCGGCACGTCGACCTGTGGCGCCGGCGCAGCCGGGCGGATCTTCGCCGGATCCTGCTGCTGGCATTGATCGTGGTGCTGATCCTTCCCGTGATGGGCATTCCCGCCCTCGCGGCCGGCGCGGTCGGCCCGCTCCCCGCCGTCAGTGGGCTGTCCTCGAACAACCTCGAACAAGACACGTTGATCTACGACCGGCACGGCACCCTGCTGGCCGACATCGGCAAGGCGGGCGATCATCGAATCGTGGTGCCCTTGAGCTATATCTCGCCGCTCGTGGTCAAGGCGACACTGGCGACAGAAGATCGCACCTTCTACAAAAACAGCGGGGTGGACCTCCCCGGGATCGCGCGCGCGGCGTACGCCGACTACACGCACCACCACATCAACCAGGGCGGCAGCACGATCAGCCAGCAACTGGTGAAGCAGGTCTACATCGGACCCAATCCGCCTCCAACCATTCAGCGCAAGTTGAAGGAGGCCGTCCTCGCCGTCGAGTTGAATCGCCAGTACAGCAAGAACCAGATTCTTGAGATGTACCTCAACACCATTTACTACGGCAGCCAGACCTACGGCATCGAGGCGGCCGCCCGCAGCTACTTCCAGACCAATGCGCATGATCTCTCCCTCGCGCAGGCCGCGATGCTGGCCGGACTGCCCCAGGCGCCCACGCAGTACAACCCGCTGACGAACTTTGCCTCCGCGAAAAAGCGCCAGGCCCAGGTGCTCGAGGCCATGGTCAGCGAGAAAATGATCACGCCGGCCCAGGCGCAGGCGGCCTACGCCGTCAAGCTCGTGGTCTCGCCGCCGATCAATAAATTCGAGGCGCCCCACTTCGTCGACTATGTCTTGAAATGGCTCGCTTCGGATCGGCACATCACCTCAGGCGACCGTCGAGGCTACCGCGTGTACACGAGCCTTGACCTCAACCTCCAGCACATGGCGGAAGGCATCATTCGTGAGCAGATCGCGCAAAAGGGAAGTTTTTACAACTTCCACGACGCCGCCCTCGTCAGCATGGATCCAAAGACCGGCGAGATTCTTGCCATGGTCGGCGGCGACGACTACAACCGGCCCGGCGGACAGTACAACTTCGCCTACGACGTCCAGCGGCAGCCGGGATCAAGCTTCAAGATCTTCACCTACACAGCGGCGATCGAGAGCCGTAGGTTCAACATGCTGAGTCCCATCGCGGACGACGCGATGGTGTTCCCGATCGGCGGCGACCAACCCGGGCGCTTCCTGCCGGGCTTTGCCCCGTATGCGCCGTTGAACTACGACCTTCGGTTCCACGGCACCCTGCCGCTGAAGATGGCAATGGGAAACTCGCTCAACATCCCGGCGCTCAAGACCGAGCTGCGCACCGGGATTCCCGCGGTCGTCGATGTTGCGCACCGGATGGGTATCACCTGCCTCGGCCTTCCCTGCGACGACAAACGCGACGCTAGCTTCTACGGGCCCAGCCTGACACTGGGTGGGTATGAGGTCCGCGTGGCGGACATGGCAGCGGCCGCGTCGACGCTGGCGGACATGGGCATCCGGCATCGCGAGGCCCCCGTGCTGAGCATCAAGGACGGGCTCGGGAAAGAGGTCTACACGTACGACGCGCACACGGCCGAGTTCCGCGCCATCGATCCCAGCGTCGCGTTCATCATCGCGTCGATCATGTCGGACGATCGCAACCGGTGCATGTCATTCGGTTGCCACGGGGACCTGACCCTGCCCGGCCGCCACGTCGGCGCGAAGACCGGTACGACGCAATCCTTCAAGGACAACTGGACCGTCGGATTCACCCCCACGCTGGCGACCGCGGTCTGGGTTGGCAATCCGGACAACAAGCCGCTCAGCCATAACTCCACCGGCATCGTGGGGGCCGCCCCGATCTGGCACAAGTTCATGCTGCAGGCGCTGGCATCGACGCCCGACCAGTGGTACTCGCCGCCCGCCGGCATCCACCAGGTGGGCGAGAACTACTTCCTCCCGGGAACGGAAAGTTTGCCGCCCACCCTGGCGCAACCGTGGCCCGTCTGCCACCTGCCCGCCAACTTCAACCCCTACGCGCTGACCAGTGCGCAGACCGTGGTCGACGGCGTGCCGTGCATCATGAATGCGCCCAAGCCGCCACCTCCGCCGCCGGCACCCGCCGCCACGCCATCCGCATCCCCCGCCCCGACTCCCAATCCCCAGCCGCAGAACTAACCGACTCCGTTAAGAACGGTCGGGGCCGGAAATTGGGTTAGGCAATACCCGGCTGGTCAGTCGTGGCGGGCTCCCGGGTCTGCTCCCCATCCCCGAAGGGCATGCGCGAAGCCAGCTCGCCGGCACGATCGCGCAACTCGATGCCGCGTTGCATCAGGTCATCGCGCAGTTCCTCGCCGGTCTTCGGTGCGAGCAGGAGCGCGAGCCCGAAGCCAACCGCGACACCGATCAGCAAGCCGGTCATGAACCGTTCGACGCCGGCGTCGTCGTCCTGCGTAATCCGCGTCCGGCGCAGCGCCGAGACGGCGTCGGTCAACCGATCGCCGACCTCCATATCCTTGGCGGTCTTGGAAGCCCGATCGACGGTCTTGGTCGCAAGGTCGAGTAACTCGCTCAACCGGTCAACGGCTTTCTCGACAGTCTGCTCCATCTGGTTTCCCTCCTACGGGCGCTTGGCCCGACTTTCTGTTCCGCCAACCGTTCGCCGCTTCGGGGGCGCCGCTGCCGGGGCCGGCGTCTCGGCGAGGGCCTGCTCCGCCTGGCCCAGGAGGCGCGAAACGCGGCGGCGCATGGCCAGCCCGGACTCGGGAGCGTACAGCAACCCGATGGCAGCCCCGGCAATCGCGCCGTGCGACAAACCTCGCAAGTACCCCATGTAGTGCCATGGTACCACTTGGTTATCACCGAACTGAACAGTTTCAATGCCTAGGATTCAGGCATTTGCCCGAACTTGGGTTATACTAGCTTCCGAAATCACGGGGGGAAAAGTGACAGGCGCGATATCGGGTTTAAGGAGGGGAAATGAGCGAAGTCGTCGATGAGGATGTCAACGTCCTCTTCATCGAGGATGATCCGGCCGTGGCGGAGATGTACAAGCTGAAGCTGGAGCTTGACGGCTACCGCGTTACCGTCGCGAAGTCGGGCGAGGAGGGCCTCGTGCAGGCCAAGAAATTGGTGCCCGATATTGTCTTCCTGGATATCCGCCTCCCCAAGATGGACGGCTTTGCGGTTCTCGAGAACCTCCGCACAGACGGCGTCACCAAGAACATCCCGGTCATCATCCTCTCGAACTACGGCGAAAAGGAGCTGGTTGACCGCGGGCTCAAGCTCGGCGCGCTCGACTATCTGATCAAGTCGGAGACCACACCCGCCAGCCTGAGCCGGGGCGTCCAGGATTGGGTGAAGGAATAGCTCTTGATTCCCAATCGCGACCCGCGGCTGAGCGGGGCCTTCGACCTCGATAAACCGCTGTACACGATCAGCGTGGCCTCGGAGATCCTCGAGACGCACCCCCGCACATTGATGATGTACGAGGACCTGGGGCTCATCGAGCCCTACCGGACCGCCACCAACCGGCGGCGGTACTCGCAGCGGAACGTGCGCAAGCTCCAGGTCATCCAGCAGCTGACGCGTGAGAAGGGCGTCAACCTCGCGGGCGTCAAGTACATCCTGATGCTGCTCGAGTCACTGAAGAATGGCAGCATCAAGCCGCCGGACGACCTCAAGACCGTCTACGACCTCTACGAGGAAATTATTTAGTCAGCTGGCGGCGATCGGCGGCCCGTCGTCCGGGCCCACGGTCGGCTCGTCCTTATCCAACCAGTCCGTCGCTTCGGCGGCGGCAATCTGCGCCGCGCCCCGCAACTCCCGGCGCCGGCCGGTTCCGTTGGGCAGGGTTTTGATGACCGGGGCCGCGTCCTCGAGGAGCAGCCGGTCGAGCTCATCGCCGTCAATCGTCTCGACCGCCTGCAGATGTTCGGCAATCCGGACCAGCGTGGCCCGCCGCTGCTGGCAGATCTCGTAGGCAAGCCGGTAGGCGGAATCGGTCAGAGCCTTGATCTCGGCGTCGACATCCGCGGCGGTCAACTCGGAGAAGAACATGTTGTCGCTGTCGCCTTTGCGATGCAGCGTCACCAGGCCCAGCCGCTCGCTCATGCCGAACTCGCAGACCATCTGACGAGCGATGCTGGTCGCGTGCTCGATATCCTGCTTGGCACCCGTCGTCACGTCGCCGAAGATGATCTCCTCCGCGGCGCGCCCGCCCATGGCCGCGGCCATCCGCGCCATCAACTCCGACTTGGACGTAAGGTAGCGGTCCTTCAATGGGAGCTGGATGGTCACCCCGAGTGCTTGCCCACGGGAGATGACGGAGACCTTGTGCACCGGATCGCTCTTCGCGATCGACTTCATCACGAGCGCGTGACCCATCTCGTGGTAGGCGATGATCGCCTTCTCGTCGGGGGTGATGATGCGGCTGCGCTTTTCAGGACCGGCCATGACCCGCAGGCTCGCTTCCTCGAGCTCCGCCTTGCCGATCGACGGCCTTGAGGCGCGCGCCGAAAGAATCGCCGCTTCGTTGAGGAGGTTGGCGAGATCGGCGCCGGTAAACCCGGGCGTCTGCCGCGCAATCACGTCCAGGTCGATGTCGGCGGACAGCGGCTTCTGCGCGGCGTAGAGATTGAGAATGGCGCGGCGTCCATTCAGGTCTGGCGCGTCGATCGCGACACGACGATCGAACCGGCCGGAACGCAGGAGGGCGGGGTCCAGGACGTCGGGGCGGTTGGTGGCGGCGATCACCACGACCGCGCAGTCCGTATTGAAGCCATCCATCTCGACGAGGAGCTGGTTGAGGGTCTGCTCGCGCTCCTCGTTGGTGCGCATGCCCGAGCCGCCACGCTTGCGACCGAGCGCATCGATCTCGTCGAGAAAGACGATGCAGGGCGAGTTCTTCTTCGCATGTTTGAACAGGTCGCGGACGCGAGCGGCCCCCACGCCGACGAACATCTCGACGAAATCGGATCCGCTCAGCGAGAAGAACGGGACCTTGGCCTCGCCGGCGACGGCCCGCGACAGGAGGGTCTTCCCGGTGCCTGGAGGCCCGACGAGGAGGATGCCGCGCGGCATCCGGGCCCCGAGCTGCCCGAAGGTCTCGGGCGCCCTGAGGAACTGCACGACCTCCTCGAGTTCATGCTTGGCCTCGTCGACGCCGACCACCTGGGCAAAAGTGACGCTCTCGGTTTCTCCATTCCGTGGGTCGCCCAGATGCTTGGTCATGGTGCCCATCGGACTGCCGAGCAGGTTCGACCGGCGCAGCATGATGAAGAGGAGCGCCATCAGCACGAGCAACCCGAGCAGGTTGGGAAGCATCGTCGTCAGCGACAGGTCGTCGGTCGAGAGCACGGTGACGCGGACGCCGTGCTGGCGCAGCTGCTGCTCCGTGGCTCCCATCGCGGAGTCCTTCTCGATCGTCCACGAGCGCCGGCCCGCCGTGTCCGTCACGATGATGCGCTGGCCGCTGATGCTGGCGGTGGCGAGCTGGCCATTGTCGGCCCGATCGAGCACTACGCTGATCGGGGTCGAGGGATTGTTGAGCACGGCATTCGCCCCCGAATGCGCGCTGTAGTACGTCACGCCGAGGGCCAGGGCGGCCGCGACCGCCACCGTGGGAAGGATGACGCGCTTGCGTCCAAGCCTGGCGGCGAGATCCCAACGAGTAAAGATGGTTTTCATGTGGTGCTCAACCCCTCCTGTTAGTACGCTACGGGCTGGTCGGGTAATGCGATCAATGCTTTCGCCGAGATGGCCGCCCCGACAGATCGTTGCCAGAACGGATAGCCGCTGATCGCCTGTTGCTCGTCGCCCGTCACGCCGTTGGTCGCATCCGCCAGCCGGTAATAGGACCAGCTGATGCCGCCCTGAGCGCGCGTCTCATCCATCGAGGTCGTAATCTCGCCGGCGGGCGGCGCGCCTGGTGTGCCGTACTCGGGAGCGGCATCGTAGGCCTGGGCGGTGATGGTCAACGGTCGCTTGTAGGGGTTGACCCCCGGATCCCGGAACTGCTGGAAGATCTGGTCAACGTACGCCCGGGTCCCATCGGTCCCGCTGTACTGCGGCAATCCGGTGGCGCGCCAGTAGGCCATCGGGGCAAAGACCTGGCAGTAGCGGGAGAGTGTCGCGTAGGCGTAGCCCGGGTGGTCATAGGGAGTCGGGAGGGTGCTGGCGATCAGCAGGTACTGGTCGCCGAGCCCATTGAGCCCGGCGGCGCCAGTCCGGACCCCGACGAGGTACTGGCCCACGTTCGGGTCCGAGGTGCTGTTGCCTTCGATCGTCAGGGCGAGGCCGTCGAGCCGTTGCCCCTGCTCCTCGAAATTTGCCGCCGCGATCGCATCGGCCGCATCGGATCCCGGATCGTCCAGCATCGGCTCGATCCAGCCGATCACCTTCAACCCGCGGGCGTGGGCGATGGGGAGGAGATCCTGGAGCATCGCGGCCGCATAGAAATGGTGCGGTGAGTCCGCGATCCGCACATAGATGTGGCTGAGATCGGCGCGAACGGCCGAGTCAACCAGCGCGGCCGCTCGGTCGGCATCAGGGTCGGTCCACTCGCCGTCGAAGACCATGAACCAGGCGCCCTTGCCGGCGATCCCATCCAGCGGCGAGCGATGCTGCTGCACGAGGGGCCGGGCGGAGGTTGGCGCCTTGACCACGGCGGCGGCCGGCCGGCCGAAGCTCTGCAGCACCCGGGCCGAGACGGCCTGGTCCTGGGCGCGAGCGTCCAGGTAGGCTCGCAGCCCGAAGGGTGGCGTCAGCAACGCGACGAGCACCACGCCCAACACGAACCTGCCTCCAAATGCGCTGAGTTGACGTAAGATTCCCGACATGCTGGTGGAAACGGCACGCATGCCGTTGCAGCGAGAGCCTACTGGCAACGTGCGACCCGTTCAAGCGGGCGTTGGCACGGCAAAGGTGATATGCGAGAGCACAACCATTGGGGTCCCTTTTGCATCCCGTCACACCGCGTGTGGGAAGGTCACGCACTATCCAAAAGGCGGCTGCATTTCCTGTTTGTCATAAAAGCTGATATGTCTGATATAATTTGTTACAGTTCTCGTCCCTGGAGGGCAGCCCGTGACAATGCCGCATAAGTCCAGCGAAGTCTCCGATATGTTCGACATCGAGCCTCGCACGCTCTTCGTCTACGAGAGCGAAAACCTGATTGCGCCGGAGCGAACACCGACCCAGCGCCGGCGCTATTCGCGTCGCGACATCGAGCGCATCCGGCTGATTCGCGAGCTCACGACGGTCCACGGCATCAACCTGGCCGGCGTCAAGGTGATCTTCTCGTTGATGGACGCCGCGGTGCAGAGCCGGCTCCAGATCCCTGAAAGTGACTTCCCGGAGCTCGCCGGCGCCCGTCACCTCTGGGCCTGAGGTCCTAGCCGCCCGTTTAGGCGACCTCCCGCTCGAACGGATCGTTCTCGGCCTGGACTTCGATGGGACGCTCGCCCCGATCGTGGTCGATCCCGACAAGGCGAAGCCCGACCGCGACACGCTTGCCCTGCTCGAGCGTCTGGCATGCCGCCTCCTGCGGCTGGTGCTCATCAGCGGCCGCGACAGTGACCTGCTCTGGGAGCGGGTCCCAATTCCCAACACGCTCCTGATCGGAAACCACGGCCTCGAGGAACGCCGGGATGGTGTGTCTCGCCTCAGCGCGCAGGCGCAGCCCTACGCCGACAACCTTCTCCATGCGGCCGACGCGCTGGCGAGCATCGCGGCCGCAACCGGCCCCGGGATACGCATCGAACAGAAACGCGCGTCGATCGGCGTTCACTTCCGGCAGTCACCGGACCCGCAGGCCTCCGGAGCGCAGCTCGGCGAGTCGCTCAGCGCCCTTGCCGGACAGGAGCACCTGCGACTCTTCCGCGGCCGCTACGTGTGGGAGCTGCGACCAGCGGTCGAGGTGAACAAAGGCACGGTGGTTGCCGGACTCGCCGGTTCGCTGCATCCCGCCGGGCTGATCTACGTCGGCGACGACGTCACGGACGCCGATGCCTTCCGGGCCATGCGCGACCTGCCCAATGTCCGAACCCTGGCGGTCGGGGTGCGGTCGGCGGAAGTGCCCACGGAGACCTTCGATGCCTGCGACCTTGTCGTCGATGGGGTCGAGGGAGTGAAGACGCTTCTAGCCGACTTACTGGCCGTCCGCTAGGCGGCTGAGCGCGGCCTCACGGGCGCTGTCGGGTTGCCGGGCCGCGAGCGGTTCCACCAGGTCGCGGATGTCCTGCAGTTGGGCCGAGATCCATCTCGCCACGTCATTTTGTTGGACCACGCTGCGCATTTTTTCCGCGCGTGCGTGGCGCTCCACCGGATCCATCAAGAGCGCGCGGTGCAGGGCCTCCGCCGTGGCATCGACGTCGAAGGGATTGATCGTGATCGCCCATTCCCCCAATTCCTCGTGGGTCCCGGCGTTTTCGGAAAGAACCAGCATGCCGCCGCGGCGGTTGACACTCATGCCCTCCTTCGCCACCAGGTTCATTCCGTCGTAAATCGGATTGACGAAGAGCACGTCGAACTGCTTATAGCCGGCGATGGCGCGGGTGAGGTCTTCGCGAAGCTCGAGCCTGATGGGCTGCCATTCGGTCGTCGCATGCCGGCTGTTGATCACCCGGGCAGCCTGCAACACCTGTCGGGCATACTCCCGATACTCGGGGACGTTCTGCCGCGTCTTCTGCAGCATCGCCCAGAAGGTCACGCGGCCGCGCCATTCGGGGTGGGCCTGAAGCAATCGCTCGTAGGCGAAGAAGCCTCGGACGATGTTTTTCGAGAGGTCCATCCGGTCCACGCGATAGATCAAGTGCTCGGTGCGCCAGCGCAGGATCTCGCGCTCCGCCCGCTCCACCGCTGCGGTCGATGCTGTGCGCTCGAATTCACGCACGTCGATCGAGATCGGATAGTTGCGAACCCAGACCGTGCGCCCACGGTAAAACGCGGTTTGTTGGCGGAAGTCGACCGGCAACCCCATGTTCTCTTCGCAGGTGAGCAGGAAATTTCGAACATCGTGCGACGTCTGCAAGCCGACGATATCGGCGGCAAGCAGCCCGTCCATGATCTCGTCGCGCATGTACTGCGGCAGGACCTTCCAGTACTGCGGGGTCGGCCACGGGATATGGACGTAGTGCTGAATGACCGCATCGGGAAGCTCGCGGCGGACGAGTCGGGGAACGAGATAGAGGTGGTAATCATGGGACAGCACCAGCGGACGTTTCCGGCTGCGGCGGGCTTCCCGCACGACCTGGTTCGCGAACATCTGGTTGACACTGCGGTAGCCCTCGTTCCAGGCGCGGTGGGTGCTGTCGTCGAGGACCGGTGCCTCGGCAAGGTTCCAGAGGTAGTGCTGGACGAACCAGAGCAGTGGATTCGCGATCGTGTTGTAGTAGAGGTCGTAAGCCAGTTTGGGAGGGTTGACCCAGCTGACCTGGTATCGTGCGCCATCCACCGTCTCGAGCAGCATCGGCTCGCCCCCCTGCCCCACCTCGAGCTCCCCCTCGAATCCATCACGAACCGAAGCCACCCAGACCGCGCCCGTCGACTGCGCCAGACCGGAAAGGCCGGTCACCAGGCCGCCGCCGCCCCGTACGAATCGCTGGGCGCCCTCCTCCTTATCGGGGGCAAGATCGACGGGAGCCCGGTTGGCAGCCACGATCGGATGAAAGTCCTTGAGCAGCCGCCTCGTGTATTGCTCGATCGCCAGCATCGGTCAATCTTCCCTCATGCGGCCCTTACGTCGGACGAACCCTTGCGCGGATAGGCAATATGTGATATTGTGGGTATCATCTAAGTGCGGTGCGCGAGCTTTGCTCATGCAGGGGTGAGAGTTGGGAAAACGGAAACGGGGACCGGCGATCGCGCCGGGTCGGGCGGTGTTCACGCCAAGTATCGCGAGCGAGATCCTCAGTCTGCACCCGCGCACGCTGATGATCTACGAGAGCGAGCACCTGATCAAACCGCAGCGAACCGCGACGAACCGGCGCCGCTACTCCGAGGATGACATCCGCCGGGTGCGGGTGATCCAGTTCCTCACTCGCCAGAAGGGTGTGAACCTGGCCGGCGTGAAGTACGTCCTTCGCTTGCTGGAGTCCCTCGCCGAGCAGGGATTGGATCTGAACCAGGTCCGCGAGCTGGACACGCTCCAGGAAGTCTCCGGGAACGGGCTCAGCGCCTGATCGGGCCACGCTGGGCCCAACCCTTGACACAGCATACGGACTATGTAACAGTACCCATATCAAGTTTTATGCTTGACAGAACCCCGGTATTGCGGAACGCGGAGGGATCGTTTCAATGCTGAGCGACGCTATCGACGAGATCCATCGGGAATTCCAGGCGGCCGCTGACCGCCGCGAGGTCGAACTCCGTCGCCGCGCCGACGTGCGCCGCGTCGACGAGTTCCTCCTCTGTGTCGAGGACATCATCGAGCGGCGGCGCGACGAGGTTCCGCCACGCCTGATGGACCAGATCATCCGCTTCGTCCGGCCAATCAGCCGCAAGTTGCTTCGAGCGCTCAACCGGAACGTGACGCGGGATCCGGTCCGTGTTCTTGACGTGCTTTTCGATGTCCAGCAGCTGCTGCTTCCGCGACTCATGGTGGCCTGACCCGAGCTCGATCGTCACCGCGCGACGCAAAATCAACCCAAAGCGGGCTCAACAACTCCGATAACGGGCGTCATTGACGGCAGGCGCCCCGCTGCACTAATGTGTGCCGCCGGTCGCTGTGAGGAAATCCTGATGTCCACGCCTGCCGCCAGCCCGCGCGCGTTCGGGTCGACACTCCGACGGCGCTGGTGGATTTTGCCTATCGCGGTGCTTCTCGTGGTCGGCGCGGTGGCCGTCAAGCTGCTGAGCGCACCGGTGTCCGTCGGGGCCAGCGTGGGAGATGGGAGCCCGACCATCGTCCGGACGGCCACCATCGTCCTGCACTTCAACCAGGACGTTGACCCGGCCTCCGTGCAGGCCGGGATCCGGATCTCTCCGCTGACACTCGCGACGGTGGTTGCGCGCGACCGCAGGACGTTTGAGATTCGCCCGTGGCTTCAGCCTGATACCCCGTATCGGTTGAATGTCAGCGGCGTTCGAAAGCTGATGGGATTTGGCACGGCGACGTACGCAGTCGCATTTCGCACCGAGCCGGCACCCAGGGTCACGGCGGTGAGCTTCAACGGGGCGCCGCTGGCCGACGGCCAGCAGGCCGTGCCCCTGCGCGGCAAGCTCGGCGTGACATTCTCGCAAGCGATGGATCCGAAGTCGACGTCGATCCTCTTCGATAACAAGGCCCTCGACCCAAAACTGATCTCGTGGGATGCCGCGGCCAAAATCGCCTCAGCCGACCTGACGCTGGCGCATAGCCGGACCCATTCGGTCCTAGTCCCGCAGACGGCGTCGAACCAGCGGCACGACCTGGCGATCGCCGATTGGAAGGTGTCGTTCAACGCGATGCCGCAGGTCCCCTCGGCCGGGTCCACCAGTCGCATCGGGTCGGGGGGGCCAATCATCATCCAGATCGAAAACAGCGCCCAGCCCACCGTGCGGCCCCAGACCGGCATGCAGCAGGCCGACATGGTCTACGAGTACATCAGCGAGTTCGGCATCCCCCGCCTCTCCGCTGTCTACTGGCACCCGCCAACGAGCCTGATCGGCCCGGTCCGAAGCTGCCGGCTGATTACTGTCCAGCTGGAGCAGATGTACCGGGGGATGATCTATTGCTCCGGCGCCAACGACTATGTCCTGGGACAGGTCTGGAAGTGGCCGAACGTTGTCTACGACTACGCGTACATGTACGACTTCATGTATCGAGCCGGTGATCGCGTCGCCCCACACAACGTGGTGGCCCGGCCCGATCAGGTCACGGCCCACACGGCCGCCGCAGGTCTTCCCGCGCTGAACTACGACATCGCGCCGTCCCATCCCGATGCGGCCCTCGCTGGTGCGACCCCAGCCGCAAGCGTCTATATCGCCCAACACAACGCGACCTGGCGCTATGATCCCAACTCGCGCGAATACCTCAAGTGGCAGGATGGCGCGCCGTTCGGGAACGTCGGCACGGGCCAGATCCACGCTAAGAACCTGATCGTCGAGCATGTCACGTCGCGCCTCGACACGAGCCCGGGAAACACGGGCGTGCACCACGACTACAACACGGAGTACTACGAGCTGGCAGGGGAAGGCGCGGCCGACATCTACTCAGACGGGGGTGTGATCCATGCGACCTGGCGACATCCGGACCGGAACCTGCCGGTGGTTTACTACGGCGCCGATGGCAACCCGATCGATCTGAATACGGGGCTGACCTGGGTGCACGTGATAGGGAGTGATCAATGACCTGGACACAAACGCTTCGTGAACGCTGGTGGCTGGCCCCGATCGCGCTTCTCGTGGTCGCGGCGGTCATCGGCATCCGCATCCTGACCGCCCCCCTCGAAGTCAGCGCCAGCGTCAGTGATGGCGACCAGGCGGTGCCGCGCACGGCCGCGATCGACCTTCGCTTCAACCAGGATATGAACGCGGACTCGGTCCAGCGCAGCTTTGTCATCACGCCCAAGGTCATCGTGGCCTTCAAGGCGGTCAGCGTGCGCGAGTTCCAGCTCCGGCCCACCATGCAACCGAGCACCGTCTATCACGTCAGCCTCAAAGGCGCCCAGTCCTCGTCGGGTCGAGGCCAGGTGACCAGCGGCTTCAGCTTCAAAACGGAGGCCGCCCCCGCCGTCGCGGACGTCAAAGTCAATGACAAGGTGGTCAAGGATGGCCAGCAGGCCCTCCATCCGGGCGCAGCGACCGGGGCGATCAAGATCGACTTCTCGCAGGCAATGGACAGCGCCAAGACGCCGATCACGCTTAACGGAAAACCGTTCGACGCCAAAAAGGTCACCTGGTCCAGCGACACCAGGAGCGCGACGCTGGATCTCAAGCTGGGGCCCAGCCGTCAGTATCTGCTCGGCATCCCGCAGGCCGCCCTGAACCGCAAGCACGACCCACTCGCGGCCGACTGGAAGCTGAGCTTCACGACGGTCATCGAGGTGCCATCGCAGGGAGACCCCGCGCGCATCGGCTCGGGCGCGCCCACCATCATTCAGATCGAGAACAGTTCGGATGCCCGTCCGCAAGCCGGTATGCAGCAGGCCGACATGATCTACGAGTACATCAGCGAGGGCTCGATCCCGCGGCTGAGCGTCATCTACTGGCACCCATTGCCCGGCCTTATCGGCCCGGTTCGAAGCTGCCGGTTGATCACCATCCGCCTGGAATTGATGTACAAGGGCATGATCTATTGCTCCGGCGCCAATGACTACATCCTCGGTCAGGTGTGGCAGCATCCGAACCTGGTCAATGACTACAGCCATGGCGCTGGAGGCGTCTACTTCCGCGACAACGCAACCCGGTTTGCACCGCACAACGTGATGATGAACGGCGCCAACGTGACCGCCTTCACGATCCAGAACGGTATTCCTGCTCCGGTGTACGAGCTTGCCCCGAAACATCCGGACGCCCCGCCCGCCGCCCAACCAGCGACGTCGATCTCCGTCCCTGACCACGCCGCAACGTGGCAGTACGACCCGGCATCCAAGGAGTACGTGAAGACGCAGGACGGCGCCGCCTTCATGAACGTTGGCACCGGGCGGCTCCATGCCAAGACCGTGATCGTCGAAAACGTCACGTCGTATCTCGACATGAACCCCGCAAACGCCTTCCACGGCTATCACACGGAGGCCTACGAGTTGACCGGTGACGGCACGGCCGACATCTACTCCAACGGCACGGTCATCCACGCGACCTGGCACCACCCCGATGCGAACGTGCCAACGGTATACCTCGACGCGAACGGCGACCCGATCGACTTGAACACGGGACTCACCTGGGTTCACGTGATCGGCTCGACCACGTGGCATAGCGGCCTCTAGTCCCGGGAGGGGAGGGAACCAGCCGGTTTCCTCCCCGACCCCGCTTCGGCACAATGGCGATGTGCCTCCTGGGCAAACCAGTCGAACCGTCTTCGTCGTCCCGCACACCCATTGGGACCGCGAATGGTACGCGCCCTTCCAAACCTTTCGGGCACAGCTCGTCGATCTCTGGGATGCGCTACTCGCCCTGACCGAAACCGATCCGGACTTTCGCTTCCTCATGGACGGTCAGACCGTCGTCATCGATGACTACCTCACCATCAAGCCCGAGTCGCGGCCCCGGCTCGAGCGCGCGATCCGCGAAGGCCGCATCGAGGTCGGCCCCTGGTACACGCTGCCCGATGGATTCCTCGTCAGCGGTGAAACCCTGGTTCGGAATCTCCAGCGTGGGCTCTCGATCGCCGAGGCCTCCGGTGGCTCGCTGGAGGCCGGCTACCTGCCCGACTCCTTCGGTCACCCCGCGCAGATGCCGCAAATCTACCGGCAGTTCGGCTTCGATCACGCCGTGGTCTGGCGCGGCGTGCCGCTGGCGGTCGACCGCCTCGCGTTCAACTGGGGAGCGCCCGACGGCAGCGAGATCCTGACCGCCTACATGGGAACCTCCTACTCGCATGGGGTCGACCTCCCAACCGACCCGGCCGCCCTGGCGCGCCGCATCGACGCCGCGCTAACCGCCCTCGCCGTGTTTGACCCGGGCCCGGACATCCTCTTGATGAACGGGAACGACCACGTCTTGCCGCAACAGCACCTGAGCGGGGCCATCCGCGACGCGAACCGGTACCTCGGTGACGCGCGGGTCACGCTGGCCGGGATGGGCGAGTACCTGCGGACCCTGAGGGCCGGCGACTGGCCGCAGTGGCGGGGCGAGCTGCGCTCCTCGGCACGAGCCAACGTCCTGATGGGCACACTGTCCGTCCGAGCCCCGGACAAGCAACGGTACTTCGCATCGACCCAGTTGCTGGAGCGCATCGCCGAACCACTCGCGGCGTTCAGCGGCGCCGACGTCAGGGGCCTCCTCGACGAGGCGTGGACCTTGATCCTGCACAACGCGGCCCACGACACGGCCTGCGGGTCGGGCATCGATGCGGTCGCCGCGGAGGCGCGGCTGCGGAGCGATTCGGCAAACCAGATCGCCGCGGCGATCGCGACACGCTGCCTCGGCCGCGTGGCGGGCGAGGGGCAGGTTTGGAATCCGAGTGCCTTTCCTCGACAGGGCCTGGTCGAGGTGGAGGTGGACGAGGCCGAGGTCCCGCCGAATGCCCAGCCGCTGCCCGGGAGTTCCAGCGCCGAAACCATTCGGTTTCGGTTTCCGGCCGGGGAGGTGGGTCGGGTGCACTCGGTGCTCGATGAACGGCGGATCGCCGGCGAGCGAATCAGCGGGGTCGATATCCGCCGTGACGGCAGCCGAGTTTGCGTCGGCGTCGAGACCCGATCCACCGGAGCGAGCCACGACCTGGAGCGGTATCGACTCGAGATCGAGCGATTGGCGAGCGAACCTGGCGTCGAATCGATCGAGATAGAGGTCCGTCGCCCAGCGGTCGGTCGGGTCCTGGTCGAAACGCCGACCATTGCGGGTTGCTCCGTCGCTACGCTGGCCGTGCCGCCACGGCTGATTGCGCCTCCGGTGCGCGCCGTGGCTGACGTCCTCGAAAATGCCCACCTGCGATGCTGCTTGGCCTCGGACGGGACGCTCACGGTCGAGCACAAGGCCACGCGCCTGACCTACGCCGGGTTGAACCGCCTGCTCGACGAGGGGGACGCTGGGGACGAGTACAACTTCTCGCCACCGATGTCGGATCGCGAGCGCCCGGTTCGCGCGGCTATCGAGGCACCGACGATCCGCGAGGCGGGGCCGCTGCGGGCAACCCTGACGACCCGATTTGCGTACCGAGTCCCGGCCGGACTGGCGCCTAACCACCGAGGTCCGGTCGACGCGGAGGTTACGCTGGACGTGGGCCTGACCGTCAGCCTGGAGCGCGACCTCGCTCGACTCGACATCGCGCTGCAGGTCGAGAATCGTGCCCGCGACCACCGGCTGCGCGTCCACTTCCCCCTTCCGTTTGCGGTCGCCGCGTCCCACGCCGACACGGCCTATCACGTGACCGGGCGGCCGGCCGCCACACCGCGGCAGGATGCCGGAGCCCCCGAGCTCGAACTTCCGACCTATCCGATGCGTTCCTTCGTCGATGTCACTGGGGAGCACGGCGGGCTCACGCTGATCAGCCACGGCCTGCACGAATACGAAGCGATCCCGGGGCCCCCCGGCGCGCTGGCGCTGACGTTGCTCCGCGCGGTGGGATGGCTCTCGCGGGATGACCTGCGCTACCGAACCGGCCACGCCGGGCCGCCGATGGAGACGCCCGGCGCGCAGGTCCTCGGGCCACACCAGTTTCGCTACAGCCTGTTCTTCCATGAAGGTGGCTGGGAGCAGGCGGCCGTTTGGCGAGCCGCCGAGACCGCCCTGGTCCCGCTGGTCGCGGGGATCGAGCAGGCGGTCGACGCCACACCGCCCTCGATCGAGCTCGAGCCCGACTGCATCCAGATGACGGCGTGTGTGCCGCGGCCGGATGGGTACGACCTGCGCCTGTTGAACGCGTCGGACCGTGCCCAGGAAGCAACCGTTCGGCTGAGGCCCGTGCCGGCGGAGATCAGCCCGGTCACCTTGCGGGGACAGGCGTTGACGGCATTGCCAGCGAGCGATGGCCTGGTGCGGTTGTCCCTGCGGCGCTGGGAGATTGCAACCCTGCACGTCCGCCGCGCCGCTCCCTCGAGCTAAACCGCGCCGTTATGCCGCGAAGGCTTTTTCGCGGTTCATCCAGTGCGGGATGGCGTTCAACAGCGCCGGACCCTCGACCTGGGTCTTGATCACGTACTCGAGCGCACCCAGCTGGAGCGCCCGCTTGATCAGGGTCGGCTCGCTGAAGTTCGACATGACGACCACCGGCGTGTTCCGCGTCTCGTCCGAGGCGCGTAGGGTCTGCAGCACCAGGATGCCGTTCTGCCGGGGCATCATGACGTCGAGCAGGATCACCTGCGGCTGCAGGCGGACGCAGAGGTCGAC
>JALYYC010000256.1 GCA_030946755.1 Candidatus Dormiibacterota bacterium
GCCTCGACCAGGTTGTACATCACTGTCTGCAGCCGCTTGCGCTGGTCCGACTGCTTGGCCAGCACCCAGGGGGCGGATTCCTCGATGTACTTGTTGCCGCGGTTGATCGCTTCCCACGTCAGCCCCAACGCCCCCGTGAAGTCGAGGGTCTTCATGTGCTTGTCGAGCCCACGCACGGCATGCTCGAAGGCGCCGCGCAGCTTGCCGTCGAGCTCCGTAGCGTCGCCGTCAGGGGCGGGGACTTTGCCGTCGAAGTAGCGCCAGAGCATGTTCATGGTTCGAAAGACGAAGTTGCCGAGGTCGTTGGCCAGATCGGCATTGAACCGGTCGGTCATGCTCTCGAAGCTGATATCACCGTCGCGATCGAAAGGCAGTTCGCGGAGCAGCAGATAGCGGACCGCGTCGGCGCCAAAGCGATTCGCCGCCTCCAGCGGGTCGATGTAATTGCCGGCGCTCTTACTCATCCGCTCGCCATGAACTGTGAGGAAGCCGTGCGCGTAGATCCGCTTGGGGACCGGAAGGCCGGCGGACATCAGCATGGCCGGCCAGTACAACGCATGAAAGCGAGAAATATCCTTGCCGATGATGTGCAGGTCCGCGGGCCACCATTTCTTGAACATCGCCTCGTTGCTCCCGAAGCCCACCCCCGTGGTGTAGTTGACCAGCGCGTCGCCCCAGACGTAGACGACGTGCTTGTCGTCTCCAGGAAATGGGATCCCCCACTTGATCGTCGACCGCGAGATGCTGAAGTCCTGAAGGCCCGACTTCAGCCAGCCCAGAATCTCGTTCCGCCGGGTTTCAGGCCGGATGAAGTCGGGATGTTTGTCAATGTGCTGCTGGAGCCGGTCCTGGTAGGCCGACAGCTTGAAGAAATAGTTCTCCTCCTTCAGCCACTGAGCCTTGAGCTTGGGGTGGACGAGGCAGTAGCCATCACTCAGGTCTGCATCTTGCTTGAACCCCTCGCACGAGACGCAGTACCAACCTTCGTAGGCCCCCTTGTAGATGTCGCCGCGTGACTGCATCCTGGCAATGAACGCCTGGACGCCCTGAACATGATCGGAGTCTTCAGTCCGGATGAAGCGGTCGTAAGTGATGCTGAATCGGGCTTCGACCTCGCGATAGAGCTGCGCCATCCTGGCGGTGAAGGCCTCCGTCGAAAGGCCTTCCTCCTCGGCGCGACGTCGGACGTTCTGGGAATGCTCATCCGTCCCCGTCAAAAAGAAGGTCTCATCCCCGAGCAACCGGTGGTACCGCGCGAGCGCATCCGTCGCGGCCAGCTCGTAAATGAATCCAAGTTGGGGCGAGGCATTCGGATACACGATGGCCGTGGTGACGTAGAACTTACTCATCAGGAGATCTCCAATCGCTGCCGGCGACCACGACCGTCAGCTCGCCGCGGGGTGGAGCGTTCTTGAAATGCTCCAGGAGCGTCGCCGGTGTCCCATGAAGAAACTCTTCGTGGACCTTGGTGATCTCCCGCGCCACCACCAGCGAACGGGGGCCGAGGACGGACGACATTATATCCAACGTCTTGCAGATTCTATGGGGTGATTCGAAAAAGACAAAGGTTCGCCGAGCGCCCCCTACATCCTCAAGGAGCCGTCCGAGTTCTCCGCGCTTGCGCGGCATGAAGCCCAGGAAGGTGAACTGGTTGGTCGGCAAACCTGAGCTGACCAACGCCGCCAGGACCGCGGACGGACCCGGGATGGGCACCACGGGGAAGCCCTTCCGCACCGCGGCACTGACCAACCGGACGCCGGGGTCCGAGAGGGCGGGCGTCCCCGCGTCGGACACCAGCGCGACATTGTGATCGGCGAGGCGGGCGAGGATGGTTTCCAACTGCCGCTGCTCGTTTTTGGCGTGGAGGCTGATCAGCGGACGCCTCAGCCCGAAATGAGTTAGGAGTTTGAGGGTGTGGCGGGTATCCTCGGCGGCGATCAGGGGCACCGCCTCCAGCACCTGCAACGCCCGCAGCGTGATGTCGTCGAGGTTGCCGATCGGGGTGGAGACGACATAGAGGATCGGCACTCACGTCACGATCAACAGGGCAGCGCCATTCAATGGCCCCAATCTCGCGGGTAGCGGAACTCCCGATCGATGGTCCTGGACGACAGCTTCGCGATCACCGGCAAGCGCCGCTTGTACTGGTTGTCACGCACCCGCCGGACGATGTCGTCGATGAAGGCCTGCTCGAAACCCTCGGCGTGCAATTCCTCCATCGTGTAGCGGCGCTCAACGAGGAAGTAAAGCAGCTGATCGATCAGGCGGTAGCCAAATCCCAGCTCGGTCTCGTCCGACTGACCCTCCCAGAGGTCGGCCGACGGGACCTTCTGCACGATCGCGGTCGGGACGCCGACACTGTCGGCGAGCTGCCACACCTGGGTCTTGTAGAGGTCACCAATGGGATTGATCGCGCTCGCCATGTCGCCGTAGATGGTGCCGTAACCAAGCAGCAGTTCCGTCTTGTTGCTCGTCCCAATGACGAGGGCCCGCCAGGCCCAGGACTGGTCGTAGAGAATGGTCATCCGCTCACGAGCCATCTTGTTGCCGCGCCGCTTCTGATCCGCGTCGGGAAACCGCTCGTAGTAGGCGTCGATCTGGGGGCTGATGTCGACCTCGAGCGACTCGATGCCGAGCTGCGTGATCAGGCCGACGGCATCGCTGCGGCTCTTCGGGTCGCTACGCCGATAGGGCATGATGACTGCCTTCACGTTCTTCGGCCCGAGCGCCTCAGCCGCCAGGCTGGCCACGAGGCTGGAATCGACACCCCCGCTCAGCCCGAGGATCACGCGCTCGAACCCAACTTTTCGAACCTCGTTGCGGATGAAGCCGACCAGGATTCTCCGCACCAGCTCGCCATTGATGGCGAGCGGCGCGAAGACGGCCTCAGAAGGGCTTGCGGGTGCGCTCATGCCAGACCTGTCGAAGCTCGTTGATCGTCAGTTCGAGGTGCTCGTCGCGCAGAAGTGGGTTGGCCAGCCGTTCCCGTCGGACCTCGGCAAGGTCCAGCTTGACGACGACCAGCGCCTCGTCGGCGTCGGCTTGCTGGGCGATGATGTCGCCGTTGGGCCCGATCGCCATCGAGCCTCCCCAGAAATTGGCTCCGTCCTCGTACCCCACGCGGTTGCAATACAGGAAGAACGTCGTCAAGAACTGGGCGTACGTCCGGCCCAGGAGCGTGTAGGACTCGGCGGTCCCGAGTCGCTCGTCGGTCGTGATCCCGCGGCCCGGGCTTGCCGAGATGCAGATGATCATATCGATCCCCTGTAGTCCGAGGATGTAGGCGCTGGAGAGATGCCAGATGTCCTCACAGACCAGCATGCCGACGCGGCCGTAGGGGGTCGCAAAGCTTCGAAAGCGGTCGCCTGAGGCCAGGTAGCGCTGCTCATCGAACATCCCGTAGGTCGGCAGGTACACCTTTCGATGCAGGTGGACGAGCTTCCCCTCGCTGAGGTAGAGGCTGGCGTTGAAATAGCGGTGGTCCCGTTCCTCGATGACCGCGCCGAGCACCACGTCGATGTCGGCGGAGAGCGCGCACAGCTCCTGCATGACGGGCCCGTCGAGCGTGATCGCGGTATCAGGGACGAGATCTTTGAGGAAGTAGCCGGTCAGGCTGAGCTCGGGAAACACGACCAGCTCGACACCGGCGTCGACCGCCCGCCGCACCCACTCGCGATGATGAACGAGATTGCGCTCGCGATCCCCCAGCGCCGAGTCGGTCTGCGCCAGGCCGACGGTCAGCCGGGATGACCTGGTCATACCGGAGCTGGGGAGGAGCGCCGCAGCCACTGGCTGATCGCGGGCGCGATCTCATCGGAAGTGCCGAGGTGAACCGCAGCTTTGGGAAGGGCCTCGAGGAAGGCCCGCCCATAGGTCCGGTTGCCGACGCGATGATCGAGCAGGACGACCGCCCCGCGATCACTGCGACGACGGATCAGCCGGCCAAACCCTTGCTTGAGGCGAAGCACGGCCTCCGGAAGCGCCAGCTGGCCGAACGGATCCGCGAGGGTGGCGCTGCGAGCCCGTTGCAGCGGGTCACTGGGGACCTTGAATGGCAGGCGCACGATGACGACGCACGAGAGCGCGTCGCCTGGGACATCGATGCCCTCCCAGAAGCTGCTGGTGCCAAGCAGGATCGTCCGGGTGTTTCCCTGAAACTCGGAGAGCAACTGCCGCCTCGTCCCATCGACGTTCTGCGCCAGCACACGCAGCCGGCTCTGCGCGAGCCGGGTGCGGAGCTGGTCCGCCACGTCCCGGAGTTGCTGATGGGCCGTGAACAGGACAAGCGTCCGGCCGCCGAGCGCCTGACCGATGTCAGCGACGATTGCGGTCACCTGGTCGGTAAAGGCCGGATCGGTGAGCTCGCGAAGGTCGGTCGGCAGGCAGAGGAGCGCCTGCGACAGATAGTCGAACGGTGAGCTCAGGACCATCTCGTGGGTGCTGAACTCCGTCAGGCCGACGCCGCGCTTGAAGTAATCGAAGGACTCGGCTACCGCAAGGCTGGCTGAGGTGAAGACGACGGTCTCCTTGCCGGCAAAGGCGCGTGACTGCAGTAACCGGCCGGCGCTGGTCGGTGCCGCCTGCACGAGCGTCCGCCCGGTCCGCCGCTCGACCCCGACCCAGTACAAGCGGTCCGGTCGCGGCCCAAAAAAGGCCTCCTGGAGAACGGCGGCTCGCTCCTTGAGCTGCGAGGTGAACAGGTCGAACTCCCGTTCCGCATGCGAGTCGGGCTCGATCGACAGCTGCGCCGCGGCGCCCTCCAGCGCCGCGATCACATCGGCGGCACGATGTGCGAGGTCGCCGGCGGTCTGCTGCAGGGCCACGACCTCCGGCAGGAGGCGTGCCGCCGGATCGAGAACCAGCGGTTCCTCTCGTCCAGGACGGGTCGGGACCGCCGGTTGGATCGCCCGGACCATCTCGCGCGCCTCGGTGAAGAACTGGATCGCACGTTGCCGAAGGCCTGCCGCCTCTGCCCGGAGCCGCTCGTCCGGGGCGCCGCAGGCCGCCTTGAACCAGGTCATCGTCCCGTCGATGCTCTCGAGCAGCTCCTCCTCCCCCACCCGCAGCGTCAGTGTGTCGACCGCCGCTTCTTCCAGTTGATGGGCTTCGTCGACGATGACGTGCTCATGCGCCGGGAGCACCGAGCCGCCGGCGAGCGCGTCCGCGAGCAGGAGCGCGTGATTGGTGACGATGATGTCCGAGTCGTGCGCCGCCCGCCGGCTATTCCAGTAGAAGCACTGCCTCGTCTTGTAGTTCGCGCAGTGACCCGCGAGGCAATCACTGGCGGTCGATGCGGCCCGGAGCCAGAAGACATCGTCGAAGCCGGTGAGCTTGATCTCCGACCGGTCACCGGTTCGGGTTTGCGCGAGCCAGACCAGCATGCGGAGCTTGAACCGAACCTCGTCCGGAAACCAGCTGCCGTCGAGCCGTCGGCTCGGGGCGCTCAGGTAGCGAGTCCAGCGACGGAGGCTGACGTAGTTGGCGCGGCCCTTGAGGAGCGCGGCGCGGAAGTCGAACGGCAGCCAGCTCCGAAGAAAGGGGATGTCCTTGTTGAACAGTTGCTCCTGCAGGGTGATCGTGTTAGTGGCCACCACCACCCGTTGGCCCGATGCCACCGCGTGGTGGACGGCGGGCACCAGGTAGGCGAGGGACTTGCCGGTTCCCGGGCCGGCTTCGACCAGCAGTCGACCGCCGCGGTTGAAGAGCTGGGCGACAGCGAGTGTCATCTGCAGCTGCGATTCCCTCAGCTCGTAATCATCGAGCCGCTCCGCCATCGGGCCTTCCGGCCCGAGTAGCGCGCGAATCGCCTGCGGATCGGTCGACGGCGTGACGTCGCGCCGTTCGGGGGTGGCCGTGGCCGGCGGTCGGGAAAGGGTTGGACCGCCGCCCGGGCCGGTGCTGACGGCGCCGGTCAGAAAGTCTCGTACCGGATCGTCCCAACCCTCGGTCACCTCCAGCATCCGCTCGAGGAGCTCGGCGGGAAAGCCGCGAACGTATTCCCAGAGGTACATGAAGAGCTGCCGGGCCGCATCGGCGTCCGAGAGAGCGCGATGCGGTTGTTTATGGGTGAGCCCGAGGCTTCGTGCGAGGTGCGGCAGGCTGTGGCTCGGGGCGGTCGGGAGAACGATTCGGGCGAGGTCCAGGGTGTCGAACAGCTCATAGCGGGTGACTCCGTCGTCGTCGTTGCCGAGATACGACAGGTCGAAATGTCCGCTGTGGGCCACCACCGCGCTGTCCCCGACGAAGTCGATCAGTTCCGCCAGGACCTGTTCCGGACGGGGGGCGGCCGCGACGTCGGCATCCCTGATGCCGGTCAGCGCCTGCACCGCCTGCGGGATCGGGACCTCGGGCCGGACCAGCGAATGGAAGCGGGTCAGGACCTCGTCGCCTCGGAACCGGACCGCTCCGACCTCGATGATCCGATCGAGGCGCGGGCTCAAGCCCGTCGTCTCGAGATCAAGCGCGACCAGCGTCCGTTGCACTGACTCTACGGTACTAGGCCGGCATACCCGCCACGCGCCCGGCTAGAGGAGCTTGGCCGCCAGCTCGGCCAGCTCAGACCGCTGACCCTTGGTGAGGGTGACGTGGCCGGCCAGCGGGTTGTCCTTGAACTTCTCGATCGCGTAGCAGAGGCCGTTGCTGCGAAAGTCCAGGTAAGGGTGATCGATCTGGTTGGGATCGCCGGTCAGCACGATCTTGGTTCCCTCCCCGGCCCGCGAGACGATCGTCTTCACTTCGTGCGGTGTCAGGTTCTGCGCCTCGTCGACGATGATGAACTGCTGCGGGATGCTCCGCCCGCGGATGTAGGTCAGCGCCTCGGCCTCGAAGATCCCCTTGTCCTGGATGTGGCGGATCATGTCTGCCGCCATCTGTTCCTTGTAAATGCAGCCCATCAGGTACTCGAGATTGTCGTAGATCGGCTGCATCCACGGTCGGAGCTTCTCGTCCTTGTCGCCCGGCAGGTAGCCGACGTCCTTCCCCATCGGGATCACCGGTCGCGTCACGAGCAACCGGCGAAAGCGATGCTGGTCCAGGACTTTGCTCAGGCCGGCCGCGAGCGCCAGCAGCGTCTTCCCGGTTCCCGCCTGGCCCGTCATCGTGACGAAGGGGACCTTGTCGTCCAGCAGGATGTCGAAGGCAAACCGCTGGCCGAGGTTCTTCGGCTGAATACCCCAGACCTCCTTCTTCATCGGCGCCAGGCCGACGACCTGCTGCGACTCGGCGTCGAACCGTCCGAGCGCGCTGGACTTGGTGCCGTTCGACGACTTAAAGTGCACGAACTGGTTGCAGTAGAGGTGCCCGTTCGAGGGCTGGAACATGTTGGTCTTGTTGAACGTCTCGATGTCCTCGGGGGTGACCTGTAAGGTGGTGATCCCGTCGTACAGGTCCTCTTCATTGCGGACCATCTTGTCGGTCTCGTAGTCCTGTGCCTGCAGGTTCAGGGCATCGGCCTTGACGCGGACGTTGATGTCCTTGCTGACGAGGATGACCGGCGTATCGCTGTGATCGGCGCGCAGTTGCAGGGTCAAGGCGATGACCTGGTTGTCGGCCTTATGCGGGTCGAGATCGTCGGGGAGGTGGCCGTTGTTGTGTCGGTTCAACTCCACCCGGAGCGATCCTCCATGACGGAGCGCCACCCCCTCGGACAGCTTGCCGGTGGCGCGCAGTTCGTCGAGGTGGTGCGCGATCAGGCGGGCGTGGCGGCCAACCTCGTCCTGGCGCCGCTTCTGGCCATCGACTTCTTCGATCACGATCAGCGGAATCACGATCTCGTTGTCATCGAAGGAGAAGATCGCGTTCGGATCGTGCAGAAGCACGTTCGTGTCGAGGACGTAGATTTTCTTCATCCGTTGGCGCTTTGCGGGGTCGACGCCGGTGTAGCGTACTCCCCCTGGTATTCAAACGGTAGGAGTTCGGCAATCTTCGTCATCAGGTAATCGGCCGTCTGCTGATGATCCATCTTGCTTCCGTCGGCGTTCCCGTCCGGCAGGGTGAAAGGGGCCCCGAAGACCATCGAAACGTCCGCCGGTCTTGGTAACCGCTTGTGGCGCGGCAGCACCTTTTCGGTTCCCGTGATGCCCAGGGCCATCAACGTGGCTCCCGATCGGCGGGCGATGAAGCCGGCGCCGGGCTCGGCGCGGAGCAAGGCCGCACGCTCGGAGCGGTGCCCCTCGGGAAAGAGGACGACCGCTTTTCCATCCCGGAGCAGGTCGAACGCCCGCCGTAGCGCCGCACGGTCGGCGGAATGGCGGATGACCGGGAAGGCGTGGTAGGCCCGCATCAGCCAGGCCCAGCGGCCGACGAACAGCTCTGCTTTGGCCATGAACCACACCGGCCGTGGCGCCCAGCCCCCGATCAGGGCTGGATCGACCGCGCCCACGTGGTTGGACACGATGAGCAGGGGGCCGCTCGCGGGAACCGTTTTACGGCCGCGCACGTGGAACTTCGGGCCGACAAAGGCGCGAGTCAGGAGCCGTGCAAGGAGCGTGAGGAGGGAATAGCTCAAAGGGATCAGTGCTTCGGCAGCCGGCGCATCACCTCATCGAAGACCTGGCGCACGGACTTGCCTTCAGTGGCGACGATTATAGCATCGTGTGCGGCGCGTAACGGGGCATTTTCACGTTCGCGGTCGGCCCGGTCGCGGGCCTCGATTTCCTGTTCGAGGACGGCGTCCGGCGTGGCGCGCCCGGACGCGACATCCAGCTCGCGGCGACGCCGCGCGACCCGCTCCGCCGCCGGCGCCGTGAAGAAGAATTTGACGTCAGCATCCGGGAAGATGACGGTCCCGATGTCCCGGCCGAGCACCACCGCGTTGGCCCGGCCGGTTCGACGCTGCGGCTCCACGAGCCGGCGCCGGACCTCCGGCTGCTGAGAGATCCTGGCCAGATCGGTCGCGATCGCCGGGTCGACCGCCTCGCGACTGACATCCCGGCCATCGACCTTGACCTGCGGCTGGCCGGAGGCGGGATCGGTGTTGACCTCGATGCGCAGGTTGGCCACCAACGCCGCAAGCGGGGCCACGTCGCCGGCGGCGATGCCCAGGCGGCGGGCCTCGACGGTGACCGCGCGGTAAAAAAGGCCCGTGTCCACCAACGCGAAGCCAAGGGCCTCGGCGACGAGCCGGCCGATGGTGGTCTTCCCCGAACCCGCCGGGCCATCGATGGCGATGATCATGCCAGCCCCGTGGCGGCGCGCAGCCGCTGGACCTCGTCCGGCTGCAGGGGTCGGAGCGTTCCCTCGGCCAGGTCGCCGAGGCGAAGCCCGTCCATCCGAACCCGCTGCAGGTCGAGGACTCGATGCCCGAGGGCTCGCCAGAGGCGGCGGATCTCGCGGTTCTTGCCCTCGTGCAGGATCATGCCCACCCGCGACCGGGTCTCACCGAGTTCGAGGACACGGACGTCGATCGGCGCATAGTCTTCCCCGTTGATCACCATCCCTTCGCCCAATCGACGGAGCGCATCCGCGCCGGGATGTCCCGAGATGACGACCAGGTATTCCTTCTCGACATCGTAACGCGGGTGCATCAGCCTCGCGGCCAGGTCGCCGTCGTCGGTGAGCAGGACCAGGCCGCGGCTGTCGAGGTCCAATCGCCCGACGGGATACACCCGGGCGCTGCCAGGCGGAAGGCCATCCACCACGCTGGGCCGGCCACGTGGGTCGCCCACGCTGGTCAGAACCCCGACCGGCTTGTTCAGGAGCAGGTACGTCGCCTCGTAGACGGGTCGAACCACCGCGCCGCCGACCGTGACCTGGTCAACGTCGGGCTCCACCTCCTGCCCGGGGGTTGCCGGGAGCCCGTTGACGCTGACCTGCCCGCTCGCGATCAGCTGATCCGCTTTGCGCCGCGCCGCGACGCCCGAGCGCGCTAGGAACTGGTTGAGCCGGATTGCGGTAAGGGAGGGAGCTCGTCGAGACTGCTGACACCAAGAATCTGCAGGAACTTCATCGTGGTCCCGAAGAGTCGGGGGTTCCCGGGCGCCTCGAGCCGGCCGGTCTCCTCGATCAAGCCCTTCTCTTCCAGGCTTTCCAGCACGGCTTCACAGTTCACGCCCCGGATCTCCTCGATGCGGGCGCGCGTGAGCGGCTGCCGGTAGGCGATGATCGCCAGCGTCTCGTAGGCCGCGGGCGACAATCGCGACGGGTACTCCGGGCGAAGCACCCGCCGGACGACATCAGCCTGGGCGGGGTCGGTGACCAGTTGCAACTGGTCATGGTGTCGCTGCAGGAAGAGTCCGCGCCCCTGGAGCGCCTCCTTGAGGACCGCCGCGGCGGCTTCGACGACCGGAAGCGGCGCCTGCAGAATCTCCTGGAGCTCCAGCAGCGTCACCGGCCGGTTGAGGGTGAAGAGGACTGCCTCCAGGGAGCCGGCAAGCGTGACCGCCTCACGTATCTCAGGCGCCGCGTCAGTCGTGATGCTCATTCGTCAGGGTTCCTCCCATGTGACCGAACCTGGATCTCGGTGAACGCGGACGATTGGATAACGCTGACCTCCCCGATTCTAATCAGCTCGAGCAACGCGAGGAACGTCACCACCGCTTCCAGTCGGCTGCGACTGCGGCTGAAGACGGCGCTGAAGTTCATCTCCGCGTGCCGGCCAAGCATGTGTCGGAGCTCCTCCAATTTTTGGCCCAGGGAGACGTGCTCCATTTCGAAGGTGACTTCGTCAGCCGGCGGGAGGCGGTCGAGGACGTGCTGGAAGGCGGTGGCAAGGGCGTCGAGGCTTACCTGGACGCGCGCCTGTGGAATCACCTCGGGCTCCAGAAGCCCGGCGAAGGTGAAGTGCCCGCTGGCATGCCGATGCATCAGCGAATCGGCCAGCTCTTTGAAGCGCTTGTATTCCGCCAGCCGCCCCTTGATGGCGTCCTCCCAGGCCTGCAGGTCCTCGTCCTCCGCAGCCGGCGCCTGCGGCATCAGCCCGGCGGCCTTCAACTGGACCAGCCTGGCGCCGATGACCAGGAACGCCGCCATCTGATCGAGCGGTGGCCGACGCTGCTCAACCTCGCGAAGGTACGCCTCGGTCAGGGAGGCCAGCGGGATGGCGCCGAGATCAACCTCAGACCGCTGCGCGAGGGTGAGGAGTAACTCGATCGGTCCGTCGAACGCCGCCGTCCGGACGAGGTAGATCGGATCGTGCTCCACCTCGGGCAAAGTGCGCTCGGTCAATTGGCCCCGTCCGCGAGTTGCAGCCGCCGCGTCAGGTCGAGCGTCGGGTACGGGGCATGGTGCTCCGCCACCACGGCGGCGAGCTCCACGGCCCCGACGGCATGAAGTCGCTCGGCACCGATCCGGGCATGGTCGCGGTAGATCCCGTAGCGGCGCGCGAAGCCCGGGCGCGCGTGCAGAAGCATTTGTAGCAGCCGGGGCGCGGCAGCCCTGAGGAAAACGGTCGCGCTACGCTCCACGACGGAGATTCGTGCGCCCGCTTTGCCCATGTCATGGAGCAGGCCGGCCTGCTGCAGCACCAGGGGGGGCTCGGGCTCGTTGCGCCGAAGCGTCTCCAGGACGTCCAGCCCATGTCGCTGGTCGTTCACTGGAAGCTCGAGAAAGTATCTGGACAACGCTGGACCCAGCAGGTCACGAACTCGTGCCAGTTCCACCGTCGAAACCCGGGCGGAGGTATGACGCCAGAATTGGGCGACGCGATGCAGGGCCGATCCCGTCATCCGCGGGCCAGAAGCTCGCGGGCGCTGGCGCGGGCGGCAGGAGTCACACGCTCGCCCGCGATCAGGCGCGCGACCTCATCGACCCGCTCGGCGGGTTGCAGCACCTTGATGCCCGTCACATGGCGGCCGCGCTGCAACGACTTGGCCACCGCGAGATGGTGGTCGGCTCGAGCGGCGATGGCCGCGAGATGGGTCACGCAGATCACCTGTTTGCCGCGGCTCAGCGCCGCCATCTTCTCGGCGAGACGGCTGGCCGTCTCTCCACCGATACCCGTGTCGATCTCGTCGAGGATCAAGGTCGGCGTTTCGTCCGCATCCGCGAGCACCGCCTTGAGGGCAAGCATCACCCGGGAGAGCTCACCGCCCGAGGCGGCACGGTCAAGGGCAAGCAGCGGTTCGCCCGGGTTCGCCGCGAGCAGGAAGGCAACCTGGTCGACACCGGTCGGCGTGCTGTGGACCGGCCGGTCGTCAATCGGCAGTCCCTCCGCGTCATCCTGCTGATTGACCCGCACCGCGAACCGGACCCGCGGCATGTTGAGACCGGCCAGCTCACGTTCGAGGATGCGCTCGAGCTTGGCGGCGGCTTTGCGCCGCTGCCGGCTGAGCTCCCCCGCCGCCACGGCCAGGCTCGCCGTGAGTTGGTTAAGCTCGGCACGCAGGGCCGCGATCCGATCGTCCCGGTGCTCGACCGTGTCGAGACGGTCACGCAGACGAGCCGCCTCCTCCAGGGTGGCGGTCAGCGATCCACCGTACTTCGCCTTCAGGCGATCCAGTTGGTGCAAACGGACCTCGATGGCCTCCAGCCGGGCGGGTTCGATCTGCCAGCGGTCTGCCTGGTCGCGGGCGGTGGTGGCCAGCTCGCGCAGCTGAAGCAGCACCTGATTGAGCAGATCGCTCATCTGGTCGAGGTCGGGATCGATGCCCTCCAGACCGCGGAAGCGCTCCGCCGCGATCGAGAGCGCGTGGACAGCCGAGGCCTCATCGGCGTCGAGGGCGTGGACACCCTCGACCGCTCGCGCCAGCCGCTCCGCATGCTGCGCCCGGCGCCGCTCCTGGAGGAGTGCTTCCTCCTCGGCCGGGTCGGGGCGAATGGCCTCGATCTCATCCAGTTGGAAACGCCAGAAGTCGAGCTCACGCTGGTCGGCCTGGACCGCGGCCTCGGTCTCCGCCAGGCTGCTTCGCGAACGGGACCAGCGAGCGTGGGCGGCGCCCACCTGGTCGCGCAGCGCGCGCAGGCCGGCGCCCCCGAACGCGTCCAGCAGGTCGCGCTGCCGGGCGGGTAGAAGGACCGATTGGTGCTCGTGCTGGCCGTGCATCTCGACAAGTCGGTCGCCGATCCCTTTCAGTTGCGTCACCGTCGAGAGCCGTCCGTTGATACGAGAGAGGGTTCGCCCGTTTCGATTGAGCTCGCGGGTCAGGATGATGACGCCGTCCGGGCACTCGTAACCGGCCGCTTCGAGCGCCAGGCGCAGCGCCGGGCGACCGCCCACCTCGAAGGCCGCTTCAATGAAGGCCTGCTCCCGGCCCTCACGGATCGCGTCGGCACTGGCCCGCTCTCCCAGCACCAGGTTCATCGCGTCGATGATGATCGACTTGCCCGAACCCGTCTCGCCGGTCAGCAAGTTGAGTCCAGGGCGAAACGGCACCCGCAACTCGTCGATGAGCGCGAGGTTGCGGATGGTCAGTTCCAGAATCATGGCATCCCGTCGATCAGTGGAAGACCCCAACGGATCTTCTGTCGCAGCAGGCTGAAGAAGTTCTGCTCGCCGCTGAAGCGCACCAGGTCGACGCCGCGCGGAGACGCGATCTCGACGGACGCACCTGGGTCCAGCGCCGCTGAGCGCTGGCCGTCGCAGGTCAACAACCCGTCGGCATCGGGCAGCCGGATGGTGAGACGGGAGGTATCCGGAAGAACGACCGCGCGATTGAAGAGGCTGTGCGGATTCAACGGAAGGTAGGTCAGCGCCCGGACCTGGGGATGTAGGATCGGACCGCCGAGCGAGAGCGCGTATCCGGTCGAGCCTGTGGGGGTCGAGACGATGGCGCCGTCAGCGTCGAAGCGGCCGGCTTCGACGCCGTCGACCAGGACCTCGATGCGGATCAGGTTGATTTCGACTCCCTTGTGCACGACGATGTCGTTGAGGGCGACGTAAACCCGGTCGCGCAGGCGCGCCTCGAGCATGGCCCGCCGCTGCAGCACGAAATCGCCGGCAGCCCAGCGGTCGAGAGCCGCCCCCGTGTCGGCCAATCGGACCTCAGTCAGGAATCCGAGGCGGCCGGCGTTGACGCCGAGCACCGGGATACCAGCCGCGGCGGCTTGCTCCGCGGTCCACAGCAACGTGCCATCCCCCCCGATGCTGACGATCAGCCGGGTCCCGTCGAGGTTTTCGTCGAGCGCTCCGGGACGTTCTTCGGCGGTCGAGCAATAGGTCCAGACCTGGTAGCCATGCCGCTCGAGGCACGTGCGTGCCTCCACCACCGGCGCCTGGCCGATGTCGATCCGTGGGTGGCAGACGATGCCGACCGACTCAGCCATGGGATCGCAAATGGAGAAAGAACTCGCGGTTTCCCTTCGCCCCCAGGATTGGCGACTCCGTCCGACCCAGCACCGCGTACCCCGTGCCGGCCGCATACGCAGTCAGCCCCTCGAGCACCGCCTGGTGTTGGTCGGCGCTGCGAACCACGCCCCCCTTCCCCACCGCACCCTTGCCGACCTCGAACTGGGGCTTCACCAGCGCGATCACGTCGCCCGGGACGGCCAGCAGGCGGTGCACCGGCGGCAGGACCAGGCGCAGCGAGATGAAGGACACGTCGATAACGGCCAGGTCGGCGACGGCCGGCAGCGCGTCGAGGTAGCGGATGTTCACGCGCTCGAGCACCGTGACCCGCGGATCCTGCCGCAGCGTCCAGGCGAGCTGGCCGTAGCCCACGTCGAGCGCGATCACCGAGGCCGCCCCCCGGCGGAGCAGCACGTCGGTGAATCCTCCGGTGGAGGCGCCGACGTCGAGACAGGCGCGACCGCCGACAGAAAGGGTGAACGTGTCGAGGGCGGCGGCCAGCTTCTCCCCGCCCCGGCTGACGTATCCCCCGGGTGTCGTCGAACTTTGGAGTTCCAGCACCGTGGCCGGATCGACCAGCTGATCCGGACGGTCCACGGGGTGGCCGTCAATCCGAACGAGGCCGGCTCGAACCATGGCCTGCGCGCGCTGTCGCGACGACACCAGCCCCTGGCCGACGAGCGCCTGGTCGAGCCGCACCCGCTCCCCCACCATCAGCGTCCCAGTCCAAGGCCGATCACGACGCCAAGGACCGCGCCGGCGATCACCTCGATCGGCGTGTGACCGAGCAGTTCCCGAAGCCGCTCCTGGTGGATCCCCTGGTGGGCGATGAACAGATCATCGATCAGCCGGTTGAGGATCATCGCCTGCTGGCCCGCGGCCCGCCGCACGCCGGTCGCGTCATACATCACGACGGCCGACAGGATCAGGGCGAGCGCGAAGAGCGGCGTCTGGACCCCGTGCAGGCGCCCGATGATGGTCGTGAGCGAGACGACCAGGGCGCTGTGCGAACTGGGCATGCCGCCTGCCGTCGCCAGCCGGCGCACGCTGAAGCGATGGATCAGCACGGAATCCCAGATGACTTTGCTGGCCTGGGCGATCGCCCACGCGATCAGCGGAACCACAAAGTACGGATTGCGGAGGAGCGTCACGGGGTCCCAGCTCGCTCCGGCGCCGGCGACAGGTCGGCGAGGCGGCGCTCGGCCTGGGTGAGTAGCTCGCTGCACCGCTGGGCAAGGGCCAGGCCGCGCTCGTAGATCCGGACCGACTCCGCCAGATCCTCCTGCTCCTTGCCCAACGCCTGCACGGTACGCTCGAGCTCGGCGAGCGCGCCTTCGTAATCGAGGCTGCTTACCTCAAGTTCGCTCAAGGCGGCGTCTCGGTTGTGGCCGGCTCATCCGCCGAAGCGCGGCGTGCCGGGGTTTCCGCTGCGATGCGGCCGAGGATCCCATTGACGAACTTTCCGGAATCCGGGCCGCCAAACGTCTTGGCCAGCTCGATCGATTCATTGATGGCGGCCTTCAGTGGCACGCTGGGAAGGAACTCGATCTCGAAAGTGGCAATCCGGAGCAGCGTCCGATCGACCTTGGCCATCTGATCCAGCCCCCAGTTGCTCGAGGCCTCCGCCAGCCGGGCGTCGATCGCGGCCCGATGTTCCATCACCCCGGCGACGAGGACGCCGGCGAACTCGGTGACGTTCGCGTCGGCGCGTGCTTCCGCCGCGTGGTACTGCAGCGACCGGGTGGGATCACTGCCATCGGTTTCGAGCTCGAACAGGACCTTGAGGGCGAGCTCGCGGGCCAGGTGGCGCCGTCCCATTATCAGCAGCCTACCCGACTACGCGTCTCCCGGAAACCGAACGTCGCCGATGAAGACGTTGACCTGCCGAACCTCGAGCCCGAGCATCTTGTCGATGGCATCCGCCACCTGGCGCTGGACCTCCGCCGCCACTGTGGGCACGTGGGCCGATGAATCGACGACCAGAAAGAGCTCTAGCTGCAGGGCATCGTTGCCCATGTCGACTCGGACGCCCTTGTAGGAGGTCGTCACCGGAAGGAGGCGATGGCCGTCTCGGGCACGAGCCGGGTACATGCCCACGATGCCCTGCACCTGGCTGGCGGTCAGCGAGGCGATGTGGGCAATGACCTCATTGGCAACTTTGACCGATCCGAGCGTCCGGTCTGCCGGCACTAGACGCGCTCCACGTAGGCGCCGGTCCGGGTATCGACACGGATCATGTCGCCTTCGTTCACAAAGAACGGCACGTTGAGCGTCAACCCGGTTTCCACCGTGGCCGGTTTCCCGCCGCCCGCGGCCGTGTCCCCGCGAAAGCCTGGGGCCGTTTCGGTCACTTTGAGATCGACCGTGGTTGGCAGCTCGATCCCGAGCGGGTTTCCCTCGTACATGAGGACCGAAATCGCGGTGTTCTCTTTCAGGTACTTCATGGTGTCGCCCAGCTGGTCGTCGTTGATGGGCAGCTGATCGTAGCTGGCCATGTCCATGAAGAAATGGCGATCACCGTCGCTGTAAAGGTACTGCATGGCGACCTTCTCGATGCGCGCTCGCGCGAATCGGTCCTTGTCGCGGAACTTCTGATCGATGATGGCGCCGGTCCGGACATTGCGAAGCTTGGTCCGGAAAAAGGTGTCGCCTCGAGCGTTCTGGCCCTGCTGGAACTCGATCACGCTCCAGAGGCCGCCCTCCCACTCGATCGTCATGCCGTTTCGGAAGTCGCTCGGGTTGACCATGTCCGGCTTGGGATTCTACCGGGTACGGCGCGCTTCCATCTGCGCGAAGATGGCGTTCCGGAATTGCTGCGGCCGGGGTACCGTCCGCAGCCATTCGCCCCCCTCGCGTCCGGCCGACTCGAGCTGAATGTCGCCGAATCCCCAGGCTCGTGCCCAGAGCCCCTGGTAGGTGGTCAGATCCTGGATTCGATCGATCAAGATCGAGCGGGAGTACCGGGAGATCAGGCCTTCGTTCAGGATGACGCGCTGGTCGGTCAGGATGTACTGCTGCGATCGCCACCCTAGGTAAAAGAAGTTGAGGAGCACGAGCGCAACGATCAAGACGCCGAGCAGCCCGAAGAGGTGCACCTCCGATCGGAGCGGCAGGATGGCCACCACCACCGCCGCGAGCACGGCCGCCACGATGATGGTCGCCGTCGGGCGCAGCATCACGACCCAGTGACGTCGGGCACTCGCGAGGATACGTTCCCCCGGGAGGAGCTCATCGTCGGTCATGGCGGCTGCAGGAAGAGGGTCGCGATCGTTCCCAGCGCGAGGAATGGCCCATAGGGGATAGCTTCCCTCATCGAGCGAATCCGGGTCACCAACAAGAGGAGGCCGACGAAACCTCCAAGGAAGACGCCATCGATCAGGGCATGCGCCACGCGCAGGTCTGAGATCCCGGTCGCCATACCGATGAAGACCGCGAGCTTCACGTCCCCGAACCCGAACGCCTCGGCGCCGAAGACCAATTGGCCGCCGATGTAGAGAAGGAAGAACACGGCGCCGGCGATCAGGGCAGCGACCGGGGCGGTCCGCCAGTCCGGCCAGGGCCAGGTCAAGAAAGGGTTCCACGGGGTGAGGAACGCAAGACCGAAGGCGATCAGCCACGCCGGGAACATGACCAGGTCGAGGATGTAACGGGTCTTGAGGTCGAAGGCGAGGACCTGGACCAGGATGGCGACGTACACGGAGTCGATGAAAAGCACGCGCCCGAAGCCGTACTTGAAAGCAAAGACGAAGAAGAGCACGAGGCAGAGCGCTGGCATGAGAAAGACGTCGCGCCGGCCTTGCGCGAACTCGAGCTCCTCCACGCGCGCCAGCCACCGGGTGAGGTAGTTGGCGCCCACGCCGACGGCAGCGCCGAGGATGCCCCAGAGCCCGGCCAGGAGCACCTGGTTCACGGGGTGAGCCTGCTGACGACCGCCCGTTGCAACGCGGCCCGCATCGCCGGCTCCGGCGCGGACGTCCCGGTCCAGATCTCGAAGGCGGCGAGTCCTTGGTTCAACAGCATGGTCAGGCCATTGATGGCGCGGGCGCCACGGGCGCGTGCCCCGCGGACAAGCGGCGTCACCGGAGGATCGTAGACGAGATCGAACAGGAACTGGGTCGGCATGATCCACTCGATCGGGAAGGGTCGTGACTCGCCATCGCTGCCGACCGGCGTGGCGTTGACGATCAGGTCGACCTTGGGCACCACAAGCGACAGTGACCCAAGGGGCGTCGGGCCGCCACTACTGATGTCGAGGTCGTAGCAAAGAGCCCGCGCCTCATCGAGGTCCTGGCCCGCGACAAAGACTCGCGATGCCTGGCTCCGGAGCGCGTCACCGGCGGCGCGTGCCGCCCCGCCCGCGCCCAGGATCAGCGCCGGCCGCCCGCGCGCCTGGTAGCCTGCGTCCTCCAGCGCCTGCGAGAAAGCCGGCCGGTCTGTATTCCAACCGACGAGGCCACCGGCCCGATGGCTGATGACGTTGACCGCCCGGACAGACTGGACCTCGGGCCCGAGCCCGTCGAGCATGCTGGTGATGGCAACCGTGTGGGGGCGCATCACGGCCACGCCAAGCACCGAATCGTCGTTCCGCATGCCGGCGACGGTCGCCGCCAGGTCGGTCCGACTGACAGTTTCGGATTCACAGACGGTTTGCATGCCGGCCGCCTCGAAGGCGGCCCCGTAAAGGGCCTCCGCGAGCAGGTCTTTAGGCGCGTCGGCGAGCAGCACGAGGCGCGAGCCGCCTTTAGCCGAGCCCGTACTGCTTCTTGAGCTGATTGAATTCGTCGTTGGTTTTCGCGTAATGGTTGTGACCTTTCGAGTCGGACAGGTAGAAGAAGTAGCCGGTCTGGGATGGCTTGAGGGCCGCGTCGATTGCCTTTATGCCCGGATTGGCGATCGGCCCGGGGGGTAATCCCGTATGCAGGTAGGTGTTGTAAGGAGACGGGATCTTGAGGTCATCGAGCGTGACCGTCGATTGCCAGACCCCCTTGGCATAGAGCACGGTGGCATCGATCTGCAGCGGCCAACCTCCATCCAGCCGGTTGTAGATCACGCTCGCGACCATCGGCCGATCCTCATCGAAGAGGGCCTCACGCTCGATCATCGAGGCGATCGTCACCACCTGCAACGGCGTCAGCTTTCGCTGCGCCGCCAGGTCATTTCGGCCGGCGGCCCATAACTTCTTGAACGCATCCAGCTGGAGGGTGATCAGTTGCCTGGCGGTCGTCGATCGGGGCACGAGATAGGTGTCGGGGAAGAGAAAGCCCTCGAGCGATGAACCCGCCGGCCGTCCGCCGAGGAAGTCATAGGTGAACTGGCCCTGCTGGGCGACCTGAATGTAGTCGGCCCCCTTGATCAAGGTGCCCTTGTCCAGCATCGCCGCGGTCTTCTTGATGGTGTACCCCTCAGGGATCGTGACGAAGAGCTCCTCGGGAATCGCCGTCTGAAGCGCCTGAAGGATCTGGACCATGTCCTTGTTGCGCTCCAGCTGATAGGCGCCCGCCTGGATATTGCGATCGAGATGGCGATAGCGCGCGTACAGGTCGAAGACCAGCGTCGAATCGACCACCCCGGCGCGGTGCAGGGTGTCGGCGACCTCGTGAAAGGTGGCGCCTGGCGCGACGACGATCCGAACCGTCCCGCCCCCAGGATTCGCGGGGCTGTGCAGTTGGTGCTGGACCCAGTTGTAGCCGAGCACCCCGGGAATGCCAATCACCGCCGGAATTAAGAACAGGACGACCAGGATCCACGGCAGGCAGCCGCGCTTACGCGACGGCTGCGGCCGGCCACTGACGCCCAGTTAGCGGTCCACCTCGCCGTTCTCGTCGTCGGCTTCGCTCTCTTCGAATTCCTCGAGCTGCTCGAGCACGCGGTCGTGCTCTTCTTCGTCAAGCGTCACCAGCGATTCGCCCTCGCGGCGCAGGATCAGGACGCGGTCCTCGTCGGCCTCCGCCTGCAATACGTAATAGGTCTCGCCTTCGATCTTCGCGACGTCGTGGACGACATAGCTCTCTTCCTCGCCGGTCTTCTCATTGACCAGCTCGATGGTCTGGTTCTCGTCGTCCTTATCCGGTATGTCGGGCATCTCAGCCTCCTGAACCTCGGCTAGCTCGATAGTCGAGGTAACCCTGCAACAATAGCGTGGCCGCCACTCGGTCCACATCCAGGCGCCGCTGCGCCCGTCGCTTGCCCTGCTCGATCAGAAAGCGTTCGGCGGCAACTGTGGTCAGCCGCTCGTCCCAGAATTCGACCGGGACCCCGACAGCTTTGCCGACCTCCGCCCCAAATGCCTGTGCGTTCCTGGCCGCCACGTCGATCGATCCGTCCATCATCCGCGGCAGGCCGACCAGGACCAATTCCACGCCCTGGTCCTTAACGATCCCGGCCAGCTCCTTGAGATCTTCCGGCTGCGATCGCCGTGTCAGCACCCGAAGTGGAAGGGCGACGGTCCCCGAAGGATCACTCAGCGCGAGACCCAGGCGGCGCGTGCCGGGGTCGATCGCGAGGATCCTCACGGACTCGGGCTGCCCGAGGCCTCCTGGATCTTCAGCGTGATACGCGAGGAGAAGAGCGGCAGCCAGGGCAGTCCAAAGGGAGCCTGGGTAACCCGGGCGTCCACAACGTTCGGCAAGGATTGCAGAAACGCATGGGCGCTCGACGGAGTCTTGCCTTTGAGCTGGGAGCGGATATTGCTCTCGATGAAGACCGGGGTGTACGTGCCAACCGCATGGCCGTTCAGAGTGATATTTCCGTCGCTGGTGGGGTTGACCGGGTCGTAGGTCAGTTTTGGATTGTTGGTCAGCTGCGATCCCGGGGGAATTTTATGCACGATGGCGCCCTGCAGGAGGGCCTTGACCGCCTTCTCGTCGAAGGCGACGGCATCGCCCGCAACAGTGACGGTGACGCTGAAGTTGAACGGGGATTGCAGCTCGTCACCTACCTTGTGGTCCGCGGCAACCGTGGTCTGAACGCCGTTCCCAACGGGAACCATGTGGAGGCCGGCGGCCTTCGCCGTCAAGTCCGCCTGGACCTTCGGGAGCGTGTCCTTGGAAAACGCTGCTCCGACGCTGTCAATATCGGACTGCTGGACAAGTGTCGCAGTGCGCGCGTCGGCGCCATTTGTGGTCGCTTGAGGATTATCGACCTTCAAGTTGTCGGGATCGGTGTTGCCCTCGATTGTTGTGATGGTGTGCCCGTCAGTATTTCCATCAGCCCCGGCCGTCACCGCGCTTACCGGAACGCTGGTGGTGCCGAAGGGTCCGGTCATGCTTGCCTTCTGCGTCGTCGCGTAACGCTTACCCCCGTCGGTACGAACGACGAGACCCTTGGGCAGGTTCTCCGTGCACAGGAAGCAGCTCAGCGTGAATGTCACTTTGCCGGTTGCCGCCACTGCGGCGACTTGTTTTTGCCCGGTGGCGGTCCCCTGGACCGTTTGCGACTGGCTCGAGTGAACCGCCTGGGTCGTGAAGTGATCGGTCGAACCAAAGGCTGTGCCTGGCGCGCCGATCAATTGCACCTCGGTCGCCACGGGCGTTCCCCGAACGGATAGTGTGGCCGTCGCTGTTGGAACGTAGAGCAGGAGGGCCAGCAGCGCCAGGATGCCGATCACCCCGGCGCTGATCAGGTAGGGCCGATAGTTACGAAACGAGGGAGGGCTCGCCTCAACCGCGACCGGGGCCGGGCGCTTCGGGGGGCCCGAAACAACCGGGGCTTCTCGACGCCGGGAAGGGGCGGCGACCGGACCCGCCGCTGCAATAGGCGCCGCGGTCTCCGCCTCGATGGCTCCAGGCCGGTGAACCTCGGCGCCGCTGTCGTAGGCGACGAGGCTTGGGTAGGCCGAAAATCCGGTTTCCAGTGAGAGGGCCTGCAGGCGCGCGTCGCCGCTGATCACGTTGACGTGTTTGCCGTAGCTGTCGGCATACCGCTTGAGCAGCCTGAAGCTCATCGGGCTTTGAAGCGCGCGTGAGCGTTCCGGTACGACAAACGTGACTGCATCCTCGAGACTGAGGTCGCGGAGCCGGTCGACGAGGTCCGTGATCTCCTCGTCCGCCTCGACGTAGAGCAGCTTGGCCAGTGTCTTCATCCTTTACGGTCGCAGCCTTTCATACCGGAAACGTCACGGATTGTCCAGTCGTTACGGTGTCAGGTTTCGTTGCCTCTAGACCTTCATCACTTTGAGTACTCTTCGCATCAGCCCGAATAGCGGGGCCTGCTCCTCCGATTGATGCTGGATCGCATGAAACGCCAGGCCCATGGGCGTGATGTCCTGTTGGTCGAGAAGCAACCCGGTCGAGTCGTAGATTCCGCGGATGTCGACCGGCCGGAGCACGTGAACCGCCGGCTTGCGGGCGAAGGGCAGCTTGTCCGCCCAGGGGAACGCTTCCAATTGCTCCCGCACCTCCGGGAGAGCACTGCCTCCGCCCGCGAGATAAATCGCGGTCGGCAGCCGGCCCCCCTGGGCCATCTCCTGCAGCGTGATCGCCACACCCTCAACCAGCACCTCCGCGTCTCGGTTGAGGACCGCATGCACCCGCTCGGCATGCGCGGGGGGTAACTCGTGCTTGGAATGCCGGAGCTTGACCGCCTCCGCGTCGGCAAACGAGATGCCAAAGCGGGAGGCAAGCTTCTTGGTGAAGACGCGGCCGCCGATCGGAAACATTCGCGTTCCTTCGATCCCGCCGTTGCGCACCAGCGCCACATCCGTGGTGCCGCCGCCGATGTCGATGAAAATGCCGCCCGCGTCGTAGACCTCGTCGGTGGCGGCACATCGCGCCATAGCGTAGGGTTCGGCGACCGTCGCGATCAGCTCAAGGTCCAGCTCAGCCGCGATCGTCTGGAGCGCGCCGACATGGGTAAGCGGCGCGAAGGTGTTGAAGACGGTGATCACCATCTGGCGGCCCTGGAAGCCAAACGGATTGCTGACGGCGAAGCCGTCGATCTTGACGTTCGTGACCGCGGAATTGATCAGCTTCACGTTGACGTCCGGCACGCCCAGCTCGAGGCTCATGGAGTGGCGGGCTTCTCGAAGGGCACGTTTCTGGACGATCTCAAGGGTGCGAAGGAGTTCGACCTCGTTCACCTTGAGATCCGGGTCCGCGCGCGGCACCGTGACGGAGGTGCTGAAGCCCTTGACCTGCTCGCCGGCGATGCCGATCACGGCCTGGCCCGGGATTGTGTCGCACATGTCCTCTGCCGCCGACATCGCCCGGTCGCAGCTGTCGATGATGCCCTGGATGTCGGACGGCACCCCGGACTGCATGTCCGAAAAGACCTGCCGCTGTCGGGAGGCGCCCAGGACAACGCCGTTCCGGCCCTCGCGCTTGACGACCAGGGCCTTGATGTACTCGGTCCCGATATCGAGCGCGGTGTAGAAGTTCTCGTAGTCCGCCCCGCGGCGCAGGCGCTTGAGACGGTCTCTGAGTTTGAGCTTCATGATCCCTCTAATTGCTTGCGGACGAAGTCCTGGACGCCGCGGAAAGCGTCCTCGATCCGAGCCGGGTCGATGCCACCGCCCTGGCCCACCTGATCGCGGCCGCCGCCCTTCCCTCCCGCCACCGCGTGGAACGCCTTTACGAGGGCACCGGCCGGCAGCCGCTCCGCCAGCGGGGCCGCGACCTTGACCACGACGCTGCGCCCGCCGACGACGATGGCAACCGTGTTGCCGTTGGCGCCATTGAGGGCGTGGTCCGCAAACGAGAGCAGTTCCGGCGCGGTCGCGTCGACCCGCTGAAGCACCAGCGTCACGCCGCCGACCTCCGCCCTTTCCACCTCGGCCGTGCCGCCGGCGGCGAGGCGCTGCCTGAGCTGCGCGATCTCCTTTGTGAGCCGTTTCAGCTCGGCCTGGAGGGTCTCCACCCGCGCTGGGAGCTCGAGGGCGCCAGCCCGAAGGGCCTCGCTCAGGTGGACCAGGGTACCCTCATGGGCCTGCACGGTGAGCTCCGCCGCCTCGCCGGCCTGCAGCTCGATGCGGCGCACGCCGGCCGCGACGCTCCGATCGGACCCAAGCAGGACGAAGCCGATCTCGCCGCTGCGCGCCACATGGGTCCCCCCGCAGAGCTCTCGCGCCCAGGTCCCGAACGAGACGACGCGGACGGTCTCGCCGTACTTCTCGTCGAAGAGGGCCACCGCGCCGCTCTCGACGGCCGCCTCCAGGGAGAGCTCCTCGACCCGCCGTTCCAGGTTGGCTCGAACCTTTTCATTGAGAACACGTGAAACCCGCGCCAGCTCCCCCGGCTCGAGGGCGCGCGGAAACCTGAAGTCGAAGGTGGCCCGATCCGGAAGCACCGCCGAGCCTGCCTGCGCGGCACCCTCCCCGAGCACGTCCCGGAGCGCCCGGTGCAGCAGATGAGTGGCGGAATGGTGGCGAGCCACGGCGGCGCGCCGCGCCGGATCGACGGTGGCCCGGACACGCGTGCCGGCCTGCGGGCGCCTGGCGCCGCGTAGCCGGTGTCTGATCGCCTCGGCCTGCTGCTGGACATCGATCACGTCGCCACTGCCGCCATCCCATTCGAGCCGGCCGGTGTCGAAGATCTGGCCACCCTTCTCTGCGTAAAAGGGCGTGACGTCCAGAAAGACGTCAACCTGGTCGCCATGGCCCGGGACCTCGAAGATGGCGACCACCCTGGCCTTCGCCTCGGGTTGCTCGTAGCCGACGAAGCGGGTCGCGGTCCGGCTCACCGGCCCCGTGAAGCTCCCGGCGGATGTCCGGCTCTTCGCCCGCTGGCCCTGCATCAGCGCCTCGACCCTGGTCGTATCGATCGTGACCCCGCGTTCCTGGGCCAGTTCAATACTGAGCTCGATCGGAAAGCCGAGCGTGTCGTGAAGGAAGAACACCTCTTGTGGAGTCAGGGCGTTCTGCTCGATCAACCCCTCCAGCCGTTCCATTCCCTGGCGAAGCGCGATCGCAAAGCGCTCCTCCTCACCACGTAGGGTTTCCGTGATCCGCTGGACATTGTTCGCGACTTCGGGGTAGATTCCACCGAGGATCTCCGACACCGCCGGGACGCTCGACGAGAGCCCTTCCCGCGCTCCGATTCGGCGGGCATGCACCATGGCGCGCCGAATCAGCCTGCGCAGCACGTAGCCTCTCCCCTCGTTGGACGGCGCGACGCCGTCCGCGAGCAGCATCGTCGCGCCACGACTGTGGTCGGCCAGGACCCGGAGTGACACATCAACGCGCTCGGCTGCTTGATAGGGCTGACTGGTCAGCTCTTCCCAGTGGGCAATCAAGGGCCGGAGCACGTCGGTTTCGAAAACCCCCTTGCGTTCAAGGTTGACCACGGCCGTGATGCGCTCCAGGCCCATGCCGGTGTCGATCCCCTTCCTCGTGAGGGGCGTTCGGTTACCTGCCGGGTCACGATCCCACTGCATGAACACCAGGTTCCAGATCTCCAGGAAGCGGTCACAGTGCTCACAGTTGGGCCCACAATCCGGCCGGCCGCAGCTGTACTCCTCGCCCCAGTCATAGTGGATCTCGGAGTCCGGGCCGCAGGGCCCGGTCGGGCCTGCCGCCCAGAAGTTGTAGTCGTCCCCGAAGCGTCGGATGCGCTGGGGTGGCATCGAGGTCCTGGTCGTCCAGATCTGGTAGCTCTCGTCGTCGTCGTTGTGAATGCCGGCCCAGAGCCGGTCAGGTTCGAGCCCGAGCTCCTCCGTCAGGAACTGGTAGGCGTAGGGGATCGCCTTCTCCTTGAAATAGTCGCCAAAGGAGAAGTTCCCCAGCATCTCGAAAAAGGTCAGGTGATGGCCGTCATGCCCGACCAGTTCGACGTCCACCGTCCGAAACACCTTCTGGCAGGTGACGGCGCGTGGCTGCGGCGGCTCCGCCTGGCCGAGGAAGTAGGGCTTGAACTGCACCATCCCGGCGCTGGTGAGCAGGAGGGTAGGATCGCCGAACGGGATCAGGGAGGAGCTCGGCAACACCTTGTGGTCCCGCTCTTTGAAGAAGTTGAGAAAACGCTGGCGGATCTCGGCGCTGGTCATAATTGGCT
>JALYYC010000026.1 GCA_030946755.1 Candidatus Dormiibacterota bacterium
CCTTGGCCAGCTCGGTTCCCGCCTTGGCGAGCGCTTCGCCCATCCGTTTGGCAGATGCGGAGATTTCATTCACGCGGTACAGGTCGATCTTGTCGGAGACCTCTTCGGCCAAATCGACAACCTCGTCTAGCGAGGAGGCCAGATCGTAGATGTCCTCCCGCTCGAATGGCGTCACGAAGGTGGCATTGATCAGGTTGTAGATGTCGTGGGTCACGTCGTCGCACTCATGTTCAATCTCACGAAGCCGCGCATGGCGAGTCTGCCCTTCCAGCAACCCATTTCGGAGCTGCGACAATGCCTCGCTGACCAACTCGCCCTGCCGCGAAAACAGTGCATAAAACCGGCGTTCTGCCGGAACGATGCTAAGTCTCATTGGTGAACCACCTCCGCCCAAGAGAATAGGCGGTTAGCGTCAGGCGGCCGTGCCGCTGGATGCACGGGCCGGCTGGGATGCCCGAGCGTAACGCTGCTCGGGCATCCCGGTGCCACCACTTACTGTTGCCTGTCGCCGATCCCGTCACCGGACGGCTGTCCAGTGGTGGGGTTCAGGATCAGGCGGTCGAACCTGGGATTGGCGAAGTCGAACATGCCGATAAGCGAACCGGCGATCCCGTCTGCCGAGCCGCTTCCGATGCGCTGATCGTTGAGCCAGTTGTCCTCAACAAAGCGAAGGATGGAAGACTGGTCGGTCACGGTATTGTCCACCGCATTCCCACGGGCATACGGCGAGATCACAAGCAAGGGCAACCGCGGTCCGTAGCCGCAGCGGGCCTGCTGGCTGCCTGGCGTGGCGCCCGTTCGGGCCGGTGGCGATTGCCTGGTGTTCGTGCCGCACAGCTCAGAACCGGCGAGCCTGTCGAGCGGCGTTTGCGACTGGATCAGGATCGGGCTCACGACGTGGTCATACCAGCCGTCCGAGTCGTCGTAGGCGAGCACGACCGCCGTGCTCGACCAGCTGTCGAGGTGCTGGAGGAAATTGATCGTCTGGACCACGAACGCCTGCTCGTCGAGCGGCGTGGAGTAGCCGGCGTGCCCGTCCTGGTAAGCCGGAGCCTTGAGATAGGAGACCGCAGGAAGCTTGCCGGCATTCGCCGCAGCGGTGAAGTCGGTCAGATCGTACTGATGGTTGGCCTGACCGTTGTGGCCAATCTCGTTGACCGAGGCAGGCTGCGCGTGCAGCGCATTTCGAGTTGAGGCGTAGTACTGAAATGGCTCGTGGTGCGGGATATAGTCGGCCGTCGGTGTGCATGGAGTGGGGCTGCAGTACTGCGCGGTGTGCCTCTGCTGGCAGGCGGGGGCGCTTGGCGAGCCGAAGCCGGGCGTGTGGAACCCACCGGTGAACCATCCCCAGCTGACGCCTTTCGCGTTCAACAGGTCGCCGATGTTCTGGCCACCCATGGCGGTGGTTTCCCGACTGCTGCAAACGTCATAGGTCGGTTGTGGATCGCCGACGATCGTCATCGGGCCCTGGGGGCCTGAGGGACCGCCCTGGGTTGGCGGGCTGGCCGGGCAGGTCGGTGCCGTCGTCCCGGTGGGCACCGACTCGTCCACGCCGAAGGTGGTCGAGGCGCCGCCGGTCTGACAGTAGGAACCGAAGGTGTTGCCGCTGATCAGGTTGACGGCGCCCACGGTGGAGGGACCGAACTGGGTCTGAAAGGAGTTGTCACTCAGGGCAAAGCGGTTCGCATAGTTCCACATCGCGGTCACGGTATTGCCGTCGTAGTAATCCATCACCGCGAAATTGCCGGGCGTCGCCGGCTGTGGGGTCGGCGGGTTGCTAGCGGTCGCGAGGCACGAGCCAAGGTCTTTCGGAGCGCCTGCGCTCTTGCTGCTCTCGAACTCGACCACCTTATCCATGAGCCCGCTGTGGTAGGCGGCCTGCTCGTCGCTGTAGGTGTGATCCTGGCTGCAGGTGTGACTCTGCGACCGGTCCAGGCGCTGTGGGTTGCTTAGGTTCGGGTTGGCGGTCAGCAGCGGCGCCTGCGGATCGCACGGAAGGCTGCCGCTCGTTGCCCGCTGGTTCGAGTCCTCTGTCGAGCGTGGCTGGAACGGCGGGCCGCATAGCCCGTTCACCGTCGGCGTACTCCCGCTCGGATGGAACGCGGGTTGACCCGACGCGTTTAAGGCCCACGGGTAGGTGCCGAAGTAGTGGTCGAAGGAAACATTTTCCTGGAAGATGACGACCAGATGCTGGATCGGCGTTGCCGTTCTGGCGCCGGAACCTGCATCGTCGCTCGACCGCGCGCCGGTAGCCGCCGGACCTGCCGCGACCGCTGCACCCACAAGGCCCATCGTCGCCATGGTTGCCACCAATCGTCGTGGATTCATGTGTCCTCCTTCCCTAGCCGCAAACGGATGAGGTTCAGCTGTGCCTCACACCCCGCGCTCATTATCGGATCCACGCCGTTAAGGATGTGGGACGGCCTGATTAACGCTTGACAACGTTTGGCCGTCACCGCCCGGACCCAACTCTCATTGGCCGAGTTGTTAGATTCGGAGTCATGACGCCACCCTGGCGGAAGCGATCAGATCCGCCCGTGCCGTCCGATCACGTGAACGCATCCGACGGACTCGATCTTGTCGAGATGCTCGAACGCATCGAGGACGCCGTCCTGCTCGTCGGGCCCGAACGCGTCGTCAGTTGGCTCAACCCGGCTGCGGGCCGCCTCTTCGACGCGCCCGAACAATCGGTGGGCCGGGCGCTCGTCGAGGTTGTTCGCGATCACCGGATCGACGCGCTGGTGGCGCGCGTCGCCGAGACCGGCCGCGGAGAGGTCCTCGAGATCCTCATGCCGGTAACGGGTCGAGCGCTGACCGTGCGTGCCGCACCACTTGTCTCGGGCCCGGCTCTGGGGATTGTCGTTCGAGACGCGACGCGGCTTCGCCATCTCGAGACCGTCCGGCAGCAATTCGTCGCCAATCTCTCCCACGAACTCCGCACCCCGCTGGCCGGTCTCGACCTGGCTGCCCAGACGCTCGCCGCGCAATTGCCGCCGGACGGCGACAGTCGGGTTTTCATGGACCGGGTCCTGGAGGAGTCCCAGCGGCTTGCCGCCATCCTGGTCAACCTGGCCCAGCTATCCGCCCTCGACGCCGAACAGATACGCGTCGAGCGCGAACCGTTCTCGATCATTCGTCTCATGGACGACCTGGCGGAGCGGTTCCAGGCTCGCGCCCAGGCTGCCGGCCTGGTGTTGCGGGCCGAGCCGTCTGGTGAGGCGATTGCGGCGCTTGGCGATCGGGCGAAGACAGACCAGGCGC
>JALYYC010000044.1 GCA_030946755.1 Candidatus Dormiibacterota bacterium
CTGGCGGAGGCAAGATCACGCTGCGCTCGGCTGTTCTGCACGCCGTAATCGCGAATCAGGTTTGTGATGATCGTCTCCGTGGATCCGCGTCCCTCGACGTGGAGCGCAGCCTGGTTGAGCCAGCCGACCACGGAGCCGATCGGCGCCTCGACGTGCACCCCGGTGATGAAGCCGTAGGTTCCGGAGAGGAATGGGTCGACAACCGGGACCGGGTGCGGGCCCGGATCGTTGCGCGCCTCCTCAAGGAGCGTGTACGCGTTCAGCAGGTCCTCATTCGCCCGGGAAAGTTCTTGCAGGCCACGCTTCCGAGGATCGCGCTCGGCGACCCGAACCAGCCCGTCCCACCACGACTGGACGACGTAGAAGGCGCTGTCGACCCGGGTGCCCTGCGGCTGGTTCCAGAGCGCATCAACCTGCGAGGGGGCGGTAGAGTCGGCCAGGGCGCCCTGGGCGGTGAGCAGGAATAGCGCTCCCGCGAACGCGAGGGCCCATGGTCGCCGCGGTAAACGCCGGGTTACGACCACCATACCGGTCTCCGAATTGATTGTGCGCCAGGGCAGTCCCCACGAGGCGACCGAGGTGTCGCAACCTGTTAACGCTCTTGCGCTCCGGCGCCGGGCGCTAGCGCTGGAGATTCTCGACGACGAGCGCGATCCCCTGCCCAACCCCGATGCACATCGTCGCCACACCATAGCGAGCCCGTCGCCGCGCCAGTTCGTGCACGAGGGTGGCGGTGATCCGGGCGCCACTTGCCCCCAGGGGATGCCCGAGGGCGATCGCCCCCCCGTTGGGATTGACGCGGTCAGGATCGAGCTCGAGATCACGGATGCAGGCCAGCGCCTGGGAGGCGAAGGCCTCGTTCAGCTCGACGAGGTCGAGGTCGGCAACCTGCAGCCCGGCGCGGGCGAGCGCCTTCTTGACGGCCGGGATCGGCCCAAGGCCCATCAGAGATGGGTCCACCCCGGCGCTGGCAGCCGCGAGGATCCGTGCCAGCGGACGGAGCCCGAGCCGCGCTGCCCGCGTTTCCGTCATCAGCACGGTGCAGGCCGCCCCATCGTTGAGTGGCGATGAGTTGCCAGCCGTGACCGACCCGCCCGCCTCGAAGGCGGGCTTCAGGCTGGCGAGCTTGTCCAACGTGGTATCCGGGCGCGGGCCCTCGTCGGTCTCCAGGCGGGAGCCATCGCTCCGTGCGACGGCCACCAGTTCGTCCTTGAATCGGCAGGCCCGTTGCGCCGCCACCGCCCGCTCGTGACTCTGCAACGCGAACTGGTCCTGGGCCTCTCGGCTAATCCCATACTGGCGCGCCACCTTTTCGGCCGTCTGGCCGAGACTAATCGGGGGATAAGCCGCCGCCAGGCGGGGGTTGGTCATGCGCCAGCCGATGGTGCTGTCGTGCAACGTCTGCGGGCCGCGGGAAAACTCGTGCTGCGATTTTTCGAGGATGTAGGGGGCGCGCGTCATGCTCTCGACGCCGCCGGCGAGAAAGACGTCGCCGTTGCCCGTCTCTAGCTCGCGGGTCGCCGACACGATCGCTTGCAGTCCCGAGCCACAAAGGCGATTCATGGTCGCAGCCGGAATCTCGACCGGCAGGCCGGCGAGCAGGACGGCCATCCGCGCGACGTTCCGGTTATCCTCACCCGCCTGGTTCGCATCGCCGAAGTACACGTCCTCAATGCTCGTCGGGTCGATCCTGGTTCGCGCGACCGCTTCCTTGACCACCAGCGCGGCCAGGTCGTCGGGGCGAACATCGCGGAGGGCGCCGCCGTACCGTCCGATCGGCGTGCGCAGCGCGTCGATGATGACCGCCCGCTCCATCGATTTCATCGTACGCCATAAAATCAGCCTGTCCGATGAGCGATCTGGCGCGTCAGTACGACGCCGTAAACCTGATGGCGGACCCGCTGCACGGGTATATCAAGATCACCAAGCGGGTCCACGCGGACAGCGCGGCCGAGCAGGATCTGCTCGACGATCCCTGGCTCCAGCGGACGCGGCGGATCCATCAGCTGCAATCAGCCTGGTGGGTATTCCCGGGTGGCGAGCATTCGCGCTTCCAGCATGCGCTCGGGGCGATGCACCTCAGCGGCGAATGGGCGCGGCAGCTCTACCCGAACCTGAAGCTGGTCGCGGGCGATGTGCCGTCAGCCTCCTGCGTCGAGGAAACGCTTCGGGTCGCCGGCCTGCTCCATGACATCGGTCACGGGCCGTTCGGTCATTTCTTCGATCAGAACTACCTGGACCGCTTCGGGATCGACCACGAGGTAATCGGCCGGGCCCTGATCGAAACCAGGCTGGCGCCCATCATCGGCGCGCTTGACGCGGGACCAAACGGGCCCTTCGAGCCCGGCGAGCGGATCGACCCGCGGTGGATAGCCGAACTGATCGCCGAACCTGAGCTGCCCGGGCCGCCCGGGCCCCGCTGGGTGCGATTGCTGAAGCCGGTCCTGAACGGCATGTACACGGCCGACAACCTGGACTACGTCCCTCGCGACGCCTACATGTGCGGCGTCAAGGTCGGACCGGTCGACGTGCAGCGGTTGATCCACTACTCGTTCATCGACGAGCAGGGCATGTTGCTGCACCAGCACGGGGCCCAGGCCCTCCTGATGTTTCTGAATGCGCGCCTCTACCTCTACAACAACATCTACTATCACCGGACGGTGCGCCGAATCGACCTGCACATGCGCGAGATCTTTTCCGAGACGATCGACGAGATCCTGCCCGGCAATCCCCTCGACCACCTTGATGCCTACCGGGAGCTGACCGATTGGTCGCTGATCGATACGGTCGATCACTGGCAGCACGAGGAAGGCCGGCGCCGCGAGCTGTCGCTGGAGTGGGCCCGAATCGTTCGGCGCGAGTTGAAGTGGCGCCTGATCTTCGAGGATTACTACGAGTTCACGAATCCTCCGGCCGCCTTCATGGATCCGAAGCCCGAGGACTATGTAGCCCGGATCAGGGAGGCGTTGCCGGCGTCGCTGAAGCACGTTTCGATCGAGGTCGACCTCGCGTCGGTCGATCCACGTGCTCAGAATCCCCTGGCCGATCCGTTTCCGGTCAATATCTACAATCCGGTGAGCCGGGCGGTGGAACGGAGCGCCGTGGCGGACCTTTTCCGACGCCTGCCGATCCGGACTACGCTGCTGCGGGTCTTCACCGATGAGACCGCTCAGCTCCAGGCCCTGCGCCGGGCCGTGGAGCGCGCGCTCTACCGGCCTGACGCCAATCTGGCCGAGGCGGTGCCCTGATGGCGATCCGTCCGGACGAGGCGATCAAGCCGCTGACCGTCCTGGAGCTGAATGGGCGGATCCACGACCTGCTCGCGTCGCGCTTCCAGAGCGTCTTCGTCAAGGGAGAGGTCAGCGGCGTATCACAGCGGAGCGGGCATGTCTGGTTCACGCTAAAAGACGCCTCCGCGGCGATTGGCGCGGTCGTCTTCAGTGGGACGGCGCGACGGATGCCATTCCTTCCGGAGAATGGCCAGGAACTCGTCGTGACCGGTCAGGTGGACTACCACGCGCTCTCGGGCCGCGTCAACCTGGTCGTGACCAAGCTCGACTACGACGGGGCGGGCAAGTTGCGTGAAGCGATCGAAGTGTTGAAGCGCCGCCTGCAGGCCGAAGGGGTATTTGCGCTCGAACGAAAACGACCGCTGCCATTCCTGCCGCGGTGCGTGGCGCTCGTCACGTCACCCAGCGGCGCCGTCATCCACGACCTGCAGCAGACGATCTGGGAGCGCTTTCCGAACGTCCCGCTGGTCGTGTACGCGGCCCTCGTCCAGGGCGTGGCCTCGCAGCGGAGCCTGGTGGCGGCGCTGCGCCAGTGCGATCGCGACGGCGTCGCCGACGTCTGTATCGTCGCCCGCGGGGGCGGGAGCTTTGAGGAGTTGATGGCGTTCAATCAGGAACCGGTCGTGCGGGCCATCCAGGCAATGCGCATTCCGGTCATCACCGCGCTTGGCCACACGTCGGATCGAACGCTGGCCGACCTGGCCGCAGACAAGGAGGCGCGGACGCCGACCGCCGCCGCCGAGCTCGTGGTTCCGAAGAAGTCGGACCTTTTACGCCAGCTCGGTGACCGTGGTCAGCGCATGCAACGAGCGGGGCGGACCGTCCTGATCGCGCCCGGACACCAGCTCGAGGCCCGGCGTCGCACGCTCGAACGGCTGACGCGCGACACGGCCGAGCGCCGTCGCGAGCGACTGGCGAACCTGGTCCGCTTGCTCCATCAGCGCAACCCGGTGGAGGTGTTGCGTGGACGCGAGCGGGCGCTCAAGGAATGCCATCGGCGCCTGGCGCATGCCGTTGAATTGACGAGCCGCCGGATCGCCACCGGTCGCGGGCTGGCGGAGGGCGGGCATGAGCAGCTGTCGACGAGGATCGCCCGCGCCCTGCGTGATTACCGCCGAGGTCTCGACAACCGCGCGGCGCGGCTTCGCGCGCTCGGTCCGGAACAGACATTGGGTCGGGGCTACAGCATCTGCGTGGACGGCGTTGACGGCCGGATCATCCGCGCCGCGGCTGAGACCGAGGAGGGGCAGCCGGTGAAGGTCCTGCTTGCCGCGGGCCGGCTCGATTGCCGGGTGGAGGAGGTGACCCGGTGACCGCCGTGGATCCGCAGCTCACCTACGAGCAGGCGCTGGCGCAGCTGGATCAGACCTTGCGGGCGCTGGAGGAAGGCAGTCTCAGCCTCGAAGCGGCGATCGAGGCGGTCGCGCGAGGTCGCGAGTACCTGCAGCTCTGCGAGCGCAAGCTGGATGAGGCTCGTCAGCGGATCGAAAGCCTGCCGGTGCGGGATGAATCAAGCGGGGAGGAGCCCCCGCATCCAGCCAGTGTTGCCGAATTACGTGCGCGCCGCGAGCCGGAACCGGGGACACCGCAGGGCGAGATCCCGTTCTAACCGGGCGGGCTCAGCTTTCCGGCTCGTCGCTCCGCCGCTCGTGCTCGACCTCGGGACGGGCCGGTCCCGGCTGCTGGCCCTGTTTGAAGACACCCCATTCCTGGAGTGAGCGGCGCAGCATCTCCGGTGTGGTCTTGTAGGCGGCGGCCAGTTGCTCGAGGTCGTCCCCGCGCAGCGTCACCACGGCGGTATTGAAGTCGTGCCGCTGCTGCTGGAGGCGGGCGACGTGGCGGGCCAGAATAGAGCCCTGGCGTTCCGGCAGGCCCTGCAGCTGGTTGAGGTCGATGGCCAGCTTGGGCGGAAGCGCCGGCTCCGCGGTTGGCTCCATCTCCTCCGGCAGCAACTGGTTGACGGGGACGCTGTAGAGCGTCGCAATCTGGGCCAGGCGCGTCACCGAGATATTGCGGTCGCCGCGCTCGTAGGCCGCCAGCAGCGAACCTTTGAGACGTTTGTTCGAGAGCACCTCGACTTGCTGGAGGGTGAGACCACGCTGCTTCCGGAGGCTCCGCAGCCTGGCTCCGACCTTTCGTGAATAACCGTCCATGTATCCCCCTTGACTGTGTGTGATCAGTCTATCGCAGAACGCGATCTAATAAAACACGGCGTCGTTAAGCCCGCCGGACAGTGGCGGGGGGATCGCCTGACGGCGACACCACCATCCGTGGTCGCCATTATGGCTGACTCATTTTGTCCGTGTCAAGTGGTACTTACGGACATTTGCACCCACGATTACAGCCTGCCGGCCTCGTAGGCGGCCCGAAACCGCGCCGCCGCCTGCCGGGTATCCCCCTCCGCCTCGAGCGCGCGCGCGTAATCGTAGGCGACCCGAGCGCGTAGCTCGGGACTGTCCACGCCCTCGGCGACCGCCAGCGCGCGTTCGAAATGTCGGTGCGCGATCTCGTGGCGCCCATGGGCGTGATGAACGCGGGCCGCTACCCGGTGCGCTGCGACCGAGGCGATCGGATCACTGGAGCGCGTGGCCAGGTCGATCACCTCATCGACGAGCGCGGCCGCACGATCGAGGGCGTCCTGTTCAAGGGCCGCCTCCGCCATGCCCGCGACCAGCATCGGCAAGAGCTCGCGCTCGCCCAGGCGACGGAGCAGCGCCGCGCCCTCCATAAAGATCCCTTCGGCCTCGGCGGCACGTCCCTGCCGCAGCAGCATGTCCGCCATGCTGAGTCGCAACTGGCCGGTCATCCGGACATCCTGCAGCGTCTCGAAAATCCGGAGGCTCTTCTGCGCATACGAGAGCGCCCGCGGATATTGTCCCGTCTGCTGAAAGGACATGGCCAGGCCTTCGTATATGCCGGCCAGTGCCGGGAGGTCAAGAACCTGCTCGGCGGCAGCGATCGCCTCGGAATACGACGCGATTGCCTCTTCGGGCTGGCCCGCGACATAGTGCAGGTTGGCGCGGTGCCCGAGGATGCGCGCCTTGAGGACCGGGTCCGTCAGCCCGGCCTGCTGGTAGAGATCGAGGGCCTGGTCGAAAGATTTTCCGGCCTCATGGGGGCGGCGCATCGCGTAGTAGGCGCGCCCCTGCCAGTCGTAGAGCTCGGCGAGGAGGGCCGGCGCGTCAGCGTGTTCCGCCGCCGCAACGGCCTCGGTGAGGACCGGCATGGCGTCGGTGGCCGCGCCCCGGCGGATGAGGGCGCCGGCCAGGATCATCTGCGCGCGGGTTCGCACCTGCTGCGGGATCTCGCGGCCGAGGACCGTGGTCATCAAGGATTCGGCGCGGCTCGTGTCGCCCTGATGGAGGCGTACCTCCGCCTCCGCCAGGCTCAGTTCGACGGCGGCCGCCGAAACCTCCGGCCCCTCGAGGAAATAGTCGATGGGTTGCTGCAGGCGCCGCGCGATGATCTGGAGGGAGTGCGTCGACGGCTGCGCGCGACCCAGCTCGACCTGGTTGAGGAAGGCCCGGCTGAAGTCGGCCCCGGCCACGGCCGCCAGGCTCAAGCCCATCTCCTGACGGGCTTTCCGGATCCGTAAGCCCAGCGAGGTGGGCGGGGGAGAGGGTTCCTGGCGAGGACGCCCCCTCCCACCCTTGGTAAGCACGGATTACAGTCTAGCGAGGCGCGGTTGACATGAAAAGCCCCTCGTTAGGGGTTCGGCCAGGCAGCTTCGGCGCAGGCCACGATTGCGGAGGCGATGGCGAGAAGAGTCCACGGGTTGAAAAGACGCCGCACGGTTGCACCTCCAGGGAGGGGCCAGGTTCCTTGACGAGCCGCTCCGAATTCAGCTTAGGAAGGCACCGGACGCGGTGGGGTGACATTCCGTAACGGAATTCGTAAGGTAGGTCGCGGTCTGCTGACCCCGAGAGGCCTCCTTATAATCGAGGTCCGTTCTCCGATGTCCCCGTAGCTCAGCCTGGATAGAGCACTGGCCTCCGAAGCCAGGAGCACAGGTTCAAATCCTGTCGGGGACACCACTCAAAACGAATTTTGGACCGGGTTCGGCGAACTCTCCGAACTCTCCCTTGCCGCTGAGCCGTTTATCAGGTTGTCGGAGCAGCGGGCTTGGCCTGTCGGGAGGGTCCGGGCGGACTGATTACACCAGTCTGCAGCATGCCTTTGAGGTCTTCGCGAACCGCCCAGTGCTCAATGATGCGGCCGCCATCTAGGCGAAAAATATGAATGTGCTCGACGTCGGTCTTCCTCCCCGAAGGCGGCAGCGGGCCAACACTTCCCGTTTGCGTACCAACCAATCGGATCCTCGCAACAACCCGATCGTCTTCGCTGATCAAATCCTCTATCGTCACCATTAAATCGGGGAAGCCAACCCTGAGCCATTCGAAGGTTGCCTTAGCCTCCTCAGGGCCGAATGGCTTGCCTTCCGAAGGCCAGTCCGACAAGTCGAATGACGCTGGCGCGTGATTCCGGCCGTCAGGGTGATGAATACGCTCCAGGTCGCTGAAGTCGCCGGAAGCCAAGGCCTTGAAGTGTTCGCGAACCACGGCCTTGTTGCTCTCGACATCAGCCATCTCTGAATCCTAACCTTCGCCAGCGACCCCGCATCTTCAAGCGTCCGCCGACCGTCTGCTCACGGTCGCCGCCTGGTCAGCCCAATCGTAGGAACCAGGCGCTCAAACTCGGGCAGGCGGAGTTCATAACCTGTACGGTTGGGGACACCAACCTCTCAAACGCTCGTGTGGCACTACGCGCCACTCGTGTGGGGCGAGGCCCCGTCAAAACAAGTTTTGAACCGGGCTGGGCCACCAGGGCGTGGCTCCTCTCTAAGCGCGAGAGATAAATGAGGGCCCCGAAAGGGGCATACCATTCCCTCGTGATCGCGCGCTTCGCGCCCATCCTCCGCCGGGCGCTGCTGGGTGGAATCCTTCTTGACCTCGGCCTGATGGGCGGTCGGGTCCTGCTATACGCGCCGGTCCTCAAGGAGCCCGACAGCTTGACCTATGTCGTCGAGCCCGTCGCGGTACTACTGGGCTACGCCGGCGTCGTAGTTGCGGTCACCACGGAATCAAACCCTGGTCGCACGACGGCGCTTACGTACGGCACACTGGCTGGACTGATCACCGGTTCGCTGTGGATTCTGAACCTTGCGGTCGAAACCTTTGCCGACCTGTCCGGAGGTGCCAGCCTGCTGGCTTCCGCGCCCCTCCTGCTGGGCGCGTTCGCGGTGTGGGCGGCGGCTGGCACCTATATCGCGCGCCGGACACGCTCGTTGCCCCTCGGCATCCTCGCGGCGGTATGGGGAGCGATGGCCTGCGTCGTGATCACGACCTCCTTCGGGTTCGTGCTGGCGTTCACGTCGCTCCCGCGCCTGGCTCAGAACATAGCCGCCGACCCGGATTTCCTGCGGAGCCGCTGGGGGGACGTTACGGCCTTCGCCATCGCCAACCAGTTCAACGCCGCGGCCTCGCACCTGCTCATCGCTCCGATCATCGCCGCGACCGTCGGACTCGTGGGCGGCCTCCTCGCCGGGGCTGGGGCCGGCTGGGTGCCGCCGGTCGGCGCGTGTGATGCCGACCAACTGAGCTAGTGCGGGATCGAGATCCTGAACCTCACAAAGTGGTAGGGGAACCAGATCGCGGTCGACCACCTGAACCTCTGGGACGAGGCCCTTAGGCGCGACCTGCGCGGGTGGACGGTTCACATCGATCCCCACCCGGGACACCTACAGTCGCCTGGCGGCGGCGCTGGATTTTAGAGGCGTCGCTCGGGGGTCCGCTGACCTCCCCGGAGGGCCCCCTGGAGTTCGATTTTCCAATACCAGGAGCCCAGCTTCAGTTCATAACCTGTACGGTTGGGGACACGACCCTCACCCTGCATATCTGGCTAGACTATGGGAGTAGGTGTCGCCGCGTTGGACCAATCGAGCACCTCCGGGAAGGCGAGCAACGGCTTGATCGGTACCCGGGCCAGTCGCACGTCGACGCTAGCTGCAGGTGTGGCTCTTTTGCTGGTTCTCGGGGGTTGCACCCAGGGTTCTAGCGAGCACCCGCAAATCAGCGTGAGCCCTCTGCGCGCGAACCTAGACGTGCCGTTCAAGATCACGCTGGGCGGCCTCTCTGCGCATCAGCGCGTAACCATTCGGGCGAGGACGACCGACGCACAGGGCTACGTTTGGACGTCGACTGCTACATTGGACGCCGACGCCAGCGGCAAGGTGGATCTGGGCAACGCAGCACCGATTTCCGGTTCGTATCACGGTGCTGATGCCATGGGGCTCTTCCGGTCGATGGCTCCGACATCGGCTGGCTCGCTCGGCATCTTCCATCCGGTAAAGGACGGCGAGCGGGTGGCACTCACCGTTGAACTGGATGGAAAAGTGGTCAGCAGCGAAGCGGTAGAGCGGCTCTGGGTCGATCCGCATGTGGTTACACGCCACGAGGAACTATCCGATCAAGGGTTCTTAGGCGTTTACCAGGCCCCCGCTGACAACGGCACGAGGCGACCAGCCATTCTTGTCTTCGGTGGCTCCGAAGGAGGGCTGAGTGGGACGCTGACGGCGGGACTTCTCGCCTCTCATGGTTACCCGGCTCTCGCGATCGCGTACTTCGGAGCGCCCGGCCTGCCGAAAACGCTTTCAAACATTCCTCTCGAGTACTTCGTCAAGGCATTAACCTGGCTTCGAGCACAGCCCGGCGTCGACCCTGCTCACGTTTTCACCTACGGCGTTTCACGAGGCAGCGAGGCGGCGCTGCTGCTGGGAGTTCATTACCCAGATCTCGTCCAGGGCGTTATCGCCCTCGTGCCGAGCGATGTCTCCCTTTGCAGCCTGAGTTGCGATGGCGCCGTATGGACCGTTGGCGGCAAGCCTCTGCCGTACACGCATGAGTTCAACTCGCCCCACCCGACCGACGATCCAAACGCAGAGATCGCCGTTGAGAAGATTAACGGACCGGTGTTCCTCGATTGCGGCGGGGTGGATCGCCTCTGGAGGTCATGCGATTACGCCGATGCCATCATCACGCGGCTCGTGGAGCACCATGCCTCGCAGAAGCATGTCTTGCTCAGCTATCCCGATGGCGGCCACGGCGTGGGCGCCCTCGTTCCGTACTTGCCCGTGACGGACTCGGATGGCGTAACGAGGGAAGATAACCCCAAGGCGCGCGAGCAGGCATGGCCCCGCTTGCTCGATTTCCTGGCCGCGTCTGCATAAGCGCCAGCCGTCGAGTACCAGACGCTTAGTTCGGCTGCCAGGTGAAGTTCATAACTTGTACGGTTGGGGACACTTATTAAACAAGTCTTCAACCGACTTACGAGCGAATCTGTTCGACCATGACGACTCGTCTGCTGGCTTGAAGTGGTCCGGGCCTGGACCCAGCCGGTGATTCAACTGATCGACCCAAACGGAAAGATAGAAACGAGGCGGCTGCAGCCGCCTCGCATCAGTCAGTCGTCCGCGTCGCCGAACTCATAGCTGCCGGTGTACGCCTGGGCGGGGGCAGCAACCGGGCCCGTTATCCTCATCGTCGCCTGGATCCCGGCCAGGCCGCCGGTCGAGTCGATGCTCTTCCGGTAGACGTCGATGATGCCGGCCGAGCTCACCGTCCCGCGATCCCTGAACGTGACCGTACCGGTGCGCCCCTGGATCGTGCAGGTGCATGTGTCGGCCCCCGTTATGGTGGCGCTCCCGTCGGGATGGATGACGTAGTGCACGATGCCAACCTCGGAGCCGGAAAAGGTGCCCGTGAGCACGCGGTGGACAAAGCGTTCCTGAACCACGTTTTTGCCGTCGTGATAGCTCATCAAGACCGCGCGGTCCGTGACCGCCACCGTACCCGCCGCGTCCATTTTCGAGGACGCGTCCGCAGACGAAAGCGTGGTGGCCCCGGCCGCCACAAGCGTTATGATCGCCGCAGCCCGCCCGAGCTTGAGCAGTAAGCTGCCTCCGAACAGACGTTGAACTGGTCGCATGATCTCCTCCTTTCGGTACTTCTTCCGCAACGCGGCGCGTTGCTCACTGTCGAGTGTGGGCGGTCGGCCCCGCGGGCGCGTCCGGGGAACCCCCACATTTCGGCGGGGAAGTCTGTCGGCTAGTTCGGGACAATCGACGGGTGGAGGCGCCTTTGCTCGACCTGGTCGGCCGTGAGACGGAGACGGCGCGGCTGCGCGAGGTTCTGGAGGAACTGGAAAAGGGCGCGCGGGCCGTCGTCGTCCGAGGCGGGCCGGGAATCGGCAAGACGGCGTTGTGGCGCTGGGGCCTCGACGCCGCGGCGCAGGGGGGTGCACGGGTGCTGGTCACGCGCTGTGTCGAGGTCGAGATGCCGCTCGCGCTCAGCGCGATCGTCGATCTGCTGGAATTGCCTTTCGGCGAGGTGGCCGGCCGGCTTCCTGTCCCGCAGCGGCGGGCGCTTGCGGTGGCGCTCGGGTTGGAGGAGCCGCCGGAGCAGCCGGCGGAGCCGTTGACGCTCTCGCGCGCGGTGCTCGAGGTGCTCCGGTCCCTCTCGACCAGCGCGCCGGTCGTGGTGGCCATCGACGACGCGCAATGGCTCGACGCCGGATCGCAGCGCGTGCTCGCGTTCGCGGTGCGCCGCCTCAAAGAAGCGCCAGTCGCCGTGCTCGCGACTTTGCGTGCGGAGGCGGGACACGCGAATCCCCTGGCGCTGGAGGACGCGCTCGGGCCGAGCGGCTTCACCGAGATCGAGCTCGGTGCCCTCACGGCGGGCGCGCTCCATCAACTCGTGCGGACCCGGCTGGGCGTGCGACTGCCGAGGCCGCTGCTCGCACGGGTCCACCGCACGTCCGGCGGCAACCCGATGTTCGCGCTCGAGCTTGCGCGGGCGCTATCCGATCATGCCGACGGCGCGGGGGCGCCGCTGCCGGTACCGGACTCGTTGCATGAGCTCGTCCGCGCGCGGGTGGCGTCGCTGCCGACCGAGCTCATGCCGCTGGCGCGCCTGGTCGCGATCCTCGAGCGGCCGACCCTCGCACAGCTTGGGCGCGCGTTTGTGTCCGAGGGACACGCCCGCCGGCTTGTCGACATCGGCTTTGCACACGCGGTCTTGGACGTCGATACGGACGGCGTCGTGCGCTTCGCGCACCCGCTGCTCGCGTCGGCCGTTTACGCGGAGGTCGCGCCGATCCAGCGGCGGGAGCTTCAGTACCACGCTGCCGAGATCGCCGAAGATGAGGAGGAGCGCGCCCGCCACCTCGCCCTGGCAGCCACCACGCCCGATGAAGCCGTAGCCAGTGTTCTCGACGCGGCCGCGACGCGCGCAGCGGCGCGCGGCACACCCGAGGCGGCGGCCGAACTCGCCCGCCACGCCCTCCGGCTTACGGCGGTGGAGGCCGCAGACCGCGCTCGCCGCGCACTCGCGTACGCGACGTACCTGGTCGCGGCCAATCGTCCGGGGCCTCGCGGAGCATCTGTCCCGCGCCAGACCGCGCGCGAGCTCGACGATCTGCTCGCGAGCGAGATCGCGGGTGACGACCGCGCCCGCGTCCTGATACTCCGCTCGCTTCTCGACTTCGAGAACGCGGCCTGCGTGGAGCGCCTGCGCGAGGCGCTCACACACGCCCGTGACGCCGTCGTCCGAGCACGGACGCTGACCATGCTCGCGTGGACGCTCGGGATTTGGGGCTGGGATCTAGAGGCCGCCGCGCAGGAGGCGGAACGAGGCGTAGCGGCCGCCGCCTCGGCTGAGGAGGCGCTGCCGCTCGTGTTCGCGCTGACGGCCCGCGGCACGATCGACAACCAGCGGGGACTGCCGGGCGCGCTTGCGCACCTGGAGCGCGCCCTCACACTGCAGGGCGATACCGGCTCGGCCTATGCGGATCCCGCTGTGGCGCTCGGCCGCGCACTCATGACACGCGGAGACTTCGACGGCGCTCGGGCGCTTTTCGAGACAAGTCGCGAGCGCGCGCGCCGCGCTGGCGAGGACGCCGTTCTGATGTGGATGCACCGCTTCTTCGGGGAACTCGAGCTGCGTTGCGGCCGCTGGGAGGCGGCGCAGCGCGACATCGAGGCGGGCCTGTCCGAGGCGACCGATCATTGGCGAGTCAATCTCCTCTGTCTCCGGGCCCTGCTCGCCGCGCGGCGCGGGGAAGCCGCGCAGGCTGAGACCGACGCTGCGGACGCTCACGCCTACGGGGACACGAACGGGGACCCCTCGCTGATCGTCGGGGCTGCGTGGGCATGGGGGTCACTCGCGCTCGGGCAGGCGGCCCCCGGGAGGGCGTACGAGCACCTGGCGCGCGGACAGGCGATCCTCGACGCGGCCGGGATCGGCGAGCCCGGCCTCCTGCCGGTGGCGTTCGAGCTCGCCGAGGCGGCTGCGGCGGTCGGCAGGCTGGACCATGCGGAACGGCTCGCCGAGTGGCTCGGCGAGCGCGCTGCCGCCCTCGACCACCCCTGGGCACGAGCGGCCGCCGCACGCTGCCATGGCATCGTCACCCTCGGTGCCGGCGATCCTGCAGGCGCGATCACCCTGCTCGAGCGGGCACGAGCCGGGTTCGCAGCGATCGGCGCGCCGTACGAGCTCGCACACACTGACCGAACGCTCGGCGCCGCTCACGCACGCCTCGGGGAGCGCCGCCTCGCCGCCGAGGCCCTCCGCGACGCGCACCGAATCTTCGGCGAACTCGGCGCGCCTCTCTGGCAGAAGCGAACCGATGACGAGTTCCGGCGCGCCTATCCCCGGCCGCGACGCGACCGCGACCTGACTTCGACGGAGGAGCGCGTCGCTGCGCTCGTCGCCTCGGGACAAACGAACCGCGAAGTCGCGGCCCAGCTCTTCATCACCATCAAGACCGTCGAGGCGCACCTCACACGGATCTACCGCAAGACCGGCGTACGCTCCCGAACCGAACTCGCGGGGCGGTACGCTGGCGCCGGCCGCGCCGACCGCGGCTAGCCGAGGTCTCCGGGTCGTTGCGACCGAACTGCCTAGCTCCCAGCCGAATCGTGGAAAACCAGACGCTCAGTTCGCGCGGCACGTGAAGTTCAAAACCGTGAACGGTTGGGGACACCACCCATTCAGAGTGTCATAACTTCTTAGTGTATTCGTATAAACTAATTGTATAAGCTGATTTAGCGGCGCCTCGCGCGTGGCGAGTAGCGACGAACATGGCTGGCTGCCCATCCCCTGATCCATCCCACAAGGAGCCGTGGGTCGACCTTCCATTTGGCGAGGAAGTCGATCACCCCCAGACTGACCAGGCGTCGCTCTTCGCCCGCTGACAACGTCTTATTCGACAACACGATCACTGGCTGATCGACCGTTGCCGGCTCTGCCCTGAGTTCCTCGAGAACGTCGAGGCCATCCCCGCGCGGCATTTCCATGTCGAGGATCAGGAGATCCGGCTCGGTCTTCCGGACCGCTTCGAGAGTTTCGGCGCCATCGGTGGCGACCTCAACGCGGTGGCCCGCGCCCTCGAGGACAGCCTGGTTCAGCGTTGCCAGGTCCGGATCGTCCTCGGCCAGGACGATGTCCAGCGGCCGGGCTTGCTCCAATTGACTCATGCGCTTGAGCATGCACGCTGCCGGCCCTGGTGTCAAACGAATCCGCGTCACTACCGGCGCTGCCACGACGGTCATCACACGGCCGCTCGCCAGTCTTGCCGTCGCGACCTCGGCGCGTTCGACGCCGAATACTGGAGATCTACTGCCTTTGCTTCGGCCATAGTTGTAGCCGATGCGCTGGTGTGGCAGGGAGCCGACGCTCGCCTTCTACCGGCCGTTGCGCATATCGACCAGTTTGAGCAGTTCCTCCTCCGAGAAGCCCGTTCCCGCGACATCGTCGGTGGTAGGCGCCGCGTGATCAACGCCATGAGTCTCTTGGAGGAGCAACGACGAAGGCGGTCTCGTGCGTCGAGGCCTTCGCAGCGGCGAAGGCAAGGAGCCGCTCACCCTCCTGAGCCAGTGCCTCACGATCCGCCTTCTTCAGCGGCCTGAAGGACGAGACCGTCAGCCGGGCACGTCCCCTTACTTCTTTGATGCGCCAGATGCCGGCGACTTGGCCGTCGAGCAGAAACATCCCGCCACCAATGGCATACCGATACTCGAAGCCGATGACACGCGTCCGATCAGCATGACCGAGCACGACGTTGTCGTACTCAGGCAGAAATCTTGGCGGCGCCGGGGTATCGGCGTCAGGGAGGGGTCCGTCGGGAACGTCGAACAACTCGCGCCCGCTCTCGTCGCGAAAGGTCCGCAGGTCGGGACGCAGTCGCTCGAAGGCCGGCCGCAGAGCGGTCAACCCGGACCATGACGCCATGTCTGAGATCGAGGCGGGCCCGAAGGCCGTGAGGTAGCGGAGGATGAGCCGGTCCAACGGCTCCGGCCGCATCACCGACCGACCCAACCACAGATCGACCGTGGTCCACGTGGGTGGCGCGCTCTTCCCCCAGACGCCTCGCGGCGGAACCTGGACCACGGGCACGAGGTGCCGAATGGCATAGGCAAGCGAGGTCGCGTCCCGATCCGGCCAGTGCTGATGAAGCAGGTGAGCCAGTTGGGCGAGCGTGCGCGGTTCCTGTTGCATCAGCCGGGTCGCCTCGGTTGTCACGGCCCGCATCTCCATCCCGGCCAGGTGCCGACCGAACGAGGAGCCCCGCAGCTGTTGTTCCAGCAAGGGCTGAAACAACGGCCACAGTCTGAGGCTATCGCGGGCGGTCACCAGGTGGAGCGTGTTCCGAAGGATTCCAAGCCGGACAGCCCGGCGCTTGGTGATTAAGGTCGCCAGCTCCGTCGGTTCGAATCCCTCGAGTCGCGCGGCGAGGCCGACGTAGGGCGAGTTCGGCATCTGCGCCTGCATCGCGACCAGGTACTCGATCTCTTCGGCCGCTGATGCCCGGCGACGCTCGAGCAGATGCTGGCGCTCGAGCAGGGCGCGGTTCAATGTCCGGCGGCTGAGCACGGCTTCCTGCGTTCGCTTCATTGCGCTAACGATTGGTTCGGCGCTGCTCGAGGAGCGGACGAACCCGGTGGCGCCACAAGCGCGGGCCAACGTACCACCAGCCTGGCACCGTAACCACGATCAACGCGACAGCGACCCAGGAACCGTCGGAGAAAATCATTCCCGCGAAGCCTGCAAGCAGCAGGAGGACGATCCCCCCGTACCAGAACAAGACATATCCGATGGTGTAGAGCCGCTCGCGCTTGCGCTCGAGGTCGTAGAACCGTCGGACGGTTGGACTCAATTGCCGCTTCCGCATCAGGTAGAACAGCGCGGCGCCAATGAACAGGATGACCAGGCCGGCGACGAGGACGACCGGATTGGCGTGCGCGACGAACCCGAGGCGGAGCCCCTGGATGACCAGGATCGCGATGACGCCAATGCCGATGTAAGACTGGGTCTGTGTGAACAGGTTGCGCCGCACCACGTCGGCTTTCGGGTTCAGCTTGGCCGCGTTTTCGAAGGCTTCGACCGCCTCCTTCTGGCGGCGCTGCCCCTGTAACGCCACGCCCAGGTTGTTCATCACAACCCAGCTCAAGGGATTGATCCGGAGTGCCTCCCGGCAGTGCCCCTCGGCTTCCTTCCAACGCCTCCGCTGCAGCGCGATCCGGCCCAGGAGATAGTGGCCGTCGAACGACGCGGGCTCGAGGGCGCGTACCCGCTCAGCGGCCTGCACGGCTTCCTTGAACTGGCCATTTTCGAGCTGGGCTTCGCCCAATTCGAGTAGGGCCTCGGCCTCAAACGGGCTGAGCCGAACCGCCTCCCGGGCTGCATCCAGGGCGAGCCTCGGCTTATGCAGCTTGCGGAGGGCGAAGCTATGCAGCCGGTGGGCGAGAGAGAGCTCGGGGTCTAGCGCGATGGCGTTTTCCACGGCGCGGCATGCCTCTTCGTCGCGGTCCAGGTCGAGAAAGCAGGCCGCGAGGATACAGCGCGGATACGCGTCCTCGGGGTCGGCGGCGATCGCCCGTTGCAGGAGCGGGATCGCGTCGGCCTGGCGCCCGAGGTCAATCAGGGCGTGAGCCCGCGCGATGTAGGAATCCCCGGACGCGGGAGTCATTGAGGCGATGAGTTTAACGTGGAAACCGTGCCGTCCCCATCACCCCGGGCGCTGCTCGCGCTCCACCGGCAGGTTCGGAGCTGCACCCGCTGCGTCGAGGCGGGATTTCTTGATCAAGCCGGTCCCGTCCTCAGCGGCTATCCCGATAACCGCATCATGCTGGTCGGCCAGGCGCCGGGCATCGTCGAAGAAGAACGCCGCCTCCCGTTCCAGGGGCGATCGGGCAAGGTGCTGATGCGGTGGCTGGTGCGGGCGGGCTTCCAGTCTGAGGACGAGATCCGTCGCCGCGTGTACATGACGTCGATCACGAAGTGCTTCCCCGGGAAGGGGACCGGTGGCGGCGACCGTCGCCCGAGCCGCGCGGAAGTTGAGCTCTGCCGTCCCCACCTCGACCGGCAGCTCGCCCTGATCGATCCCAGCCTGATCCTCGTGGTCGGCGGGCTCGCGCACGAGCGCTTTCTGCCGGGGCGGCCACTCCAGGAGCTGGTCGGCTCGGCCTTCGATGCGTCGGGCCAGATCGTGGGCCCTCGCGCCAGGCCCCATCCGCTGCTCGTGCCGCTGCCTCATCCTTCCGGGGCCAGCCGCTGGCTCAACGATGCGTCCAACATCGCCTTGCTGGACCGCGCCCTGCGACGGCTCAGGCCGCTGGTGCGCGAATTGCCTTGACGCCTTAGAGGCTCACGCATAAACTTCGCACCAATGCGGCGACACTATCAACGCGACGCAGTCGAGCCGGAGGAGGCACCAGCGGCGCCGCTTCGGCGGGAGGTGGCGCCCCCGGCCGGCGGAAAGTCCGCGGACGACATCCTGGCCTCGATCTTCGCTTCGACCCCCGAAGCCAGCCCGCTCGAACAGCTCGAGCAGACGTTGCGGCACCCCAAGAAGCTCATCTACATCGCGATGTCCAATCGGAACTTTTACTGGCGGATGCACGTCTCGAAGGCGGTTCTCGACGAGGGCTACGTGCCCATCAACCCCTTTATGCTGTTCGACTACTACCTCCTCCACACGGTTCCCAAGCAGCTGGTTCGGGAGGCGATCAACAACCTGCTGGCACGCTGCGACGAGGTCTGGGTCTTCGGGACCATGAGCCTCGGCGTCAAGGTCCAGGTCGGCATTGCCAAGCGGTTGAAGAAGCCGCTGCGTTTCTACGATATTGCCGACCTCCCCGAGCGCGTCTTCCGGATCTCGGAGAAGCTGGCCCAGGAGGAAGGCCGGGACTAGACGCGCGTGATCAGCTCGCGCTCGAGCGCCTGCCGCGCCTTCATCACGAGGTGCCGGAGAGTGGGGCGCTCGACCACCGCCCACTCGATCTGGCGAAGTCCGCTATAGAGCCCTTTGACGGCTTTCACGGCGTCACCGAGCTCGACGCCAGGCGGCGGCTGCAGCGTCGCCAGCGGCTCACTGCTGCACCAGTCATAGACGAAGTTCACATAGTCCCCCGAAAGGGGTCGCAGGTTTTCCTCGCCACGGTCGCGCTCGCGGGCTGAGAACCGGAAGTAGATCACCCGCAGCCGTTTCTGGGCCAATGCCACTGCGCTGGTCGGCATGCGTTGGCGTGGTTGAGGGCGGTCGCGGTTGCGGTCTTCCGCCGTGACCATCACCACCGAGGCCGCCAGCTCCGCCGGGGTCAACTCCT
>JALYYC010000019.1 GCA_030946755.1 Candidatus Dormiibacterota bacterium
GGGTCGAGCGCGTGGAGCGCGTCACGGGCCACCTCGACCTTCGGCCGTCCGAGGTCTGCGTCGCGGTAGAGGATCTGCCGGTTCAGGTTGGACAGTTCGACTCGCTGGTCGTCGAGCAAGCCGATGCGCCCGACCCCGGCCGCGGCCAGGTAGAGCGCGACCGGTGACCCGAGCGCTCCCACCCCGACGACGAGCGCGGAGGCATCACGCAGGCGGCGCTGGCCGGCGTCACCGACCTCGGGAAGGATCCGCTGCCGGTGATGGCGGGCGTCCGTCATCGCCCGGCTCCCGACGCCACAAAGGCCTGGTAATCGACGAGGGCGTGGATGCGTGGGTGATCCCCGCAAAGTGGGCAGGCCGGGTTGCGCCGATAACGCACCTCGCGGAAGGTCATCGCCATGGCGTCGTGCAGCAGCACGCGGTTGATCAGCGGCTCGCCGCTGCCGGTGATCACCTTGAGCGTTTCCGCCGCCTGGATGGTGCCGATCACGCCGGGGAGCGCGCCGAAGACCCCGACCTTTAGCGACTCCTCGATCGCGCCCGGCGGCGGCGGCTCCGGGTAGAGGCAGCGGTAGCAGCCTTGCCCGGGCGAAAAGACGGTGACCTGTCCCTCGATCCGAAAGATGCTGCCGTGGATCAGCGGCTTCTTCAGGAGGTAGGCGGCGTCGCTCAACAGGTAGCGCGCGGCAAAGGAGTCGGTCCCATCGACGATGACGTCGTATCGGGCGAGCAGGCTCATCGCATTGCTCGCGTCGACCTGCACCTGCTCAATTTCGATCTCGACCTCGGGATTGAGCGATCCGAGGGCACGACCCGCCTCGACGACCTTGGGCTTGCCCACCCCCGCGGTCGAATGGGCGATCTGGCGTTGAAGATTGGAGAGGCGAACCTGGTCGTGGTCGGCGAGCCCGATCGTGCCGACGCCTGCGGCGGCGAGGTAGAGCGCGACCGGTGACCCAAGGGCCCCCACGCCGACAATCAGGACGCGAGCCGCTTTCAGTTTGGATTGCCCCTCGCGGCCGATCTCGGCAAGCGAGAGGTGCCGCGCGTAACGCTCCACCTCGCTCTCGGTCAGGTGGTTTTGCTTCATCGGGCTGCCCTCCCGGGGGCGGGCTTGAAGATGCCGTGAAAGACGGCCGGCTCGACCGCCCGCAGCCTGACGCAATCGGCGAGCGTGTGCGAGGCGAAGACCTCGCGGGCCGCGCGCTCAGCCTGCTCCACCACGGTGGCGAGGACACGGGCGTCGCCGTCGAGGCTCGTATCATGACGGGCCTCCCTCGGTCCGCCTTCCAGGCAGGCGATCACCTCATCGAGTCGGATGTCGTCCGGCGACCGAGCCAGTCGATGACCCCCATGGGGACCGCGCACGGAGTCGATCAGCCCGGCGCGCCGAAGCGTCATCAGGACCTGGTCAAGAAACGGGCCGGGAATGCGCTGGCGGCGGGCGATCTCCCCGCTCTGCATGGCGCCATGACCGGCGTTCGCGGCCAGCTCGACCACGGCCCGGACGCCGTACTCCGTTTTCATCGAAAAGCGCATCCGCACGCTGTGGGCCTCTAGATGTTGAGCGACGCGGTCAAGTATACCGACTGGCTAGAGGGTCACGATGTGGAGCGCGAAGGCGAGGAAGAGCGCGCCCAGGACGATCAGGGGGAGGGTCGTGGTCATCAGGCTCAGGCTGCGGAACCCGAGCTGGCGCCGTTCCGCCGGCGAGGACCGCACCCGCCCCCGGATCAGCATGCCCTCGACGCCGAGCAAGAGGGAGGCGCCGCCCAATCCGAGCGCCACCATGACAATCGCCCAGAAGGTGGATGGCGTGCCCTCCTGGTGGGAAAAGCCGTTGAAGCTCGCCGCCAGCACCCCGACCAGGGCGACCAGGACCCCGAGGGGAACAAGAGAGAGGTTGATCGCGCGCATGATGCGACCGGGCTCGGTGCGTCTCGAGAATTGCCAGGCTGAGGCCAGGACGAACGCCATGTACGCCGCGATCACCACGTAAAAGAAGAGCGGCGTCAGGATGTCGGCAAAAGTGATGGCCGCGTAGCTCACGGCTTCAATGTAGCGCCATCGGGGCGCTTAAGTCAGGATGCGGTAGACGTTATTGAGGACCGCGAAGGTTGTGATCCAGGCCGCGATCAGGTAGGCGTTCCAGATGCTGTTCCGCTTGCGCCCGAAGATCAGCAGCAGTCCGACCAGCGAGGCGACCAGGGCCAGCTTGATGGCGTAGACCGCGTACTCGCCCTGGTGGACGATGATCCAGGCGGCGGCGCCGTTCAGTTCCTGGCGGCCGCCGCTCAGGCCGATGTGGGTGGTGGTCACGTCGAGCAGCTGCGCGGTGCAGAACCCGATCAGGATCAAGGCCTTCTTGAGGGTTGGGACCCGGTCTGTTCCGGCGATCTCCGCCGGCGCTGCGATGGCCTTCGCCCTGGTTCCGATCACGAAATAACCCTACAGCGACGGTATCAGAAAAGCAATATGCCTATTGGCCCGTTCTGTATACCGTCCCCCTTCCTTCATGGTCGCCTGCCCGGATTATATGGGCAGCTTCACTATCCGTCCAGAGGCAATTTTTCGACGGGCCTACGGGGGGCTCGGTCAGGCGGCCTTGGACGTGGGGCCGAGGATCTCGCGGCGGCGACGGAGCAGGTAGGGGATCGCCAGGAGGAGTCCGCCGACCACGACGATGCCTGCGCCAATACGGCCATATTGGATGTACTGCGCCATGGGATCGAGGGTTGGGTCGTATTCGGTGTGGGCCTGCATTTTGAAGGCGACCGCCCCGACCGCCCCGTCAACCGACCAGATCAGGACGGTATCGGCCGTATGGTTCCAGCGCTGATCCTCGGTCACGGCTGGCAGGCTGGCGCAAGGCCACGCCCCCACCAGGTGGACGGCCACGGGCGGCCGCGGCTGCGCGGACTTCGGCAGGGCCGCGAATCGGATCGGCTTTTTCGCCCGGTCGATGAAGTAGATGTCCTGGGTGGTCTGGTTCTTCAGGACGAAGTCGCAGCCGCCCGGGGCGCCCTCGATCGTCAATCCTGGCGTGTTCGGGATCAGCTTGTCGATCACGGTGCGATACGGCGGATCATCGGCCGATGCCGTGACGGGCACGAGCACAGCCGCCAGGATCGGCAGACAGAGGATCGCCAACCGCTTCACCTGCCTATAACGAAGGACCGGCCCGCGGCTGGCACCCCGAAGCGGGCCTTTAGACTGTCGGCATGCCGTTTGAGTTCGTTTTGACCGAGATTGACGGGCCCCTGGGCATCGTCACCATCAACCGGCCGGCGGTGCTCAACGCGCTCAATCCTCGAACGGTCGAGGAGATCGGGGAGGCCCTCAGCGCCTTCGATCGCGATGAGGCGGTTCGATGCCTGATCCTGACCGGCAACGACCGCGCCTTCGCGGCCGGCGCCGACATCGGCCAGATGGCCGGAGCGGGAGCGGTCGATATCCTGCGCGACGACGACCCCGCCCGCTGGGCCCGGCTCCGGACGCTGCGGAAGCCGCTGATCGCCGCCGTGGCCGGCTACGCCCTGGGTGGCGGCTGCGAACTGGCCCTGATGTGCGACATGATCGTCGCCGCCGAGAGCGCCCAGTTCGGGCAGCCGGAGGTCAAGATCGGGATCATCCCGGGCGCTGGTGGCACGCAACGCTGGGCCCGGGCAGCCGGCAAGGCGCGGGCGATGGAGGCGGTCCTGATCGGAGAGCCGGTGCGCGCCGTGGAAGCCGAGCGCATGGGACTGGTCAACCGGGTGGTACCGGATGGCGCGCAGCTGGAGGAGGCGAAGCGGCTTGGCCGCCTGATCGCGGCGCGGCCGCCACTGGCCGTGCGGCTGGCCAAGGAGGCGGTCAACCAGTCCGCCGAGGTCTCACTCAGCGCAGGTCTCGAGCTGGAGCGAAAGCTCTTCTACCTGCTGTTCTCGTCCGAGGACAAGAAGGAGGGGATGCAGGCCTTTCTCGAGAAACGACCCGGTCGCTTCACCGGCCGATGAGCGAGGTGCTGCTCGAGGAGCGCTCGGGACGGGTCCTCACCCTCACGATGAACCGGCCCGATGCGCTGAATGCGCTCAACCAGGAATCGACCCGCGCCTTGCGTAAGGCCTTTGAGGCGGCGTCACGCGACGCGGAGGTGGGGTGCGTCATCCTGACCGGGTCGGGACGCGCGTTCTGCACCGGCGCCGACCTGCGCGAGGTGAGCGGCCGCTACGACGCCGGAGACACGAGCCTGGGCGACGACCTGCGACAGAACTATTCCCCGCTGATCCGGGCCATCCGTGGTTGCGCCAAGCCCGTGATCGCCGCCATCAATGGGACGGCCGCCGGCGCCGGGTTGAGCCTCGCGCTGGCCTGCGATCTTCGACTTGCCGCCACGACGGCGCAGCTGATCGTGGTCTTCATTCGCGTCGGCCTGGTGCCCGACGCGGGCAGCCTCTTCTTCCTCACCCGCATCTTCGGCCTGAGTAAGGCGACCGAGATGGCCCTGACGGGCGAGCCGATGTCGGCCGAGGAGGCGCACCGCCTCGGCGCCGTCGCCGCGGTCGTGCCGCCCGAGCAATTGCTGGCGGCGGCAATGGAGCGCGCCACTCGACTGGCCGCCGGGCCGCTGAAGACCTACCGGCTGATCAAGCGAGGCCTCGACCGGGCGCTCGAGCTGGATCTCGACCAAACGCTGGAGCTGGAGTCGCACCTGCAGACGCTGGCGGCGCAGACCCCGGACCACCGCGAGGCCGTCAAGGCCTTCCTCGAGAAGCGCAAACCGGTCTTCAGAGGCTAACCAGACAAAAAAAGAGCGGCGCCCTCAGGCGCCGCTCTCTTCTAAGTCAAATGCTGCCATGGGCACCACCTCCGCTTTCTTACGGACCGAATCTTATCAGGTGGCGAGGCGGCTGCGGTCCTCCCGGAGCTCCCGGCCAACCGTGATCGAATGCACCCCGGGAAGGCCGCGAAGCTGCCGGACGATGTCCGTCGTCGTGACGCTGAGGGGGAGTTCGAGCTCGAGATCGAGCCGATCGTCACCCGACGATGTCTCCTGGAAACGGACGGACTGAGCCGCCGCTCCGATCTTCCTCAGCGCGGCCGTTACCTGCTCGACGCCGGTTTCCGAGCGGGGGAAGAGCAACGAGAGTGTCGCCTCGTCCGGCCGTTTGAAGAGGCGCCGCTCGATCGGCTTGAGCACCATCAAGACGGCGAGCACCAGCAGAGTGGTGAAGGCCGCCTCGAAATACTGGGCGGTCGCCGCCGCCATACCCACCGCCGCGGTCGCCCAGATGGTGGCTGCCGTGGTCAGGCCGCGGACCAGGTCCTTGCGCAAGAAAATGGTGCCGGCCCCGAGGAACCCGATGCCGGTCACGATCTGGGCCGCGACCCGGGATGGGTCGGTGTGGTCGAAGCCGTAGGCGCTCAAGAGCGTGAAGAGGCACGACCCCAGCGAGACCATCGTG
>JALYYC010000092.1 GCA_030946755.1 Candidatus Dormiibacterota bacterium
TTCAGCGACGGAACCGCCCAGGACACGGACATCGTTGCCGGCGCCCTGGTTCGGGAATGGTGGCTCGGGAATGGCTACCTGACCACCCTCTCAGGCGCGGCCGCGAACGTCTGGCAGGGCCAGGGAAATCCGGCGACCGGCATCGGGACGACCCCTGCCGTGATCGATATGCTCACGGCCACGGTTAAGACGACCACCGCGAACCTGACCGGCGTCAGCGTCCAGAACCTGGCGGGTGCGCCGTTCGACCTTCAGCTCAGCGGGGTGACCGTGGCCTCCAACCCGGCGACCCCCACGCCCACGCCCACGCCCACGCCGGTGTGCCGCTCGAACGTCCAGCAGCACGGCGCCTTCAATGGCGAGAACCCGGGTCATTGCGATCCGAAGCCGACCTCGTCGACGCCAACGCCGAAAAAGCCGAAGGTCACGCCCGTTCTGAAGACCAAAGAGGCCTCGCAGGATGAGACGAAGCATGACGAGGCCAGGCAGCATTCCGACAGCGGCCACCAGCGCGACTAAGTTCGAAATCGAAAAGGCCCGGCACCAAGCCGGGCCTTTTTTGTTGCCACGCCCCGACTCCGCGTGATCCGGTACACTCGCGGCGGTGCTCGCCGCCATCCCGCCGGCTTTCGTCCTGGCCCTGCTGCTTATCCTGCTCGGAACTCAACTGGCCTATGTCATCGCACCGCGCGCGCCACACTTCCTGGTCCGCCTGGGGATCAGCGCCGTGGCGGTCCTTGTCGGCGAGGTGGTGGGGACGGTTGCTTTCGGCCAGCGGCTGGCCCTGGGTGACCTTCACCCGGCGACGGACGCGGCTTTCCTGGCGGTCTTCCAATGGCTGGCGAGTCGGGTGAGCCGTCGTGAACAGGCTGTTTAGGCTGTCGCCGACCGCGGTAGAACTAGTGGGACGCCCGGTCACGGACGTCGGGAGGACAGGCTGAGTGATCTGGCAAATCGGCGTGTTGCTGGTCGGAATCGGGATTTTGCTGGCGAGCCTCTTCCTCGGCTTCATTCTCTTGAACCTCACGCGCAGCCTTCGGACGATCGAGGCGATCCTGAGCGTGACCCTGGACGAGGCCCGGCTGGCGCTCCCGGAGCTCCGGCACAGCCTGCAGCAGATCGATGACATGGTCAGCGGCGTGAACGACAAGTTCAGTGCGGCTGACCGGGCGATGAACGCCACCGGCGCCGCCATCACCGGATTTCGGGAACGGATCCGGCAACGACTCGAAGGCCTGGGCCGCCGCCCGGGTGCCGCGGCGGGCCATGATCAGGAGGCCAAATGAAAGACAGCAAAGCTCGAAGTCACAGCACCGCCTCGTCGAGCGCAGCGACCGCTGCGGCTTACGTCACCGAGCTCAAGCTGCCGGCCGTGCCGGAATACATCGTGGTTGCCAAACGATCCGCAGCCTCGCTGGGCCTGGTCGTGGGCTTTTCCCTGCACGAGATCGACGACCTCAATATCGCCATCACCCAGGCGTGTGAGAACGCCTGCGCCGCCGCCACCCAGCAATGGGGAAAGGGAAACGGCCAGCTCAAGCTCACCTTCAAGAGCGAACCCCGGCGCATTGAGGTGGAGGTTCGCAGCGTGCCACCTCGGGCCGTCGAGATGCAGGCCCTGCAGGCCGTGCGGCGGGCGCGGCAGGAGGCTGAGCTCGACTATGAAACGATCGGACTGAATATGATCCGGCTGTTCGTGGATGAGTTGCGGTATCACGTAGACAACCAGACGGGCAGCATGCGGATGAGGATGGTCAAATACCTGATCGAGTAGACGCTCCGGCGGCGCGCCAATCCTCCGTCCGACCGAACCGAGAACTCGTCCGGCGGCTCTTCCTCAAATACCAGAAGACGAAGGATCCACAGGTCCGGCAGCAGCTCGTCGAGCTGTTCAACAACCTGGTGGTCTTCCTGGCCAAGAAGTTCAGCAACCGGGGCGAGCCGTTGGAGGATATCGTCCAGGTCGGCTATATCGGGCTGCTCCAGGCGATCGAGCGATTCGAGCCCCAGCGAGGCCTCGAGTTCTCAACCTTTGCCACCCCGACCATCGTGGGCGAGATCAAACGGTACTTCCGGGACAAGAGCTGGGCCGTCAAGGTGCCGCGCCGCCTCCAGGAGACGATGCAGCGCGCCGATCTGGCCCAGCAACGGCTGCAGGCCAGGCTGGGCCGGCAGCCCTCCGTCAATGAGATCGCCAAGGAGCTCGAGCTCGAACCCGAAGAGGTATTGGCGGCGATGGAGGCCAGCCCCGCCCAGCGCACGATCCCTTTCGAATCGACCGGTTCCGCGGCCAGGGAAGAGGACGGGCTCCAGCTCACCGAGCGCCTCGGTCGGGAGGACGAGAACCTCGACAAGGTCGAGCTCCAGGATCTCCTCGACCAGGCGATGCGGCATCTAACCCCTCGCGAGCGGCGGATCATGTACCTGCGTTTCGTGGACGAACTGCCCCAGGCGGAGGTCGCGAAGCGGCTCGGGATCTCTCAGATGCACGTGTCCCGGCTTCAGCGCGCCGCGGTCGAACACCTGAAGCGGGAGTTGCCGGTCGGCTAATCTCGTTAGAATCAAGCAGGCGCGCAGCCAATTATGACCAGCGCCGAGATCCGCCAGCGTTTTCTCAACTTCTTCAAAGAGCGGGACCACAAGGTGTTGCCGAGCTCCTCCCTGATCCCGTTCGGCGATCCTACCCTCCTGCTCACCAGCGC
>JALYYC010000098.1 GCA_030946755.1 Candidatus Dormiibacterota bacterium
CCCGGACTGTGGCCTGTTAGAAGCCGTACGGGTTCCAGGCGGTCCGACGGCATACCGTTCTGATTGGTGGTCTGCGTATTGTGCGCAACTTGCGCCAGCGGGTCACTCGACGCCGAGAGATCGCCGACGGTCCCAATTGCGGTCGAGTACTCGTAGTCGAACGTTCCGTGGAATGTCAACGAGTAGCCCTTGCATTTGCTAGAGCCGCTGTTCTTGTTGTTCCACGCGGCGCCGCTACCGGTCCAGGTCAGGTTGACGATGATATCCGTGATCTGGGTCGGAGGTGGCCCACCACCGCCGTAGCCGATCGAGCTCTGCAGCTGAGGCTTGCTCCGGTCGCGCCACCGACGTAGAAGCCGGGGCACTGCATGTCGGCCGTTGCGTGAACGTTCACCGACGCGCTCGAAAGGTCCGAAGCGATGACGAAGGCGGAATCCGGAATGATCCAGCAACCATATTCCTGAGTCGTCGCCGATTGTTCGTTGACGCTGAGGATCGTGCCGGGCCGCTCGACGACCGGCGCCCCTGGCGTGTGCTTCTGCCTGAAGCTCTGCGTGCCGCGATCGACGTAGACACTCGACGAATAGTTGGCTCCGCTTGGATCGTAGAAGTTGGCGTTCGCGCTCCAACGTTGAAGGTGAACTTACCCGGAACACCGTATCCGCCACCGCCGCCGGCCGCGGCTGATCCCGGCGAGGACGACCGACAAGAGGCCCAGGATTCCGACGACAGGCAAAAGACGTTTGAACATACTGATTCCTTTCCTTTCCACGGTCCGTGCGACCGTGACGCGGTTTAGCGCCGTACGACGATGACGACAGCGTCGGACGATGTCCCCCTAAGCTTTACCGCACCCCCTTCTGCTGGTCATGATGCTGCTGCAACGGCAGCGCCAGACCCCTGGTTACCACTTGGCCTCGGGTCACAGACTTTGTCAAGGACTGGACGCACCGTCGCTGCCGGCGGTGGCCGGTCAAGACCGTTCGTGCGGCCGCTAGAATACGCCGGTGATTCTCGAGGGGAAGAAGATCCTGGTCACCGGCGTGCTGACGCCCGCCAGCATCGCCTTCGCCATCGCCGACCTTGCCCAGCGCGAGGGCGCGGACATCGTCCTGACCAGCTTTGGTCGGGCGATGAGCCTCACCGAGAAGAGTGCCCGTCGCATGAAACCGCCCCCCGAGGTGCTGGAGATGGACGTCAACGATCAGGCCCAGGTCGACAAGCTGGCCGAGACCTTGAAGCATCGCTGGGGACGGCTCGATGGATTCGTGCACGCGATCGCGTTCGCTCCGGGGGACGCCCTCGGGGGGAATTTCATGACCGCACCCTGGGAGAGCGTGCAGACCGCCTTCCGGACAAGCTCCTACTCGCTGAAAGCGATGGCGCAATCACTCTCGCCCCTGATGCGCGAACACGGCGGCAGCATTGTGACGCTCGACTTCGACAACTCCACCCAGGCCTGGCCGATCTACGACTGGATGGGCGTCTGCAAGGCGGCGCTGGAGTCGGTCACCAGGTACCTGGCGCGCGACCTCGGTCCACACAAGATCCGGGTCAACGCGCTTGCCGCGGGACCGCTGGAAACCATGGCGGCGAAGGGGATCCCGGGCTTCGAGCAGGTGTCGCGGCCCTGGTCCGACCGATCACCGCTCGGCTGGGACACCACCGACCGGACGCCGGTCGCCCAGATGGCGTGCGTCCTACTCTCGGACTGGACCCCAGCCACAACTGGTGAGATCGTGCACGTCGATGGCGGATACCACGCGATGGGCGCCCCGTTGGTGCGCGAACCAAACCCATAGGAGGGACGGAATGGCAGAAGCGAAGCCGAAGAAGAAGCCCGTGCACAGGAAAAGCCTTCACACTCCGGACGAGAGCCGGAAGTATGCGAAGGGCAAGATCGATGTTGTCGAGGTGAGTGGTGTTACCGTCGGCCGCTCGCACCATGAACCCGGGTGGAGATGGTCCGAGCACGTCAAGCCGATCGCCAAGACGGATCGCTGCGAGGTGCACCACATCGGCTACATCGTCCAGGGACGCATGAGGATCGCCGGGCTGGATGGCTCGGAGGATGACATCACCGCTGGGGATGTCTTCGTCATCCCACCCGGCCACGACGCCTGGACAGTCGGCACCGAGACCGTGATCCTGATCGATTTCAAGGGATCGCCGGAGTACGCCAAACCGAAATAGTCAGGCACTGACGCCAATCTCGTGCCTGCGCGCGGGCTTCAGGGCATGAACTTGAGGCTCAGGTTCAGCAGCTTCTGAACCGAGGCATCGAGCTGCGCCCGCGGATAAGTCCCGTCGAGGACCGCCGCGTGAATCGCGCTGTTCGTGACGTCTGCGATGCGCAGGTCGCGCGAGACCATGACCATGTCGCCGCCGGCAGCCAGAAAGTGGACGGCCGCCACCGGGGGCGGATTCAGCGACGGATTCGTGTCCGCCAGCAGGTCGTCCGAGATCGCGACACCACGAAACCCTAGGTCCTGGCGGAGCGACTGCATTGCCGGACCATCGCGATCGCTGGCATGGCGGACCAGTACGAACTCGACCTGCGCGCCGATCGCTGCCTTCAGGGGGCGCGTGTCGCCGGGAGAGGCGGCGACCACGGCATACATCCCGGCCTCGTGGATACCGGCGACGGCGGTGGCAACACCGACGTCCGCGACGGGCGCAAGGTTGACGTCAAACCCGAGGGCGCGCAGGGCCGGCGCGTTCGCGCCAGCCTGGCTGGTAGCGGCCAGCAGCGTATGGCCCGCTGCCGCCCGGATCTCCTGGATCAGCTGCCGGAAGCCAGACGGGTTGGTCGCGTTTCGGTTCTCCGGCCGAATGACCAGCCCGCCGTACTGATGCTGGCGCCAGTCGGCCACGACGGCCGGGGTCAGCGGGCCGGCGAAGCCGACCATCATGACGGCGCCGATCTCCTGGGAGAGTGTCATTCCGGCCGGCCCTGGAATGGCGTCCTGGGCGCCGCGGGCCGGCGAGGGAACAACGGTGGCCTCAGGTGAGGCGCCGCTGGTGGCCGGTGGCGTTGACGTCGCGCGGACGGCGGGCGTATGGGCCACCGGGGTGGTGCCGCAGGCACCGAGGACCAACGCGGCGAAAAGCATCCCGAGTCCGCGACGCACGGCATGGGAGTGTACCCGTAACCGGGCTTCGTATCAACCAGTCGGGCTTCACTTCTTACCGACCCTGTACGGAGCGCCGGGTCCGTCCCCTTTTCCCGGCGCTCCTCGCTTTTCTTACTGTCGGGGCTGCCGCACCGCGACCGGCCGGGCGCCGCCCCCGAGGACGCAGGGCACGCCGTCGACCAGGATGTCGGCGTAGGTCAGGTTGTACGGGTTGTAGCTGCCGAAGCGGCAGGTCGGCCAGGCCAGCGCGGGTGACTTGACATTCTCGGTGCCGGGCAGGAAGTAGTTGTCGCCGATCTGATCGAGACCGGCCGGCTTCGCATACCACTGGTCCGGCGTGCTCGCCAGCGCTTGCTGCATGAACTTGTGCCAGATCGGCGCGGCGCCGACGATGCCGGTCGAGTTGTGGCTGAGCGGCGTGTTATCCGGGTTGCCGACCCAGACCGCTGTGGCCAGGGTCGGGGTGAAGCCGACGGTCCAGTTGTCGTGGAAGTCCTGCGTCGTGCCGGTCTTGGCGGCAACGTGCCGGCCGGGCAGCGTCAGGTCGCCATGGCAGCCGAACTCCAGGCAGCGGTTGCGGTCGTCCGACATGATCGACCCGACGATGAAGGCGACCTGCGGGCTGATCGCACGGTACTCGTTTTTCGCCGGATCGTAGGTGATGACGTCCCGGCCAAGACCGTCCTTGACGCTGAGGACGGGCGCCGGCATGTGACGGACGCCGAGCGTGGCAAGCGTCGAGGCCCCGGTCACCATGTCCACCGGCGTGACCTCGTAGGAGCCGAGCGTCAGGCTCATCGAGTAGTTCTGATCCGGTTGGGTCAGATGCGTGACGCCCATCCGGCGCGCGATATCGAGCACGCTCGGGATGCCGACCCGAAGCTCGGTCTTGAGAGCAGGGATGTTCATCGAGTTACCCATCGCCATCTTGAGCGGCAGCTGGCCATGGAACTTCAGGTCGTAATTGAGCGGCATGTAGGGCTCGAAGCCACTGGCGCCTCCGTACACCGGGAAGACGAGGGGCGCATCCAGGATCGGCGTGATCATGTTGAACTTCTTGCTTTCGATGGCCGCGGTGTAGGTGTAGACCTTGAAGGTCGAGCCGGGCTGCCGTGGCGTGTTCGCCATGTTGATCTGGCCACCCGGACGGTTGTAGTCATTGCCGCCGACCATGGCCAGGATCTCGCCAGTCTGCGGATCCATACTGACGAGTGCGGCGTCGTGGAAGTTGTAGAAGTTACCTTTCTGCGCGATCTGGTCGCGCACGATCCCCTCCGCCATGTGCTGGAGTCCCAGGTCGAGGCTGGTGTACACGCGGTAGCCCTTGCGGTCGGTTGGCTGGATGTGGAACTGCGTCCGAAGCGTTTGCAGCACGTAGTCGACGAAGTGCGGCGCCTCGAAATGGTTTGTGGGCGGGTAGAAGGTGAGCTTGGTGGTATAGGCCGCGTCCGCCTGGGCCTGCGTGATGTAGTGGTTGTCCACCATCGCGTTGAGGACCTCGAGCTGGCGCTTCTTGGCCGAGGCCAGATTGACGATCGGGTTGTACTTCGTCGGCGCCTGCGGCAGGCCGGCGAGCAGCGATGCCTGGGCCAGTGTCAGGTCGTGGGCATTGCTCTGGAAGTAGCTGCGGGCGGCGGCCTCAATACCGTACGTCTGACTGCCGTAGAAGATGGTGTTCAGGTACATGCCGAGGATCTCGGACTTCGTGTAGCGCTTGTTCACCTCGACCGCGAGGACCGCTTCCTTGACCTTGCGCTGCAGCGTGCTGTCGGGATGGGCACCGAAGAAGACCTGCTTGACCAGCTGCTGGGTGATCGTGCTTCCGCCCTGCTTGATCCCGTGGCCACTGTAGTCGGCGAGGGCGGCACGAAGCGTGCCACCGAGGTCGACACCGCTGTTCGAGTAAAAGGTGTGGTCCTCGATCGCGATCGCGGCGTTGATGACGTAGGGAGACACATAGCCGAGGGGGACGACGATCCGGTGGTCGCCCTGGTCACCGATATCGGCCAGCAGGGTTCCGTGGCGATCGTAGATGAGCATGTCCTGCTGCAGATTGTTCGACGAGAGCCCGGTGACCGCCGGCAGGTCGCCCACCGTTTGCGCCGCCACCGCGGGCACCGTCAGGATGGGCACCATGAACAACACCAGGAATGACAGGATGATGATCCGGCGCAGGGCGGCTCGGCGGCGACGGCGCCAGAGCTTGATGCGGTAGTTCGCGTGGCGGTGCGGGTTCCGGCGGCCCGAGACGTGCCTCACGCGCTTACCAGCAGGCCGTAGAAACCGGCCGCCACCAACCAGCCGATCAAAAAGAAGCCGATGGTCCAGAGCGCGAACCGGCCGGCCATCCCCGCGGTCGCCTGCATGGTGCGTTTGCGAGAGCGTCGTTCGATCCGGTGCGCGGCCGGCTTGGCCGCCCTGCGGTTGAGGTAAGCGATGGCCACGGTACTGATTCCCTGCCTTGTTTTTGAGATCGTCTTGGTCGCTGCGTTACCAAGATGTCACGCTGCGTTGAGCGTGTCAAGAAACAAGTTATGTGATAGCCCGACACTACGATTCGTCGTCGCGGCGACCGGGCAGGAGGCTTAGGCGACCGCCGATTCCGAGGGGCGTTCGGCCTGCGGCAGCAGGAACATGGGCGGCATCTCGGGATCGTCCTCGCGGGCGAAGGTCCGCACTCGCTCCGGGTATCGAACCGCGAGCAGCTGCTCCTGCAGATCGAAGACCTGGTCGATCACATGCCTGATCAGGGTCCGCCAGACGAGCGGTGGTTCGACACCGGGCGGCAGCAGATCGGCGACCGCGAAGAGGCGGCGTTCAAAGGCTTTCGGCACCCGCTTCTTTCCCGCCAGGTGGAACTCCTCGAGTTGGACGATGAGCCAGTCCAGGTAGGCATAGGGGCGGCGGGTGCTGACCTCGTCGACCCGACGGCGCTCGGCCAGGGCGGCTCCAGCGCGGATCTCGTCGTTCGCCTGGTCAATCATCGCGGGCCTCCTTGGGAACCGGTCGCTTCCTACGTCTATATGGGAAACGAGCCGGAGCCGCGCTCGGATCAACTGGCCACGGATTTCAGGAGTTCGGCAAGGCGCTGCGGTCGGCGATCAGCTGCAGCTCCCCGTCCACCGGCTGAACTCGGCTGGCCGGCAGCCGCGGATCTCGATCGAGCAGGCCCCGGAGCGGCTGCCGCTTGCCGGCTCCCGAGACAAGGAAGAGCACGGCCCGAGCGGCATTCAGGACGGGAAACGTCATCGTGAGGCGCTGCGGCGGCGGCTTCGATGCCCGGACCGCAGCCACCCAGGCGCGTTGCTCCTCCAGCGCCGGGTCGCCGGGGAAGAGCGAGGCGGTGTGCCCATCCTCCCCGAGCCCGAGATGGATCAGATCGAAGCGGGGGCGCCCGGCGTCATCCCTCGGCACCCGCTCGAGGTCGGCCTGCGGGTTGCCGACCAACGGAAAGATCTGTTGCGGCGGGATCGGGACCCGATCGAGGAGCGCCGTCTTCGCCATGCAGAAATTGCTCTCGGGGTCGTCGAGCGGCACCTGGCGCTCGTCGGACCAATAGACGAAGAGGCGGTCCCAGGGCAGCGATTCCTGGTACGGAAGCTGTGCCAGCCGCTGGTAGCAGCCGCGCGGCGTGCCGCCGCCGGCCAGGGCGATGTAGCCCGCACCACGGTCCGCCACGGCCTGGGTGAGCCGTTCGGCCGTCCAGGCCGCCGCCGCGTCGGCAAGGGCGGCCGGGTCGGCAACGACGGTGGGAAGGAGTCTGCCGATCACTGCACGACGGCGGCCAGGGCATCCTCGTAGAGCACGTCGTGCCCCGGAAGCGTCAGCTCGATGGCCAGCAGCTCGGCGGGCGGCCGCGGCTGCATGCGCACCGTACGGCCACCCAGGTCCTGGCCGGCAATCCGGATGTCGGTGACCAGCCCACCGCCGGCCTGCCGGCTGATGCTGAACCGGGCGGGGCCGTCCTCGCTCCCCGTGTAGATCATGAAGCGCGTGACGTCGTGGTCATGCGCTTCGTCCGGGCGAAGCTCGACCGGAACCTCGATTCCGACTTTGGCCATCCGGCTTTGCATCCATCCGCCTAGCAGCTGCGCCTGGGCCGTACCGCGATCGATCCCATGCCAGACGGTCACGCCCTGAATTTGCGCGAGCAACGGCAGCATCCCCGGTATATCAAAAAACTGCGCGGCGACGTGGCGCCAGGCGATGAGGCGGGCCCAGTTGAAATCACCGATCGACGCATGCGCGTGATCGCGACGAGCGACCGCGAGCAGCCGGGGGAAGTCGGGCGGCTCGAAACCATCGTCTGTGTCAACGACCAGGCGGTCCGCCAGCAAGCACAGATCGTTGAAGAGCTGACTGTCGAACGCCGGGCGGCCGGGCCACCACACGATAACCGGCAAGTCCGGGATCAACAGCGGCGTCACGATGCTCGCGAGGTGCGCCGCGACCTGCCCATGCGCGTGGATCAGCACCTCTTCCGTCATTACCCGATGGCCGCTTTCGGTGCGGCTCTGGGCGGAGATCCTTGCCTCCAACTTCCCGCCTGTCCGCTCCTGCTGGGCGAGGAGGACCAGGCTCCGTGACGGGTTCGTGTTGGACAGCCCGTCGAGGACGCGCTCAACGGAGGCGAGTTGGTTCTCGGTGGTCACCACGGTGATGAGGTTCAAGACACTCGCGCGCGCCTCGGCCGCGGCATGCTCGGCCGCTTCATCCATCTGCCCATCCGGCCGCAGTCTCCATCGAACGTGCTCAAGCTCCTGCTCGATGGCATGGACATCGGCGAAGGTACGTGTGGCGAGGGCTTCGCTACCTTCGCTCACGGTCGCCGCCAGCGGCGGCCGTTCCGGTCCATCAGGGCATCCGCGGCATCTGGGCCCCAGGACCCGGCGGCGTAGTTGGGGAAGGCCGGCGGCGATTGGCTGGCCCAGAAGGCTTCGACACTGTCGGTCAGTCCCCAGGCCCGCTCCACCTCGTCTTCACGCGCGAACAGCGTGGGATCGCCGAGCATACAGTCGAGGACGAGCCGCTCATAGGCATCCGGCGACTCGATCAGGAATGACGACCCGTAAAAGAAATCCATGTTGACGGTCCGCAACCGCATCACCGGACCGGGGATCTTCGCCGCGATCTTGAGCGAAGCCCCTTCGTGGGGCTGGATGCGCATCACCAGAACGTTCGGGTTCATGCCCTGGACCGCGGTCTTGGCGAACGGCTGGTGGGGTGCATTCTTGAACTGGATGGCAATCTCGGACGCGCGGCTCGGCAACCGTTTGCCAGTCCTCAAATAGAACGGAGTGTCGGCCCAGCGCCAATTGTCTATGGAGAGCCGCATGGCGACGTAGGTCTCGGTGGTCGAATCGGGCGCCACCCGTTGCTCCTGTCGGTAGCCGGGGACCTGCTGCCCGGCAACCCAGCCGGGTCCATACTGGCCCCGCACGACATCCTCCGCAACCTTGATTGGGCGGATCGATTTGAGCACCTTGACCTTTTCATCGCGAACGGTCTCTGCGTCGAAGTTGGCCGGCGCCTCCATCGCCACGATGCTGAGGAGCTGCAGCAGATGGTTCTGAAAGATGTCGCGCACCGCACCGGCATGCTCGTAGTACGGTCCCCGCCGTTCGATGCCGATGTCCTCAGCCACCGTGATCTGAACGTGATCGACGTAGCGACGGTTCCAGATCGGCTCAAAAATACCGTTCGCAAACCGGAAGACCATGACATTCTGGACGGTCTCCTTCCCGAGGTAGTGGTCGATGCGGTAAACCTGGGGCTCGTTGAAGACCGCGTGGATGTCGGCGTTAAGGGCTTGCGCGCTCTTGAGGTCGTGGCCGAAGGGTTTCTCCACGATCACCCGCTTCCAGCCATCGCCCCGGGCGATGCCCGAGGCGCCGAGCCGTCCAACGATGACGGGGAAGAATTCAGGCAGGGTCGCGCAGTAGAAGACCCGGTTCCCGGACGTCCCGCGCTCCTTGTCCAACGTCTCGAGTCGATCGGCCAGCCGCTGGTAACCCTCCTGGTCATCGAAACTCATCGGAATGTAATGGAGCCCCTCGGCAAAGCTCCGCCAGACCGATTGGTCAATAGGCTGCGTCCGCGAATTCTTTTGCACCGCGGTCATCATCTGGTTCCGGAATTCCTCGTCTGACCAGGCTGTATTCGCAACACCGACCACGCTGAACCCGGTAGGTAGATACCGGTTGAGCGCGAGGTTGTAGAGCGCCGGCATCAGCTTGCGGGCGGTCAGGTCACCGGACGCACCAAAGATCACCATCACGGCCGGGTCGGGCGTCCGAGCCATGATCAGGCCTTCACGCAACACGTTCTGGGTCAGGGCCGGCGCCTGGGCCATGATTACTCGGCTTTGACCGGGTGGCCGCCGAACTCGTTGCGGAGCGCGGCGAGGACCTTGCCGCTGAAGGAGTCATCCTGGCGCGAGCGGAAGCGCATGAACAGGCTCATTGCCAGCGCCGGGGCCGGGACGGCGTGATCGATCGCCTCCTGCAGGGTCCATCTCCCCTCTCCGGAATCCTCGACGTAGCCGCGCAGCTTGGACAGCTCGGGGTCTTGCTCGAACTCCGACTGGGCGAGCTCCAGCAGCCATGACCGGATCACGCTGCCGTGGTTCCAGAGCTTGGCGAGCCCTGCCAGGTCGTAATGAAAATCCGAGGCTTTGAGGATCTCAAAGCCCTCGGCATAGGACTGCATCAGCGAATATTCGATCCCGTTGTGCACCATCTTCGAGTAGTGTCCGGCGCCGGCGGCGCCGACATACGCATAGCCATCAGGCGGGGCCAGGGTCTTGAAGATCGGTTCGACCTGTCTGAAAACCGCCTCGGTGCCCCCGACCATCAGGCAGAAGCCAACCTTCAGCCCCCAGATGCCGCCACTGACGCCGGCGTCGAGAAACTCGATCTGTTTGGAGCGCAAATCTTCGGCTCGGCGGATCGAGTCTTTGTAGTTGGAGTTGCCGCCGTCGATGATGACGTCGCCGGGCGATAGGCTGTCCTGCAACTGCAGCAGCGTGTCGTCCACCGGCTTGCCGGCGGGAATCATCAGCCAGAAGACCCGCGGAGCCTTGAGCTTCTGGCCCAGGTCCTCGAGGCTGGTGGCAGCCGTGGCACCCTTCGAGGCGCTCGCCTGAATGGCATCGGGACTGCGGTCGTAGACGACGACCTGGTGGCCGCCTTGCAGCAAACGTGCCGTCATGCCCGCGCCCATGCGGCCTAACCCGATCATCCCAAGTTGCATCAGTGCACCCCGGCGGTCGCGCCGACCGCCTCGCCGACGCGGGCCAGGCCGGCGGCGATCTCACGCATCTGGACGCGCAAGACACGACGGCCATGGTTGCGGAGCGCCTGGAAGTCACCGAGGGCCTGGGCCTGTTTCAGCACCCCGAACGAGAAGGCCTCGCCGGGAATCGGGAGGTCGTTGACGTCGTCGCCGACGATCTGGAGGAAGACCCCCGTATTTGGGCCGCCCTTGTGCAGCTGCCCGGTCGAATGCAGGTAGCGTGGCCCGTACCCAAGGGTTGTCGCCACCCGGAACTTGTCGCGGATCGCCAGCCGGATCGCTCCCAGCGCGGCGTCATGCTCAGCATCGGGGACGACGTAGGCCATCAGGGCGACGTAGTCGCCGGTCTTGACCTGGTTCAGCAGAGCCTCGATGGCGGCGCGGAGGGTGGCTCCCTGCTGGCCGGCCCAGCGAATGCCCTCCCCCACCGTCGGCGGGTTCCCCTCGCCGAGGACCTTCTTGGTCAGGTCTTTCGCCTCCTGGACGTTCGGCTGGTCAAAGACGTTGATCTGGAGGATGGCGCCCGCAACCGCGATGGCAAATTCCCAGCGGAAGAACTCGGCCCCGATCCCCAACGGGTCATTGAGCTTGAGGGTGATAACCGGGTGCCCGGCGGTGACCAGGGCATCGAAGCGCGCCGCATCCGGGTCGTCGCCGGGGAGTGTCAGCCGCACGAAGAGCCGGTCCTTGCCATAGGCCTCAGGCGAACCCAGCGGTTCGTCCGCGACGGGCACGAGACCCTTGCCTTCTTTGCCGGTGCTTTCCGCGATCATCTGCTCCGCCCAGAGCCCGAAGCTGGCGACGGGCCTCGGGGCAAAGATCGTGATCTTGTCGCGTCCCACCTTAGCCGACTCGGCAAAGACCGCTCCCAGCCACGCGCCCGGGTTCTCGCTCGTCGGGACCGAGGGCGAGCAACCCTGGACCATCGTCGCGGTCCGGTCGAGGAGGCCGTTGAGGTCGACACCGCCCAGGGCGGCGGGGACGAGCCCGAAGTAGGAAAGCGCGGAGTAGCGGCCGCCAATGTCGGGCTGGTTGAGGAAGATCCGGCGGAAGCCCTTGCTCTTCGCCTCCGCGGCAAGCGAACTACCGGGGTCCGTGATCGCGAGGAACTGCCGGGCCTTGCCGCCGACCTGCTGCCAGAAGTAGTGAAAATGCGAGAGCGTCTCGAGCGTGCTCCCCGACTTGGACGACACGACAAAGACGGTCTTCGCGAGATCGAGTTGCTCAGTGACGGCGCGGATCGCCGCCGGGTCCGTCGTGTCGAGCACATGGACGTCAAGCGCGCCCTTGATCGCGCCAAACGTTTGACGGAAAACCTCCGGCGCCAGGCTGCTGCCGCCCATCCCCATCAGGAGGGCCTGGGTGAAGCCTTCCGCCAGGAGGTCCTTCTTGAGCGCGAGGAGCTCCGGGACGCGCTCTCGCATCTGCTCGGCGACCTGCAGCCAGCCCAACCGATCGTGGATTTCGGCCTGGGCAAGCGTCTCCGACGACCACAGCGAGGCATCCTTTTCCTGGATGCGGCGGACCGCGGCGCCCGCTTCGAGCTGTTTCAGCCGCGCATTGACGGGTCCCTCGAGCGCGCCCAGCCGGGCGTCATGGGCGCCGGCGCTGTCGCCCTTGAGCGCCGCCTTCTTCTTGCCGAGTTCCTCCATCAGGTTCGTGATCGAGGCGGCAAAGAGCTTGATGCCGTCGATTTGGAGGTCATACGTGACCTTGTCCATGTCGATTCCGACGGACGCCAGGTCCCGCATGACCTGCTCGCCTCCATTCATGTTTTCCAGCAGGCTGGGCCGAGCCTCGCCGTGCTCCTTGAAGGCCAGCATGGTCTGCTGCGGCATGGTATTGACCGTGTCGGGCCCGATCAGCTCCTCGACGTAAAGAACGTCGCTGTAGTGAGGGTTCTTTGTCCCGGTGCTCGCCCAGAGGCAGCGCTGGACCTGGGCCCCTCTGGTGCGGAGCTCGGCGAACTCGGGCTCGTTGAAGATCCGCCCGAAGGCTTTGTAGGCCATCTTTGCGTTGGCGACGGCCGCCTTCCCCAGCAGGTTCTGCAGCTTGGCCCGCTCGGCCGGATCCTGGGCGGCCGCGATCTTGGCCTCGAGCAGTTTGTCGACTGCCGTATCGACGCGGCTCACGAAGAAGCTCGCGACCGAGGCGATGTCGACCGACTTGCCGGCGCGCATTCGTCGCGTAACGCCCCGAATGTACGCCCGCGCGACGTCCTCGTAGACCTTGACCGAGAACATAAGCGTGATATTGATGTTGATGCCGTCGGCGATACATTGCTCGATCGCCGGCAGTCCCTCCGTCGTCGCCGGGATCTTGACCATCACGTTGGGCCGCTTCACCCGCTCGAACAGATCCTGGGCCATCGTGATCGTGCCCTTGGTGTCGTTCGCCACGCTGGGCAGGACCTCGATGCTTACGTAACCGTCCTTGTGCTTCGTATGGTCGTAGACCGGCTTGAGGACATCGGCGGCCATCTGGATGTCCTCGACCATCAGGTTCAGGAAGATGTCCTCGTTCGAGAGCCCGCGGTCCACCAGGGCGCGTAGGGTGTCGTCATAGTCGCTGCTGCCACCGATCGCCTTCTCGAAGATGGTCGGGTTCGAGGTCATCCCCACTACGGCGTCCTCGTCGATCATTTGCTGCAGCTCGCCAGACGTCATGAGGCTGCGGCGGATGTAGTCGAGCCAGACGCTGGTGCCCGCGTCCTCCAATTCAAACAGTGCGTTCTTCGCCATCGCTCCTCCTGTGGTCCGGATGGGTCCTTCTTAAGACTCTCACACCGGGCCAGACCAGCGCGGAGGACCTTCAAAGGAAGGTCGATCGACGACGATCGACGGTCTCTAGGTGCCGACCCCGCTCAGGCTGATGCGTTGCGTTCCGGCGTTGCCGCTGATCGTCACCGCTCCCGAGCGTGGGCCCGAGCTCTGCGGCGCGAACGTCACGCTGATCATGCAGCTCCCGCCAGACGGCAGGCTGCTGCCGCAGGTCGTGCTCAGGGCGAAGTCGCCGCCACCGGCGGTCAGGCTCACGCTGCTGATTGACATGGTTCCGGTGCCGGCGTTGAAGAGCACGATGTTCTGGGGCGCGCTGCTACTTCCGACGCCTCGGCCACCGAAGTTCAGGAAGCTGCTCCCAAGGATGGGATGGGGCGCGGTTCCAGAGCCATGGAGCGGGATGACCTGGCTGCCACCGGCCGCGTCATCGGTCAGCACGAGGTTGGCCGACCGGGCGCCGTACGCCCGCGGTGTGAAGTTGACCGTGATCGAGCAGCTTGCGCCGATGGCCAGCGTCCGGATGCAGTTGTTGCTCAGCGTGTAGTCAGCGGCGGCCGCGCCGCTGATACCCAGGCCCCGGACGGTCAGGGCGCCATCGCCGGTATTGGTCAGGGTCATTACCTGCGCCCCGGCCGCGTTCCCGACATTGGCCGCCGGCGAGAGGACGGCGGCGCTCAGCGTCGCGACCGGTTGGTGGCCAAAGCCGCTGAGCTGGACGGCCTCCTGCGAGCCGGGCGCTGCATTCGCATCGTCGGTCACGACCAGCGTCCCCTTCCGCACGCCGGGCGCCCTGGGGGTGAACGTTACGCCGATGGTGCAGCTCTGATGGGGCAAGAGGACCGACGGACAGTGCGGGGACGCCTGGTAGTCACCCGTAGTCGAGACGTTCTCGATCGTCAGCGGGCCGTCACCGGTGTTGGTCAGCACGCTCGTCTGCGACGGGGTGGCCGCCCCCACGTTCTGGCTGAATGTGAGGTGGTTGGGCCCGAGATTGGCCATCGCCATGGTGGCGATGCCCACCACGGCGATCTTCTGCGGGCTGTCCACCGAGTCGTCCGCGACGACGATGTAGCCGTCGCGCTCTCCCATCGTCGACGGGAGGAAGGTGACGTTGATCGCGCAGGAAGCGCCGGGAGCGAGGGCGGTCGGGCAGTTATTCGACTGCACAAAATCTCCATCGTCGCGGATCCCGGTCAGGTGCAACGGGGCGGCGCCGCTGTTGACGAGCATCAGGGTCGCCGGCGGACTGGGACTCCCGACGTTGTGAACGAACGTGAGGCTCTGTGGCGCCAGCGTCACCGCGGACTGCGCCAGGCTCCCGGTCAGCGGGACCGACTGGGACGTGCCGCCCGCGACGGGATCGACCGGCGCGTTCCCGGCCGCGTCGTCGCGAATGGTCAGGGTGCCGGTCCTGGTTCGCTTGTCGCCGGAAGCGATCTGGCTCATCGTCACCGTGATCGTGCAGACACTGTGCGGGGACATAACGCTCGGGCAGTTGTTGCTCTGGGCAAAGTCGGGATCACTGCTCGGGTCAAGACCGATCGAGCCGATGTGCAGCAGGCCATTGCCGTTGTTCGTCAGCGTGATCGGATGTGGAGGTGGCGACGTATTGGCCGGTTGGCTGATCACCAGCGCCGGCGGGCTCATGATCACCAACGGCGCCGTTGCCTGGCCGTTGAGGCGCACGACCTGCTGGCCGCCGGTGGCATCGTCGGGGATGACGACATTGCCACTGTGGGACCCGGGTGCATGAGGCTGAAACGTTACCCGGAACGAACAACTGGTGCCTGGCTCGAGGCGAACCTGGGCGCAGGTGTTGGTGGCCGGGTTCAGATAGAAGTCATTGCTGTTGGCGCCAAGGTCAACGGCTCCCATGACAAGCAGCCCGCTGCCGGTACTTTGCACCGTCACGCTCTGCGCCGCGCTGCTGCCGGCCAGGTTCGTCGGATCGAAATTCACCTCGGTCCGTTGGATGCCCGCCTGCGTGACACCGATCCAGCGGACCCGGCCGTTGAAGGCGTCGGCGACGAGGAGCGCGCCTGAGGTCCCGATCGGACTCAACGCCCGTGGCCCATCCAACTCGCCGGCCGGGGCCGGGCCGACGTCGCCTTTCAGACCGGCCGTGCCGAGTCCGGAAAGCGTCGTAACCGTTCCCGTTGCGAGGTCGATCTTTCGTACGCGATGGTTGAGGTAGTCGGCGACATACAGGCCCTGCTGATCCACCGACGTGTTCCAGGGACGATTGAAGTGCGCGCTGGCGCTCACGCCATCGCCGAAGTCCTGGGCTCCATCGCCGGCCACGGTCTGAATGGTCCACGTGGATGGAGCCGCGCTCGTGATGTCGCTGACGCTTCGGACGCGGTGATTGAAGCTGTCCGTGATGTACAGGTTCTTTGGGCTGGTGGGATCAATGGTCACGCCGTACGGGAAGTACAGATCCGCCGCAACCGCGGGGCCTCCCTCGCCGCTGAATCCGAGGCGACCCGTTCCCGCGACGGTGGTGATGGTGCTGGCGCTGCTCACGGGGGCCGCGACCTCGCGGATCACGCCGTTGTAGGTGTCGGCGATAAAGAGGTTGCCGTGGGAGTCGACGGCGATGCCGGTCGGATAGCTGAGTAGCGCCTGTCCGGCGGGACCATGGTCGCCCCGGTAACCGGCCGTCCCGGTGCCCGCGACGACCGTCGTCGCGTTCTGGGCGCCCTTGCTCAGATCAATGGCACGGATCTCGTTGTTGAAGGTGTCGGCGACGTAGAGCCGCTGAGCCGCGTTGTCGATCGCCATGCCCATCGGGTTGGCGAGGTGGCTTCCATTGTTGGCCGGGATCGCATCTTTCGGCAACGGTGACGCCAGGCCCGTACCGGTCAGAGTCGCCACGTCGTCGGCATCGCCATCACCGGTCGCATGATTGTCAGTCGGCTCCGGGTCCGCCGTTTGGAAGGAACGGACAGCGTTGTTGAACGTGTCAAGAATGTAGCGAGTACCGGTGACCGCAGGCACGTCGGAGTTCGGTGGCACGTCCGAGGAAAGTTTCGACAGGAGCGCGCTCGGACCGGAGAACTGCGCCTGGGCCGGGGGCTTGCCGTCGCCGGCCAAGCTCGGCGTCCCGTTGCCCGCCAGCAGACGAATCTGGCGAGTCGGTCCTGCCGCGACCGACCCCTCGAGAACGCGAACGAGGTTGTTCCCGGTGTCGGCGATCAGCACTTCGCCATCAGGCCGGACAGCGACGCTCATCGGTGCGGACAGCTGCGCCAGGATGGCGAGGCCCCCGTCGCCGGATGCGCCGGGCTGGCCCGCCTTCCCCGCGACCGTATGAAGAATGCCGTCGGCGGAGATCTCCCTGATCACGTTGTTGCCGGTGTCCGCGATGTACAGCTTGCCCTGGCTATCGAGGGCGATACCCGAGGGGGCTCGGAGCGCCGCGGCGGTTGCCGCCACGCTCTCGCCATAGCCTGCGGCACCTGTTCCGGCCACCGTCATGATCGTGCCCGTCGCCGGGTCGAAAATACGGACCACATTGTTATAGGTATCGGCGATATACAGGCGCCCTGTTGGATCGACGGCCAGGCCGCGTGGGTGGTTGAGCGCCGTCTTCAGCGCGTTCGCTTCCTTCGGCGTGTATCCCGCAGCGCCGCTGCCAACCACCGTCGTCAAGGTGCCGTCCGGCAGAATCGCGCGAATTCGGTTGTTGAGCGTATCGGCGACGTAGATGCGGTTACGGACCTTGTCCCAGGCGATGCCATACGGAGAATTGATCTTGGCGGCGGTCGCCGCGCCGCCATCCCCCGCGAAGCCAAAGCTGCCGGTGCCCGCGATCGTCGTGATCACGGCCGTCTGCGCCCCGCTCGGACTGTCGATCGGCGGAATCGTCACGGTGGCCTTGCGGATCTGGTGGCCGAACGTGTCCGCGATGTAAACGTCGAAGCCGGTGACCTGGTAGCCAACCTGGGTCACCTGGCCGACGGCCACGGCGTACGGCCCGGCCAGCTGAGCCTTGGCCGGATCGGCACCGTCGCCCGCGGCCGCCAGACTCCCGTTGCCCGCGAAGGCAATCTCGCTGTTGTCGATCAGGAGCCGGACGACGTGATTGGCCGGGTCGGCGATATAGGTGTACCGGCCCGAGACGGCGAGGCCGAAGGGCTGCTGCGCGACCTCGGTAGGCCTGCCTCCGGTAGGCGCGCCTGCATACGTGGCGATGTGGGGCGAGCCGGCAACCGGGGTGTCTGCCGACGCGACGACGGGCGCCTTGAGCGCGAACGGGGGCAGCGACAGGGCGACGGCGCAGAGAAGAGGTGCACTGGCGCGCCAGCACCGACCCCCGACTCGGCCCCGTCTCTTCATCCGATCCCCCTGACTATTTGACCCGGGTGCATCATACGTCCAAACGGGGCCTCACCGCCGGAGAACGAAATCCGAGGGTTGCGACCGGCCAAGCGTGACCAGGAATGGCGCGTCGGCTTCGATTGCGGCGCCGGCCTGCTCCCCGAATGGATTGGGCACGATCGCCTGGAGGGTGCGCGGGCCGATCCCGTCGTGATAGAGGATCAACACGGGGAACGAGAAGCTCCCGTTGGCGTCGGTCGTCAGGACCTTGGGCAGCGGCGACGCCACCGATGGCCGGCTCCAGTTGAGATCGACGATCTTGCTGTTGGCCGGGAACCCGGTGCCGACCGCCATGGTGACGAAGCCCGGTGGCCCGATCGGCGGATTCAGGGCGACCGACGGCTGGAAGCATGGCACGGTGTAAATCGCGTCGGCCTCTCGCTGGCGAAAATCGTCGGCGCGAACCAGGTGCTGGCCCTCGGCGCGCTGGCGGACCGTCAGCGTGACGGCGAAGTGGCCGAAGCCGTCGGTGCGGGCCTGGGTGCTCTCCGGGCTGCCGCCAGGTCCGGCATCGAACGTGACCAGGACCGACGCAAAGGGATCGAAATTGTCACCGGTGACCCCGACGCTGTAAGGCGGCGGGACGACGGTCGGCGGCACGGGCACCGGCTTGAGCTTGACGCCGGGCTTCGGTGTGGGCTTCGGCACCGGCTTGAAGGTGTCGGAGGCCTCCGCCGCGGCGCCCGACGGCTGGAAGCACGCCGGCGTGAGGGCGATCGTTGCCGGTGAGGGAATCGCGCTCGCGGGCGGCCCGCTCAGCCAGGTGACAAAGGGCCGGTTGCTCTTGTGAACCTCGAGGCCGTCCGTGTAGGTCGCCTGCACGACGTCGACCCCCGGCTCACCCGTATCGCGATATTGGACCGTGGCGTGCCCCGCCTTATCGGTCGTCGCTCCGGGGAGCTTTTGACCGTGGTTGGGACCGCTGATGATGGTGTACGTAAGAGCGACGTTTTGGAGTGGACCGCCCTTCCAGTTCACCACGGTCGCCGTTAGCGTCGCCGGACCCGGCATGCGGACGGATACCGTGCTGGGCTCGAGCTTGATTCGCGTGGCCGGGAACCCCGCGGCGAGGCTCGCATGTGCGCCGAGCGTACTGGCGAAAGCCGCCAGGATCACCGTGAAGGTGCCGACCGCCGCGACGGCCAGTCGCAGGCGCCGCATTTAGCTTCCTGGTGGGTTCTTGAAATAGCCGCTGTAGTAGACGGAAGCGTCGCAGCCGGACCCGTCCGGCACCGGGTCGGATCCGCACGCGAGCTGGAGCTTGTCACCGGGCTTGAAGATCAGCGGCGAGATGAAGTGAAAATCGAGGTCCCGGAAGTTTTCGAGCCGCAGATTCAGGAGGGTCTGCGTCGTGTTGGTCTTGGCGTTGTAGCGCAGGAGTTGCAAGCTGCCCGAGCGCCCGTTCGGGTTCTCGAAGACAACGTCCGTGACTGACAGCCCGCCACTGTCTGGCACCACGATGGAGCTGGTCCCCACCAGCCGGTCGGCCCACGGGTCGCCGCTAAACGGATTCGCGCCCGCCGCGAGTCCTGCGCCGCCGGTTGCCGGCGCCTTGACCGCCGCGTTGTTGGCAGCCTGCTGGGCCTTGGCGGCCGACGACTGGGCCGCCTGAGCCTGGGGGGCAACCGCCGCGGTGGCAGCGCTCGTGATCGCCTGACGAAAGATTGTGAACCAGAGGATGAGGCCAATCAGCACCAGTGCGGCCAGGCCGATCAGCGCCGGAAGCAGCCAGCCTGGGAGGAGCCCTTCCTGCAGCATGGTGCCGTCCACGCTGATCGTCGGCAGCCCATCCTGATGGACGAGAACCTTGTAGGGGTTCGACTTTGCTGGTCCGGTGAAGAAGCGCTGGCGCGGAGTCAGACGGATCGCGGCGAAACTCGCCGTGCCGGGCTCGGCGATCAGGGCCTGCGGCGAGATGGCAAAGTTCAGCTTGCGGTCCGGGTCGGCCGCGGTCAGCCGGGCGTTGATCGGTACATTGCCTTTGTTGTCGAGCGCCAACTGGGCCCGCGCGCGGGAGCTGCCCTTCGCTGTCCGGGGAATGAGCTCGGCAAACGTGTCGTAAAAAGGCCCAACCTCGACGATGCCCTCTTCCACCATCGAGGCTTTGGAGTCCTCGCGGGATTTGATCCGAACCGCGTATGGGATCGCCTTGGCCGGCACACTCGGCGACTTCGGTGGCTTGAAACGGATCTTGGCAACCGCTTCGGCACCGGGAAACAGGGGAATGACCGAGGGCTCGACGATCGTCCAGGCCGCGGCGTCCCCGAGGACTTCGAGCGTGAACTGATCGACGACCGTGCCGGAATTGCGGACACGGATCTCTGCCGTCGCCTCGGATCCTGGTTGGACCGTGGCGGCGCGGCTGGCAAGCGTCGCGGTTGCGCCCATTCGCGCTCGAATCATAGGTAGCGGCCTCGAACGCGACCATAGCCGGAAAGGAAGACCTGCAGGCACGACCGGCTGCCCGTTAAGTCCCCGTTAAGTGCCCGGAAAGTCGCTCCGCGCACAATGCCCGGCGAAGGGGCCGCAGGCGAAGGGGCGCCCCGTTAGTCACCAGGAGGAAGTACCGTGATCGCAACTCGACCCACCGTTATGACCGACCGCGTCCAGGTGTTCGTCGCCGCCTCCGATCCAGTGTCACGCGCCGGGATTGCCAGCCAGCTTCGGTCGCAACACAACCTTGAGATTGTTGACGAGCGGCAGGTTGACGGCGACGTCGTCGCGCTGGTTGTGGCCGACCAGATGGACGAGGAAACGGCCCAGTCCATCCGGGCACTGAAGCGACGGGGCGTCGAGCGCGTCGTGTTGGTCGTGACCCGGGTGGACGACACCGGGCTTTTGAGTGCGCTGGAGGCCGGCGCGCGCGGCGTGCTTCGCCGCAACCAGGCCACGCCCGAGCACCTGACCCAGGCGATCCAGGCCGCGGCCGACGGCGAGGGTGCGCTCTCCCCGGACCTGTTGGGCCGTCTCCTCGATCAGGTCGGCCGCCTACAACAGCAGGTGCTGAACCCTCGCGGGCTGAGCTTCGCGGTCCTCACCGACCGTGAAATCAAGGTCCTGAAATTGCTCGCGGAGGGATTCGACACGGCCGAGGTCGGACGGACACTGTTCCACTCTGAGCGGACGGTCAAGAACATCGTCCATGACGTCACCAGCCGCCTCAATCTCCGCAACCGGACGCAGGCCGTGGCCTACGCGATGAGACAGGGTCTGATCTAGGAACTTCGGGAAGGGCTCCGGTGCGGGCCGCTGGCCTCGAGAAAGACGTCGAGGTCCAGCCCGGGCCTCGCGCCCGTGAGCAGGCACGCGAACAGGACGGCCCTAACGGGCCGGTCCTCGATGGCGGGCGGCAGGTCGCCGATGGCGGGCGGCCGGTGCCGTTCGACGCGAGGATGCTGCTCGGCCTGCAGGCGGCCGCCGGCAACGCCGCCGTCAGCGGGCTGATCGCGGAATCACGCGCCTCGCCGGCTGCCCCGGCGAGCGCCGTCGAGGTCGAAGCCCCATCGGTCGCCGTCGAGGTCGAGGCCCCATGGGTCGCCGGCGAGTCCGAGCCGCCGGTTGAGGCGGGACAGGGCGGCGGCCCGCCGAATGGCGGGCCCGGCGACGACGACCTCGCCAGCCTTGACGCTCATGCTGATGCCGCGCACGCCGACGGTCGCGACGGGGCGTCGATGCCGGCGGGGCCTTCGGGATCCGACGTATACGAGGGCGGGGGCGGGGGTGGCGGCAGCGCGATCGAGGACCCGGCGCCGGTCCCGACGCCTGTACTCGACGGGCTCGAACCGAGCCAGGCGCTGGCAAGTGCCGCGGCCTTGCCCGCGGGCCAGTTCCTCGGCGTGATGGGCGGCGTCGCGCAGTCGGTCGATCATGCGGCCGCCGGCGAGCAGCAGCGCCTGCTGCATGAACCGCCAGCACGGGTCAGACATCCGGGGGCGCCAGGCACGGTCGACGCGCCGGCGTCGCAACGGATCCCGATTTCGCCCGATCGTGCGCCGAGCGTCGTGCCACAGGTTTCCCAGCTGGCCGACGTGGCTATCAGGGGGCCTGGGCCGCTTCCCGCCGCACCAGCTCTGCCAACGGCGCTCG
>JALYYC010000106.1 GCA_030946755.1 Candidatus Dormiibacterota bacterium
GTCCGCCAGAATTCGCTGAAGTTCATTGCGTACTGAATTTCAGTGTGTGGCGTTCATTTTCGGATCGGAGCTTCTCCGGCGCGACTCTTCGAGAAGCTGGACGAGCTCATCGATATCGCCGGGGCCGGTTCGAAAGTTGGTGATACAGGCACGCACTACGGAACGTCCAGGCGAAATGGTCGTCGTGAACAGGCGGCTTCGGCCGGTCGCGTTGACGCGGTCAACGATCTGCTGCGAGGCCACCCCACCGGGATCGACGAAGCAGACGAGGGGAAGAGGCGTCGCGTTCACGATCTCCCAGCCCGCTCGTTGGAGGCTGTTGCGCAGGCGCTCACCCATCGCGATCTGGTGGCGCAGGACTGCGGCATACCCGTCCCAACCGGCCACGGCGAGCGACAACCATACTTTGAGACCGATGAAGCGCCGCGACCACTGCAAGGAGTGGGTGTATGGATTCACGAGCTCCCCTGGCTCTGGAAGGTAAGGCGCGCCGGTATGGAAGGTTTTTTCCAGAATCTGCGGGTGACGAGTCAGGTAGAGGCCAGCTCCCATCGAGACAGAAAGCAGCTTGTGAGGATCGAAGCTGATCGAGTCGGCTCGCTCGATGCCCGCGAGGGCCGGGCGCAGCTCTGGCACGAACGCTGCGCCGCCACCCCAGGCGCCGTCGACATGCAACCAGAGTCGCTCCGTGGCCGCGACGGCCGCGATCTCCTCGAGCGGGTCGATCGAACCCGAGCTGGTCGTGCCGGCAGTCGCGACGATCATGAACGGCGCCAAGCCTTGCGCCCGGTCGCGAGCGATCGCCTCGACAAGACCGGCCGGGCGCAACCGCAGCCGATGGTCCACAGGCAGGCGTCGCACGGCCCCCTCGCCAAGGCCCGTCACGCGGGCAGCCTTAACGACCGATGGATGGCCCTCCTCGGAAAGGTAGAGTACGGGCTGGCCCGGCAGCGCCCGAGCACCACCCGCCGCATATTGCGGAAAGGCGTCGACAAGCGCGGTCAGTAGAGCCGTGTGGTTAGCTTCTGCTCCGCCAGACGTGAATGTTCCGTCAGTTGCCGCAGATAAATAGCCAAAGCGCTCACCGAACAGGCGTATGAGTCGCCGCTCGATCTCCACCCCGAACGGACTGCCGATCCAGGCAGCGAGCTGGGGATTGATGGCCGCGACCAGGGCGTCCGCGGCGATGCTCATGGTAGACGGAGCCGGGTCGAATAGCCCGAAGTAGCGCGGGCTTGAAAAGTGCATCTGGTAGCGCGTCAACCCTTCGACCGCAAACCGAAGCGCGGCAGTCGGTTCAGATGGCATTTCGAAGTCAATCTTTTCGACGAATGCCCGGACGTCGGCAGGATCGACGTCACGCCAAACCGGTAGCGAATCCATTTGGTTGATGTATTCGTCGATGGCGGCGGCCAGGTCGCGCCAGAGGCGTGTCCGGGATGCTATCTCGAGTTGGAGCATTGCTTACCGGTAACTCACTGGGGCCGCGAGCGGCACGCCTGGCGTCGAGAAACCGGCGTCGAGTTTCATCTCATACAGGCTACTGCCCTTCGCCTTCCCTCCCGAGTCGCGGCGGCGCACCCCAACTCGGCGAGCTCATTGACTGGAACCATCGCGTCCATGTTGCTGATCGGGCGTGAGCTTGTGCGATTCCACGCTATACCTTCCGGGGCCGCGAGTGCCAGTCTTAGTGCGCTGAGGTTCATTGCGTACTGGATTCCGCCATGTGGCGTTCATTCCGTGCCAATCTCGGGCGTGGCAGTCTTTAATGCGGCCGAAAGCGAAGGTCTCCCTTTCGGCAGAATTTCCCGTGAGGTGCTTGGCGGCACCGCGATCGCCAGGGCGATTCCGTCCGGGTCCTTAAAGTTGACGATCGGGCTGGTCTTCATCTCGACCACGCCGGAGTGTGCAACGCCGTGCTCCTCCAGCCTCTTGGCCCAGGCGTTCACCTCCTCGCGGCTTGCGACCCCGAAGCAGACGTGATCGAGCCCGGTTCGAAAAGGCGTGAATGCGTCGTTCGCGCCGTCGGCGTAGTGGCTGAGGCCAACGATGAGGCTCGTGCCGGGCATCCCCATGATGACCGCCGTGCGCTGGCCTTTAGACTCTCGGAAGAGTTCCTTGAAGCCCAGCACGTCCGCGTACCATGCGACGCTGCGCTCGAGGTTGCTTACCGTCAGACCGACGTGGCGTAATCCCGTGATGGTCATGTTCGGACCTCCTCGATGCTGCTGCTTTCTGCCGCCACCTTAGAGGGGTCGACCGCCTTACCGGTGGCGAAACGGCAAGCGGCTTCAACCAGCGAGGCAACCACATCCAGCTCGGGCTCGTTGCGTGGCGCGTAGACCATGACGTGCGTGGGCGGCAGCGCAGCGGAAGCAACGAGCGGATGTGGCTCCGCCCAGCCCGCCTCGCAAGCCGCGGCGGCCAGGTCCGGGGGGAGGCACACGTGCAGGCTGTGGTCCTGGGCGGGGTGGAGATGCGCGAACTCGCCGCCGATGAAGAACGCCTCTGCAGGCCCGCCGGCCGTCGCCCGATCGAGCAGGAGAGCCCGGGCCCCTGGGACCGAGATCCCGGTAGGTCCTTCGCTCACCCCTGGGAGCGCGAACACACGCTCCGCCAACCGACATCGAATGGCTTCATCGATGGGCTGCTGGTCCACCTGGGAATGCGGCAGCCCCGGTGTCGTCGCCGGCCGCGGTCCCTGCCTGAGGGGTAGAGTTTGCATCGTCACGCGCCTGACTGTAATCTCATTGTGTAACGGCATTCTAGCTATTGAGGCAGCCCATGTCAACTGAGACACGCCGGGTGGTCACGCCGGTAAGGGGGCGCGCCGGACGGCACGAACGTCGCCGTGCTACCCGGGAGCGCGTCGTCCAGGCGGCGAGCGCGCTGTTTGTTCGCGATGGCTATCTCGCTACGACCATGGCCGGCATCGCCGCAGAGGCCGGAGTGGCGGTACAGAGCCTCTATCTTATTTTTGGCAGCAAGCTGGAAATCCTCAAAGCCGCGCTAGACGTCGCGGTTGTCGGGGACTTCGACCCCGTCCCCCTTCTGGAGCGCGAGTGGGCCAGGCGGCTCGCCGAAACTCCGGACGGACCGGAGGCGGTGCGGCTGTTCATCAGCGAGGTGAAACGCATCCTCGGTCGCACGTACCCGATTTACGCTGTGGTGCAGGCGGCGGCGGCAGGCGAGCCGGGTGAGATCCTGGCCGAGAACAAGCTCCAGCGCCACGAGGGCCACGGAGTCATCGCCCAAGCACTCAGTCGCAAGCCGGGATTCGCTCAGGGACTCAGCATCGCCGGAGCTACCGACATGATCTACGGGCTAGCCAGCGAGGATCTCTACGGCCTACTCGTGGCGGACCGGGGGTGGTCGCCCGACAAATGGGAAAGGTGGTGCGCGGACATTTTGGTCGGCATCCTGTTCCCCCCCGCCGACGACTAACGACGGTGCTCCGGTCGGCCTGGCCGAAGACTGTTACCGCCGAACGAGGATGCCGAGCAGTACGCCAACCACGAGCAGAGTCCCAGTGTAGAGGTGCAGATTGACGTTCTTGCCCAGGTAGGACATCAGCTGATAGGGGCTGTCGTAGTGCGCCTTCAAGCCCTTCCACGTCTGGTACGCGAGCGGGATGGTGACCAGCGAAATCAGGGTGGGCCAGGGGAGAACGCCGAAAAAGAACCCCGCGATGACGACCAGGTAGGCGACCGCCACACTGGCCACGTACCCTCGGATCACCGCGGCGGGTTGCATGCGGACCACGAGGGTCCGCTTCCCCGCCGTGGCATCGGCGAACCGGTCCGGGATCTCGTTCGCATACAGGATCAACATCACAAGGATCCCAACGGGAATCGATAGGATCAGGGGCCGCAGCGCATACTGCCGCGTCTGCACGAAGTACGCCCCCAGAACCATGAGCGGGCCGAAACCCAGAGCGACGCAAAGCTCGCCCAAGCCCCGGTGCACCAGCCGCAGCGGCGGTGCCGTATAGAAGTAACTGATCAGAATGCCGGCGACGCCCAGCCAGAGCAGGCCGAGCCCGCTGATCGCCACCAGCACCAGGCCAACAATGATGGCGACCGCGTAGAAGACGGCCGCCAGCGCAGTCATCTGGCGCATGGTGACGAGGCCGTACTGGAGAACACGGGAGCCGCCGCTGAACTTGGTCGGAGTGAAATTCACGGCATCCGCCCCGCTCAGGGTGTCGAAGATATCGTTGGTCACGTTGAGGCCGAGGTGCACGGCCAGGGCGCCCAGCAGTGTGAGGGCTGCCAGCCCGAGGGAGAACTGACGGTCATAGCCTGCCGCGGCCAGCCCGAGAAATACCGGCACAACGGTCGCGGTCAAGAAGGGCAACCTGGTAGCGAGGAAGAAGCGCCATCCGGCGCTCATACGCGGCTTCACCTCGCGGCCGCGTTCGGTGCTCAGGGCCGCCAGGTAGCGTCGCGCCTGCGGCAGCGCACGCTGGCAGAGCTCAGGGAAGGAAAGCTCCTGCTCATCCCAACCGCGCGCGGCCTCAGGCTTGAAGCGCCAGGCGGGTTCGCTCACGGAGAGGGCACCGCTCAGCTCGATATAGCGTCGCTGGTCGTAGCCAACGCCCGGATATGGGCGGATGTGACTGACGACCAGCCGGGCTTCGGCGGTATCACGGACCTCGCTTGGGCCGGTCGCCGCTGGCGTGACCTCTACGGAGCCATCAACGATCTTGAATGACGTGGCCACGCTCAGCGGGTAACCCTCCTGGTCAGGAATGACCAGCAGCGCCTGCGAGTATCCCGGGAGCCGGGCCAGCGCGTCGGCAAGATTCACGCCGGAGACTCCTGCATCTCGGTGACCTGTGGATCGCGGGTTGTGTCCCCATTCGGCCACCACAACACGCGCCTGGGCGAGATCTCAATGATGGCCCGCTCCCAGAAGAGGGGCAGGCCAAGCTTCTGCATTGGCTTGAGGAGGGTCTTGATGATCGGTTCCTTGGCTTCCCAGAGGGGAAGCAGGCGGTACCAGCCCTGGTGCAGGTCGTCGTCAATTACGCGGGCGTCACCCTGGATGGTGGCCCGAGAGAATGGTTGCGCCGGGACGGCAACAGGATCGGACAGGCTCAATGAGACCTTCTGATTGCGCTTGATGTCCTCCAGCTTGCGCGAGAAGAGAATGCTCGACGTCATCAGGATGTACCGGCCGTCCCAGAGAGGGATCAGGGGATCGGTCCGTAAATGGCCGTTGCGATCGACGACCGTCAGTTCGCCCACCAGGGCCTTGTTCAGCAACTCGATGACCGGCCCAGGCATGCCGGCAACGACAGCCCCGCTGCTCATCCGCTCATCGTACGGGCTTCCAGGACCGCCGCCGGAGCAACATTCATTTCGTCGCTTCGACGCGATTACCAGTTCGCGTCAGCGGCCACAAAAAGACGAGCGCTGGGATCTCCGCCAGGACGTTTAAGAGGTGCAGAAGGTAATGGCGAAGAGACTGCTCGGGAAAGAACCCGACGACGTTGAATGGCAGGACGGTAACGATCATGCCCACCAGGCCGATGACCAACCAGGTAAACAGAAGCGCCGTCGTCAGCCCGTTCGGGCGGATTATCCACGCCGCGGCGGTCACGGCCCAGATAGCCGTAGGGATGGTGTACTGGGGGTCGGTCGGCACCAATCCCGGCAGTTCAACAAGATCGAGGTTTTGCAGATCGCTATCTGCAGTTCACCAGAGTTCGCTGAAGTTCATTGCGTACTGAATTGGAGCGTGTGGCGTTCATTCTGGTTCATTGCGTGTCGCCAGAGTTCAGCGGGGTTGCCGTCACCGTTGCCGTCAACCATATCGTTGTTACCCTCGGCTGATACAGATATAGCGGTTGGTCGTCCTGTGGGGAGCCGCGCTCGCTCGCCAGCAAGAGGCGCCAGCGTTCGAATCCGCCACGGGCTAGTCAACTGACTTTTCGAACGCCCTCTTGAATTTGAGGATCTCGTCGAAGGGACGCCCTTCCGCGGAGTGCTCAGACCTCGCGAAGCATCTATACGTTGACTTTCCTCGGACGATTCGCGCGAGAGGGGCCTAAGCGTTCGCTTGAACAATCTCGAAGGAAAGGGGCGAGAATGGCTGCCCGTAAAAGGTACCCGTCAGCGTGTAGTGACCGATCGGAAGGGCTGGGTAGTACCCACCACATGATCCCGGGCTGTTCACGTAGTGGATACACGACGTCCTCTTGAGGATCTGCCCTGGTTTGAGTTGAATGACAACCGGTGCGGCCATAAGGGGGCAGGCCGTGTGGGTCTCCCAAATTGTTTGAGCCAGCGAATTGGAGACCTGGATCTGTATGGGCTCGCAGGTGGGGTCGGTAAGCTGAACGCTGAAAAGGCCCACATCCTGAAGCTCAGCGGTGACTGTCAGGGCCTCGTCAGACGTAAGTGCGTGGGGCTGCAGGCTCGCATTCACGTCCAGCCGCGATCCGCGCGTCAGCACCAGGGACGCGACGGCTAGCGCCAAAGCGAGACCAACCGCTGTCATTAGGGCCAGCCGTCGCACAACCATACGACGCACATCGACACGAATGTTTGTAAGCCCACCCCTACTCGTTGGGATCTTTTACTGATCCGTTAAGACTGGGCCTCCGCGGTGGCCTAATTCGGTTGTTCGATTAGTCTCCGCCAAGCTGACGAAACCAGGGCGCTCTTCGGCAGAGGACGACTACCTGAGCTTGCTTAGCGATATGGTCGAGCACTGGGAGGCCGACCACGTCCAAATGCCCAAGCTACGTGGCGTGGCCGTCCCTAACCGACGCCGTCCGCAAGCTGCGCGTTAATTGGCCCGACCGCATTTCCTGAACAATGTTTCTTGGCGCCACACTCATCGTTTTATCGAGGAGTTAGCCTGGCGCGGGGGTCAGCTCGTCTAGCCGAGAGAGGCCTTGGTTTCCTGTGAACCTCGAAGCAGGTCATAAACTGAGGCTGTGATCGCTCTACGACCGATGGCTGTTGATCTTCTTCTAACCGGGCTGCTTGCAGCGTGTTCCAACGGAGCGGCGCCGGTTCCATCCACAGTACGAAGTAGCCCTTCGCCGGAACTGTCCTTCACTGCGCCGAACGACTCCGACTGTCGGCCCCCGTCGCCGCAGACACGGCCGTCGCCAGCCCAGCCAGAAGTGAAGGGGACGCGGCTGTGGGCATTGGTTTTTGCTCCTCTGCCAATCATTGCCGCGAAAGACACCAAGATCGTTTGGCGGATGAGCGGTAAAGGAGCTTTCCAGATTGCTGCTAAGACGACGGATGGGACCGGTGC
>JALYYC010000132.1 GCA_030946755.1 Candidatus Dormiibacterota bacterium
GCGTGCAACCGCCGCACCTGTCGCTTCAGCAGGGGCTTGCCATAGTAGTAGCCCAGGTTGGAGCGGGCAAAGGCGTGGAAGGTTCCCACGTTGCAGGTCTCGGAAAACCTAAGCGCGGTCACCGGCAGGACCGGCATCAGGGGCTCGTGATAATGGATCACGTCGAAGCCGCTGTCGCGCATGTAGTGCTTGATCCGGTTCATCAGGTGAAAGCTCACCGTGATTCGGGCGACCGAGCCGTGGGCGGGAATCGGAAACGGCCGTCCGACGCGGATGAAGTCCGTCTCCTGGTCGTCCGGGCTGGCTGAGCACGGCGCAAACACCGTGACCTCATGACCGCGACGGCGCAGGCCCGCCGCCAGGTGACGCACATGCTCCGTCACGCCGCCAGGGTGGGCGTAGTCGTAGGCGGAAACGAGCGCGACTTTCATTTCGCTGGTGCTTCCCTCGAGAGATTATCCGCCAGAGACAGCGCGTACCGCCGATCGGCCCATGCGAGCCCAGTTACGGCCGATGCGCCGGAACTTGAGCTGAGCGATTCGGCGATGGGTCACGAAATCCCAGTACTCGCCAGCGGCGCGCGTCTGGCTCGCGAGGAGAGCCGTTCGCACGTCCTTCGCGGTCTTGCCTGGGAACGTTGTGTATCCGGTCCCGATGCCCTCCAGGTGGTGGCTGTCTGAGCACCCGACCTCTGGCAGGTGGAATCGCTCTTCATTGAGACGGTTGATCTTGGCGGCGCAGGTGCGGCCCGCCACGGACGGGTTGAAGGTCTCGACCGCGTCGAAGTAGATCTCGGGCGAGGGATTGTGCATGATCCCGTCGAAGGTGCGATAACCAATGCTGCGCGTCAGCATCGAGAAGGGATGCACGGCGATCGCCAGCCCGCCCTGCTCGTGAATCCGGCCGATCGTCTGGTCGAGCGGCCGCCACATCGGGATCGGCTTGTCGATGAAGAGGGCAAGCAGATGTCCGTGCAGCGTCGTGATCTCAGAGCCGCTGATGATCTCGAACGGGTACTCGTTGGCCAGTTCGAGCGCCTGGTAGCTGCCCGTCAGTCGGTCATGGTCGGTGATGGCGACGACATCGAGGTCGGTGTTATCGCGGACATAGTCCAGCACCTCGCGCACTGTCGCGGTGCCGTCGTTGAGCGAGGTGTGCATGTGGAAATCGGCTTTACCCAACAGATCCTCCTTGATCGCCGACCGCGGCCTGCGCGGGCGACGTTGGCATCGTCACCGGGCCCGCCGCGGCGTCGGTCCAGATCGGCTCCAGCACGTGCCACTGGTCTGGATACATCTTTATATATCCTTCGAACGTTCGAAGGATAGCTTCCATGGCACTTCGGACGTCTCCCCTGTGATCTTCACTCTTTGTGAGGAACATGGGCGCGCCCCCGACGGCGACGTAGCCGTCCTCCCTATCCCGCACGCAGAAGGCCGGCAGGATCGGAGCCCCGGTTTTCAGCGCGATCTCGACCGGGCCGGTGGGAAAGCGCGCCTCATGGCCAAAGAATGTGAAAAGCTGCCCGGTGTTCAGGATGTCGCGATCCATGGCCAGGACGACCATCCGCCCATCCTTGAGCATCCGGATGATGTCCCGGGCGCCGGTCTGGCTCAAGGGAATGACCTTGATGCCCATCCGGGACCGGGTTTTGAAGACGTGGGCAAAAAGCCGGCGCGGCTCGATCTGCTCGACCATGACGCCGATCTGGCCGAACGAGGCGGCCCAGCTGGCTGCCGCCAGCTCCCAGGATCCCATGTGGGGCGCGACGACGATCACGCCCTTGCCCCGGGCCATGGCCAGGTCCAGGTTCTCGACACCGATCGGCGTCAGGAGACCGCCGAGGCGGCCGCGGTCCATTCGGGGGATCTTGAAGAAGTCGATCCAGGCCTTGGTGTAGTTGAGCCAGTTTTGCCACGCCAGCTTGCGGATCTGGGGTGCCGGGAGGTCTGGACAGACGTGGCGCAGGTTCGACTCCAGGGCTTTGCGCTGCCGGGCCAGTAGCGGGAAGGCCAGCGTGCTGATCACGACGCCAAGCGCATACGCCAGCCGGCGGGGGATGCGCGCAATGGCGCCTTCGATCACCCGGAAGCCGAGATAGGTGATCACGACGACTCGAGCGCCGGCTGCGCCGGCGTCCCGGGCGCCTCCGTGCGCGTCTCCTGCCGCCAGACGGGCAGGAAGACCAGCCACTGGTCCGGTTCGCGCCGGATGATGCGCTCGAAGAAGCGCACGATCCGCTCCGTCGTGATCTGGATGTCCTGCGCGGTGTCGCCCGTTCGGCTGACCTCGATCGGAGGCTCGATCTCCGCCACGTAGCGATTGTCTCGCTCGCGGCGCCCCCACGCGGGGATGATCGGCACCCCGGCTTTGAGCGCGATCGCCGCCGGGCCCGACGGGAAGAGGGTCGGGCGGTTGAAGAAGGTCACGCGAATCCCGCGGTCGCCACGGTGCAGGTCGCTGGCGAGCGCCACCAACTCGTTTCGGGCGAGCGCCTTCATGATCTGCCGCAGGCTACTCACGCCGACCGGGATCATCTTCATCCCGATCCGGGCCCGAGAGGCGACCACCACTTCGCTCAGGGGTCCGAGCGGGAGTTCGTCGGTCACGGCGTTGACCGGGTAGCCGTACACCGCCGAGGCGGCCGCCAGGATATCCCAGTTGGAGATGTGGGCGGTGACGACGATGGCGCCCTTCCCCCCCGCGAGCGCGGCGTCGATGTGCTCCCGACCCTGTGGACGGACCATGCCGCGGATCTGCTCCGGGCTCAGCGAGTCCATCAGGATGAAGTCGGCGAACATCTTGAAGTAATTCCCAAAGGCGTGGCGTGCCGTCCGCCGTACGAGCGGGTCGTCGGTGGGCAGGCCCAGCACCTGGGCGAAATTCTCGAAGGCGACCCGCCGGCGGCGTGGCATAAGGAAGAACACGCAGCGACCGGTCAGTGCCGCCAGCGGGTACCGAACCCGTGGCGGCATTGCGCCGATGATCCAATTCCCCAGCCTGAAGAGGCGAGGGAGAATCATCGCCGGCGAGCGATCTCCCTGGTAGCGCGGGCGGGGGCGGCGACCCTGGTGCCCTTCTCGTCGCCGGTCGAGGTCCCGGCGATGAACGCCTCCGTCTTCTGGTGGGCGACGGAATCGGTGAACTGTTCCGGCGGCGACTTCATGAAGTAGGAGGAGGGGGCATCGAGCGCGCCGCCAATCTTCCGGTCGAGGCCGAGCTTGCAGCAGCGAACGGCGTCGATCACGACCCCAG
>JALYYC010000135.1 GCA_030946755.1 Candidatus Dormiibacterota bacterium
GCTTGCTCGAGCTGCCGGTCCGCGAGGATTCCTGGACGGAGGCCAAAGATATAGTTGCGCAGGTCCCGGATCGCCCGATCGATTTCGGCGATCGCCGACTCCAGCCGTGATTCCACCTCGGGATCACCGCTGCGTGCGGCGGTCGCCTGAAGCCCCATGCCAACCGAGAAGAGCGACTGGATGACGCCGTCATGGAGCTCCCGACCGATCCGCTCGCGCTCATCGAGAACGTTCAAGCGGTTCAGCTCTCGCTGGGCACGCCCGTACTCGAGCGCGACTGACGCCTGGTCTGCAAACGTCGCCACCAGCTGGACCGATTCCGGATCAAACGTCGCGCCGCCGACAAGATTGGCCACCGCCAGCGTTCCGAATGGCCGGCCCTCCAGTGCCAGGGGCACGAGAAGCATCGGCCCCATGTTGCCAAGTGCCACCATCGGCTGGTACGTGCGAGTGTCCGCCGAGGCATCGGCGAGCACGGTCGGATGACCGCTCTGGATAACATCACCGGAGACTGAGCCATCAATCGGAACCGGCAAACCGGTCAGCTCCGCCGCATGGGCGCCGTCCGCGACTTTGATCGTCAGCTCGCTGCCAGGTACGCCACTTGCCGGCGTCACGATGGTTGCTGTGGTGGCGTTGACGAGCTCACGGGCGCGTCGCGCGATTGTCCGGAGGACGTCGTCGGTGTCTGTTCCGGCCAGAATCGCCGCGTTGATCTCGCGGACCGCATCCAGCCAGTCCGTCCGCCGCTTCGCTTCGGTGTACAGACGGGCGTTTTCGATGGCGACCCCTGCCTGAGCTGCCAGAACCAGGAGTGCGGCCTGGTCGTCGGCATTGAATTCCGTGGCTCCACGCTTCTCGGTCAGGTAGATATCACCAAAGATCCTCCCGCGGGATTTCACCGGCGCGCCGAGGAACGATGACATGGACGGGTGGTTCGGTGGGAAACCGACGTGACGTGGATCGTCGGCGATTCGCCTGAGCCGCAGCGGCTGCGCCTCCTTGATCAGGACCCCAAGGATCCCCTCGCCGACGGGCAGCGGCCCGATGGCATGCCGCTCCTCCGCCGTGATGCCGGTCGTGATGAAATCCCGCAGCCGGCCGTCTGCGCCGATGACGCCGAGGGCGCCGTAGCGCGCGCCCGTCAGCGCCACCGCGAGCTCGATGATGTGCCGTAGGAGGACATCCAGGGGGAGATCGGACGAGAGGGTGAGGCCGGATGCTAGCAACTGGTCTTTCCGATCGGTGACCGACGTCATTTCATCTGCCGACTCGGGGTGGGGCTGGCTCAAGAACCTGGCGTCGCCGTGTGTCGCGCTAGATAGGCCGCCGCCTCTGCGCGGCGCGCAACCTCCAGCTTGGAGAGGATGCTCGTCACATAGTTCTTGACGGTTTTTTCGGCCAGATGTAACGCCTCACCGATTTCGCGGTTCGTCTTCCCGTCGGCGATCATCTCCAGGATGCGTTCTTCCTGCGCCGAGAGCCGTGCGAGGCGCTCGTCCATCATCAAATGCTTCCCCTTTCGCAGCCGGTCGAGCACGCTCTTCGTGACGGCGGGATCGAGCAGGCTCTCCCCGCGCCCCACCGTCTGGATGGCGCGCACCAGGTCGGTCCCCTTGATCTGCTTGAGCACATAGCCCGCTGCACCGGCCATGATCGAGGCGAAGAGCGCCTCGTCGTCGGCGAATGTTGTCAGCATCAAGACCTGGGTTTTTGGCAAGCGTGCCCGGATCTCCCGCGTCGCTTCGATACCACTGCCGTCGGGAAGACGGACGTCCATGATCACCACGTCCGGTCGCGCCCACTCCGCCCTGGCGATGGCGTCCTTTACCGTGCCCGCCTCGCCCACCACATGGATCTCCGGCGTCTCCTCGAGGAGCAACTTGATACCGTTGCGTACGACTTCATGATCGTCAACGAGGACGATCCGGAGAGGCATCGACGCCATAGCCCACATCTTCGCAGAACACGGATGGTCCACTGCCGCGGTCCTTCGGAAGGGGGGACCATCGTCCCTGTCCCTCTCCGCGGACCCTCGCTACCGTCGTGATCGTGTTCATCCGGTATTACCTGGAGCTGTCGCACCCGCGCGCCGCCGTCGAGGCCGCGTTGGTGGGCATGCCCGAAAGCCTGATCCCCAGGATCGCGGTCGTAGCGGACGATCGAGGCCAGCATCTCCTGGCGGACGTCGGCTTCGCGATCGATGGGCATCGGATCTCCAAGCACGTCGAGATCACGGTCGGAGCGCCAATTGCTCGGACGGGCCGCTCCTGGACCCCGATCACGTGGCGTGCGACTGGGCCGGCCGGCCTGTTCCCGCTCCTCGATGGCGAGTTGGAGCTCGCTTCGCTTGGGCCTCAACTCACGCAGCTGTCCCTGAGCGCCCGTTATCAGCCGCCGCTGGGATCAGTTGGGCGGACGGTCGACAGGGCGCTCATGTCGCGGATCGCTGAGGCGACGATCAAGGACTTCGTCGACCGGCTGGCCGGCGCGCTGGTGGCGGCGATGGCGCTCGCGGGCTGAGCTCCGGCGGCGGTCCTATCGCGAGGAGGCTGGGTGCGCCGGGCGCGGCACCTCCGTCAACCGGGCGTAACGGCCGACCAGGTGGCTGGCGACAAAGCTGGCGTAGGGGAGCGTCACGAGCACCCCAACGACAAACGCCGCCAGCCCGATCAAGCCCACGGTCGTAAGGACCACGGTCAAGGTCCCGACCACAAGACTGAGGCCCAGATTCCCGCGAAGTCGGCGAAGCACTGCGGGCGGATTGAGTGATGACGCAAATCCGCGTCGGAGGAACTGGCTCAAAATCGCCGGGAGGAGGACGAGCAGCACGAGCCCCCAGACGCTGCCAAGTGTTTCGAGTACGCCTGCCGCTCCGGCCATCCCTGGGACCGCATTGGCGGACTGGACGCTGCTGACGACTGCCACCGGGATCGAGAGGAGGACGCTCGGAAGGAACCAGATGAGCAGGACGAGCAGTGCTTTGAAGCCGTCGGCGATCTTCCGCCATCGATGATCCCAGGCGGGCAGTGCGGTCTGCCCGCTGCTGGCGCTGCGGCTGATCGCGAGCAGATACCCCGTCAGCAACAGAAAGGGGATGACCAACCAGAAGAACGCGAGGCAGGCCACGGCGGCAAGCAACTTTCGACCCCACCGTCGCGAGTGCACGACGAAGGTGAAGGCCTCGACGAGGTCAAGATTTGCGGGCGGCGTCGCGGGAGGCCGCGCCGGCCACCCCTGGGCGATCAGCAGAGCGGCGACCACCGTGATCGCCTTATCCGGGAAGTCCACGGCGGCCTCGCCGACGAAGCTAGCCAGAACAATGGGGAGATGAAAGCTGGCAAGCGTGTGATAAATCCAGTCACCGAGTCCGACGCCGCTTGCGCCGCCGCTGACCAGAAAGTTCAGCGGCGTCGAGACCACCGATGCGATCGTCACGCAGACGAGCCAGAGCGCGACCCACCCGCTCGGGCGTTTCGGCCAGGCCAGGTAGCGACTGAGGCCCGCCGCGAACCCCACGCCAAAGGAGACGATGCCGTACGGAGCGGCGATCGGGTCGATCGTGTTGGAGCTGACGAGATTACTGACGAAGCCGACACTGCCGCCGATCCACGGGCCTCCGATGACTCCGGCCAGGATGGTGCCGGTCGAGTCCAGGAAGACGGGCAGGCCGAACGTCACCGCCAGGGTACGCCCGGCGAAGTTCAGGCCGAGACAAACGAGGATCATGACCACGCCAACCGAGTCGAGGTGAAACCGCAAGGGACCACTCCACCCGGCGGCCTGAAGCGAACTGAGAGTGCGTCGGATGGGAGCGCGCGTCAGCAGCACGATGCCGACGGCGGCGAGTCCAAGCCCGATCGCGATCAGCGCCTGGTGCTCCGCCTGGTGGATCAAGCCCAGGATCGGCTTGCCGAACGCGGCGCCAAGCCCGACAAAGGCACCGACATAAACGAGCGTGGCCGGGATCACGCCGAAGAGGAAGGTAGGTCGGGGCATTTGGCTCACCCCGGCTACCTGGGTCGTGTACACGCGCAACCCGGGAATCAAGCGCGCCGTGAAGACCGCGCGCCAGCCGCCTTTCTGCAACAGGCGCGAGGCGCGCTCGAGGGGACCCTGGGCTCGGAGCGGTTTCGCCACCCGCATCAACCGCTCCCAGCCCAGCAGGGCAAAGATCTCGCGACCCGCGAGGGCGCCGACCAAAATCGACGCGGCCGCCACCAGCACGAAGCTGGCCGCGTTGACCCGGCTGCCCGCAATCGCGATCCCCCCGATGGCCAGCATGAGGTCACCCGGGGCAAACGGCAGGGGGACCCCGGCCTCTTCGACAAAGAGCAGGCTACAAATGACTAGGATCAGGCTCATTCCCTGGAGACCCTGGACCCAGCCGACCGGATTCATCCCGGCTATTGTGCCTTGGGTGTCACATTTTGGCCGGCGGCGGTGCGTCATACTTGTGAAAGCTATGAAGCGCCTATTCGCCCCTGCGATCGCCGCCGTTCTCCTGACCGCCTGTGCCGGGATCACCGCGCCGGGGGCGACCAAGTCGCAGACGCCCCAGCAGGGCCTCGCCTCGAGCGCGAACGCGATGGGCCAGCTGAAGTCGGCCAGGTTCGACGTCAACGGGACCGTGAACATCACCCTTCCGCAGGCGCTGGTCGACCAGTTGAAAGCCAAGGGTGGGTCGCAGGCGGCAATTCTGACCACCAACATGACGGTGACCCTCAAGATCAATGGCGCGGCGCAGAAGCCGGATCACCTGCAGGCCACCGTCAGCGCCAAGCTGGGCGGGCTCACCCTCAATACCGAGGTCATCGCCCTTGGCGGGACCGTCTACTACAAAGACCCGATGACCTCCAGGTGGGCGGTCCTCAAGCGGCCGTCAACCACCGAGCCGAAGGCGGCGGCGCCCAAGCTCTCCTACCAGACCATCCTTGATACCGCCAAATCGGTGACGGAGCTCACCGCCAACCCGGCGACGCTGAATAACGTGACCGTCGAGCAGTACCGCATTGTGCCGGACCTGGCGAAGCTGTTTGCGGCGATTTCCGCCAGAAATTCGGGCACGACCTCGCCGGCGATGACCGCCCTCCAGACGGTGCTGCAGAACGCGAACGTCTCGGCCGATGTCTGGACCGGCAAGGACGACCACCTGGTTCGGCGGGTCAGCTACGACGCGGACCTGACCGGCGACCTGTCGCAGCTGCTGGCCGGCATGACGCCGCCGACCGCCACGTCGAAGGCCCCCGCCTTCAGCCTGCCGGCAGGTTCGATCGCCCATCTGACCGCGCACGTGGTCGTCGACCTGCACGACTTCAACACGGCGATCAAGATCGTGGCGCCCACCGTCGGTTCCTGAGCACCTGATGGACTGGAAACTGGAACTCGTGATCATTCCGGTTTCCGATGTCGACCGGGCGAAGGCGTTCTACGTTGACCAAATCGGATTTCATGCCGACTTCGACCAGACCGTCAACGAGCAAATCCGATTCGTACAGCTCACGCCACCCGGGTCCGCGTGTTCGATTGCTTTCGGCAAGGGGCTTGTCGAAGGGCAACCCGGCTCGGTGAAAGGCCTCCAGATCGTCGTGGCGGATGTGAAGGCCGCTCGGGCGCACCTGGTCGAGCGCGGTGTCGAGGTCACCCAGGTGGTGGACCTGTCCTGGGGATCCTTCGTTTACTTTTCGGACCCGGACGGGAACCGCTGGACGCTCCAGCAGCCGCCTTCGCGCCCCCGGGCGTAGTCGCCGCCAGCAGGCTATAGGAGTTCCGAGCATTCGACGGCCGACGCCGGTTGGGATGCTCCCAGCGTCCGGGCTACGGAATCTGGATCGAGCGCTTGGAAAGGCCCATCCAGTAACCCTCGATGATGCTGGGCAGCGGTTCGCCCGGGCTGTCGCCGGCCCCGAGCGTCACGAAGAGCGGCGCCAGATGCTCGGTGCGGGGATGGGCATAGCGGACCGCCGGGGCCCTGTGACTAAAGGCCTCCAACTCATCGACGTCGCCTCGCTCGAGCGCCTCGTGGGCCCAGGCATCAAACTCGATTGACCACTCGGGCGGCGGTGCGTCAGTCCGAAAATCGCGCAGAAACGGTAGGCCGTGCGTCAGGAACCCACTCCCGATGATGAGAACGCCCTGGTCCCGCAGCGGGCGCAGACGCTGACCAATCTGGAACAGCTGAGTCGGATCAAGGCTGGGCATCGAGACCTGGAGCACCGGGACATCAGCCTCCGGGTACATCACGGTCAGTGGCACATAGGCGCCATGGTCCAGCCCACGCTCGGGTTCGTCGGCGACATGCTGGTCCGAGAGGAGTTTGCATACATCGGCAGCCAGTTCGGGGGCCCCGGGCGACCGGTATTGCGCGCGGTAATAGCGCTCCGGAAAGCCTCCGAAGTCATAGATGAGGGGAGTTCCGGTCCGAGTCGTCCCGACCGTCAGCGGCGAGTTCTCCCAGTGCGCCGACACGATCAGCACGGCAGATGGCCTTGGCAGGGCCTTCGCCCAGGCCGCAAGCTGTTCGACCCATAGCGCGTCGTCGACGAGCGGCGGGGCGCCGTGTCCGATGTAGATCGTCGGCATCCGGGCCGCATTGCGCGCGCTCTGCACCCGCTCGGCCACGTCCTTTGCGGCGCTCTCCGGCGCGGCGACGTCCGCGGGAGCAACCGGCTTCAGTTCTTCATCCATGGGAGCGGAGTTTCATCGTACGAGTCTGATCCGCCGGCTAGGACCCCCAGCCAGGCGGCTTGACATCGACCCCGTCGGGAACAAAGAGCAGGCCGGCCGCGCGACCGCGATGATCGGTCACCCCGTGCTGCCAGGCAATCGTGTTGGTCCTCGGATCGATCACGAGCACCCGGTTGCGAAAGTCATCGTTGACTGCGATCAGCCCGTTGCTCATTTGAATCGCGAGCGAGGGATGGTCGAGCAGCCCCACGCCAGACTTTGGCGCGTAGCGCCAGACGACTTGGCCCTGTGGCGTCATGATCAGAATCTGCCCAGGCCGCCAGTAGTCCACCAGGAGGATGTCGCCATTGGCGAGCATCTGGGCATCCGAGGCGTAATGGATGCCGGGCGCGCGCGTCGTCCAGACGAGCTTCCCATCCCAGCCCATTTCGCTCACCCAGTTGCCCGAGATCTCGGTCACGAGCACATTCCCGTTCTTGAGGGGGGTGTCTCCGTTCGGAAGACCAAAGGTCTTCGGCGGGTTGTGCGCACAGACGCCGGTCTTGCCGAGCTGCCCCTTGATCGTCTTCGTCGCCTGATCGAGCAGGAGGATGCGGCAGTTGCGGATGTCCGCAACGCTGATGCTGCCGTCAGGCCACATGTAGGCGTCATCGGGCCCGTTCAGATAACCCTTCAGCGAGCCGTGGTGGTCGGGGACGCCGTACTGCCAGACGATCCGGTGCGTCGCGTAGTCGACCAGGACGATGATGTGAGACTCTTCTTCGTTGATGATGATCGACTTGCCGTCGGGGGCGTAGAAGGCGTCATCGGGCCAGTAGAAACGCTGCCCGGGCTGCAAGTCGCCCGGTCGTGGAAACTCCCAGACGACCTTGTGGTCCGGCGTCACCTCGATCACGCGGTTGTTGGCGCGGTCGGCGATCAGCATGTCTCCCGGCAGGACCCCCGGCAGTGCGGTCGGCGCCGGCGTCGCCGAGGCATATGCCGTGGCGGATGGGGGAGGAAGCTCCTCCGCCTGCTTCGTCGCTTTCGGCGCTGAGGCCGTCGGTGAGGTTGGCGAGCAGGCTGCCAAAGCAGCAGCCGCGCCAGTTATAAGCAGCGCGACGATGACGGAACGAACGTGGGAAGGCGCGCGCAACCTCCCCGGTAGTTTAGAGGACGAGGGCCATCGGACTCTCCAGGAGTCGTTTAGCTTCCTGCAAGAATTGCGCCGCGGTGACGCCGTAGAAGACGCGGTGATCGACGGACAGCGTGACCCGCATCCGCTTACCCGGGACCACGTGGCCGTCCCTGACGATCGCCTTGTCCTGGATCGACCCGATCGCAAGGATGGCCGAGTCGGGTGGGTTGATGATCGCCGTGAACTGGTCCACGTCGTACATGCCTAAGTTCGAGACCGTAAAGGTGTTGCCCTGGTAGTCTTGCGCGCCGGCTTTCTTCGCCTTCGCCCGGTCGATCAGCTGGCGGGCCTCCACCGCGATCGCCTTGAGCGACTTCTGGTCGGCGTTGCGAATCACCGGCACGATCAGGCCGTCGGGCAGCCCGACCGCGATCCCGATATTGATATCCCGCTTGCGCTCGATCCGGCCGTCCGCCCAGGAAGCGTTGACCTGGGGAAACCTGGTCAGGGCCAGCGCCACCGCCTTGACGACCAGGTCGTTGACGCTGATCGCCTCCGATTTGTCGACGGCCTCGTTGAACATGTGTCGCAGGTGCACGGCATCATCCATGGCGATCTCTGACGTCACGTAGAAGTGGGGGGCGGAGAATTGGCTCTGGGCCAGCCGCATCGCGACGGTGGCCTGCATCTTGGAAAGCTCCACGACCTCGACCTCGCCCGCCGGCCGGCCGACGATCGGCGCGGCCTGGGCCCTTGAGTCGGCTGGCGCGCCCGCGGATTTCCTCGACGCCGCAGCCTCGACATCCTCCTTGGTGATCCGCCCGCCCGGCCCGGTCCCGCGGACGGCGTCGAGGTTGACCCCCTGCTCCTCGGCGATGCGTCGCGCCACCGGCGATACCTTCTGCCGCTCCCCGTTGGCCTGTCCGCCGGGGCGTCGGATCAGGTTGAGGGCGGCCTGGGCCGCCGCGCCGACCTCCGTACGGTCGTCGGACCCACCCTGTGGATACTGCTCGCCTCCGCCCTCCTCGTGGGCGGCGGGCGCGACCGCAGCGGGGACGGCCGCCGCACGGTCCGCCTGCTTGACGTGTTCCTGCGGGTTGGTCGCCTGCGGTCTGGGGGCCGCCACGGGCGGTTGGGCCGAGGCCGGCGGCTCAGCCGAGGAGGCGCCGCCGATTTCGGCAATGACGGCGCCGATCGGGGCGCTGTCGCCCTCTTGCACCAGGATCTTGCTCAGCTTCCCCGAGGCGTAGGCCTCGACTTCAATGTTGGCCTTGTCGCTTTCGATCTCGACCAGGGGCTCGCCCTTCTTGACTTCTTCGCCTTCCCGCTTGAGCCAGCGAAGAATCTTGCCCGTCTCCATTGAGTCGGACAGCCGTGGCATCTGCACGTTCGCCATATCAGGCTCCCTAGTTCTTGCCGAGCAGGGCCCGGGCTGTGACAACAACGTCGGCGCGAGCCGGGAAGGCGATCTTTTCCAGCCGTTTGTTGTATGGCGTGGGCACCTCGGCCGCGCCGATGCGGGCGACCGGGGCATCGAGGTAGTCGAATGCCTCTTCATAAACGCGGGCCGCGATCTCGCTCCCCACACCGAAGCTGCGCCAGCCTTCCTCGACGGTGATGACCCGACTCGTCTTCTTGACCGACTCGATGACTGGCGTCATGTCAAGCGGGCGCAGTGCGCGCATGTCGACGATCTCGGCACTGATGCCCTGCTTCTCGAGTTCGGCCGCGGCATCCATCGCCACGATCAACATCCGCGAGTGTGCGCAGATGGTGATGTCGTGCCCTTCCCGCTTGACCTCGTTCTTGTCCAGCGGCGTGAGGTACTCGCCTTCGGGCACCTCGCCCTTGACGGCATAGGTGCCTTCGTTCTCGATGAACATCACCGGGTTGTCGTCGCGGATCGCCGCCTTAAGCATGCCTTTGGCATCGGCAGGCGTGCCCGGCGCCACGACCTTGAGCCCGGGGACGTGCGCGAACCAGTTCTCATGGCTGTGGGAGTGCTGCGCCCCGAGTTGATGTCCGCCGCCGCCGGGTGTGCGAATCACGATCGGCACCGTCGTCCCGCCGCCGAACATGTAGCGAATGTGAGCGGCCGCATTGACCACCTGGTCCATCGCCACCATGATGAAGTTGACGGTCATCATCTCGGCGACCGGCCGCAGACCGGCCATCGCCGCGCCGATCGCGGTTCCGATGATGATCTCTTCGGCGATCGGCGTATCGAGAACGCGCTTGTCGCCGAACTCCTTGAACAGTCCGCGGGTGACTTTGAACGAGCCGTCGTAAAGGCCGATGTCCTCTCCGAGGAGGAAAACGTCCTTGTCGCGGATCATCTCCTCGCGGAGCGCCTGGTTCAGGGCATCGCGCATCGCCAGTTGCGGCATCTAGTGGGCCTCCCCGGCGTACACGTCGCGATAAAGATCCTTCAGGTCCGGCTCGGGGCTCTCGTCGGCGAACTTAACCGCGTCCTCAACCTCGGCGGTGACCGCCTCGTCGATCTTCTGCAGTTCGTCCTTGGTTGCCATCTTCTGCTTCAGCAGGTGGTCGCCGAGACTCAGGATGGCGTCGCGGCCCTGCCATTGCTTGATCTCGTCCTTGCCGCGGTAATTGTCCGGATCGGACATCGAGTGTCCCCGGTAACGGTAGGTCACGCACTCGAGCAGGCTCGGCTCGTGCTTCTCGCGGGCCTGCGCAACCAACTGGTCGGCGATTCTGCGCACCGCCAGGACATCCATGCCGTCGACGCTCTCGCCCGTCATGTCATAGGCGCAGGCCTTCTTCCAGATCTCGGTGACGGCCGAAGCGCGCTTGACCGCGGTCCCCATGCCGTACTGATTGTTGATACAGACGAAAACGACCGGAAGGTGCCAGAGCTTGGCGGCATTGAGCGACTCGTGGAAAGCCCCGATGTTGGTCGCGCCGTCACCGAAGATGCTCATCACGACCTCCGGCTTGTCCTTGTAGGTGATGGCGTAGGCGGTGCCGCACGCGAGCGGAAGCGCCTGGCCGACGATCGCGTAGCCCCCATAGAACCGATGCTCCTGGCTGAAGAGGTGCATCGAGCCGCCCCGGCCGCGCGAGGTGCCCGTCTCCTTGCCGAAGAGCTCCGCCATGATCGCACCCGCGCCAACTCCCTTGGCGAGCGCATGGCCGTGCTCGCGGTAGTTGCTGTAGACGTAGTCCTCCTTCCGAAGCGCCGAGATGGTTCCGACGATGGCGGCCTCCTCGCCGATGTTGAGGTGGCAGAACCCTCCGATCTTGGCCATCTGGTACATCTCTGCCGTCTTCTCCTCGAAGCGACGGATCAGGAGCATCTCGCGGTAGAGGCCGAGCAGGGTTGCCTTGTCCGAAAGGGCCTCGCGAGACTGGCGTTCGGCCGGACGCTGCTCTACTTTCATTCAGGAACTCCTCGACCAGGATGGCTGGGACCCGTGCAAAACCAGATTAATTGTATTCATAGAAGATTTTTATGGCTGACGCTGTTAATGAGGCCGCGGCAGGGCTGTGGCCTTTTCAGTGGTGCGTCAACCGGCGGGCTTGCTCGCCTTGAGGGAAAAGAAGAGCGGCAATCGCCCCTCATCCGGGGACCGAAGCCGATATGTGCCGTCGCCAGCGGGCTGCAGGAAGGAGATGGGCCACTCGTTGAACGGGAACTCGTGCACGAAGTCGATTCGAAGACCCGCCGTCGCGAGAGCCGTGACGATCTCGCCGAGGCCGTGGTTCCAGCCGTACTCGAATCGCTGGTTGACGGTGGCGGTCCGGTCCGCGTAGGAGCCCTTCACTTCGAAGGCGAAGGGCTCGGACTGGGTGAAATACGGGTAACGCAGCTTGAGCTCGGTGACGCCATCGTCGTCATCGAAAACCAGTGCGATCGGATGAATCTCGGTCAGATAAAAGAACCCGCGGGGCCGAACGGCGTGGGCGACGACCTGCGCCCAGCGTCCGATGTCCGGCAGCCACCCGAGCACACCGCGAGAGGTGTAGACGATATCGAACATCTCGTCGAGTGCCTCCGGGACGGCGTACACATCCGACTCGACGAACCGAGCCGGAATGTCGAGTTCGGTAGCGAGCGCGCGAGCCTGCGCGATCGCCGCGCCTGAAAAGTCGACGCCGGTCACCTTCGCACCGAGTCGCGCCCAGCAGAGGGTATCCATGCCGAAATGACACTGGAGATGGAGCAGCGATTTGCCGTCGACCGGCCCAACCTCCTCCATCTCGTATCGCCGGAGTTTGTTCCGGCCCTGCTTGAATGCATCGACCTGGTAAAAGTCGGATCGGTAGTGGATTTCGGTCCACTCGTTCCACAGCGCGCGATTGGCGTCCCGGTACTTATCAGCGGCCGTTGGGCGAGTACCCCTTGGCAATGTGCCGTGCGGTCACGACCGTCTTGATGTTGCCCCGCACGTTGAAGTCGCCGACAACCTCTAGCCAGCGGGGCTCGAGCAGCGCCACCAGGTCATCGAGGATGCGGTTGACCGCGGCCTCGTGGAATATTTCCTCGTCGCGGAACTTGTTGATATACAGCTTCAGCGATTTGAGCTCAACCAGTTTACGATCCGGGATGTACCGGATGTCGATCACCGCAAAGTCGGGGAAATTCGACTCAGGGGCAAGGCACGTGAATTCCGGGATTGTGAAGTGGATCTCATAATCCCGCTCCGGGGTGCCGTTCTGGACGGCCAGCAGGGATGACTCCGCGATCATTTTGGCGCCGTACTTCATCCGGCTAATGCTACGACCGGCGGGGCTAGGGGGTGATCGTAAACGCGGGATGTGACTCGGACGCGAGGCCGTTCCCATTCGTGAACT
>JALYYC010000146.1 GCA_030946755.1 Candidatus Dormiibacterota bacterium
ACTTGCGTTTCATTTTTTCCAGGACCACGTCGAGGTGGACGTCCCCCATCCCCTGGAGAATCGACTCTTTCGTGATCGGCTCGTGCACCAGCGTCAGGGTCGGATCCTCGTCGACCAGCTTGACCAGTGCCGCGTTGACCTTTTCCTCATCGGCCTTGTTCTTGGCGCCCACGGCCGCGCTGTAGGTCCACGCCGGATATTCGATGCGCGGAAGGTGGACCGGATGCTCGCGTGTGGAGAGGGTTTCCCCGGTTGACGTCAGATGCAGCTTGCTGATCCCGGCGATGTCGCCGGCGACCACCTCCGTGGCCGGCTCGAGGACCTTGCCCTTGGGAAACCCGAGGGAGCCGATCCGTTCCGGTTGGTCCTTGCTGGTGTTCGTCAGTGCATGGTTCGCGGCGTTCAGGACGCCCGAGACGACCTTCACGTAGCTGATTCGACCGACAAATGGATCGGCCGTGGTCTTGAACACCAAAGCCGCCGGCGGTCCGGCCGGGTCGCACGAGACGGTCTCCGCCTTCTCGGTCCCCGGACTCGCGCCATTCGTGTGCACGGCGCTGATCGGGGAGGGTAGCAGCGCGACGATGGCGTCAAGGAGCGTGCCGATCCCGATCGATTTGGCGGAGGCGGCGCAGAGGACTGGCACGACGGTCCCAGCGGCCACGCCTTTCGCCAGCGCCGCCGTCAGTTCGGTGTCGGTCAACTCCCCGGTTTCGAGGTACTTCTCCAGCAGGGCATCATCGGTCTCGGCGGCGGCTTCCACGAGCGGCGAGCGGCGTCCCTCGACCTCTGCGGCCAGCTCCGCGGGAATTGGGATTTCGCTGGCGTGGCCCTGGGCATCGAAGCTATACGCCTTGCGGGTCACCAGGTCGATCACGCCCTTGAATGTTGCCTCTTCGCCAATCGGGGCCTGAATGGCGACCGGGCGAGGCGAAAACTCGCGCATGCTGTCCACGGCCTTCCAGTAGTCGGCATTTTCCTTGTCCATCTTGTTCACGACCACCAGGGTGGGCGTGCTGGCGTCCCGCAGGTGTGTCCAGGCGAGTTCGGTTCCCACCACGGCACCACTGCCGGCTCCGACCACCAGCAGGGCGCCTTCGGCGACGCGCAGCGCTCCATGGACGTCCCCGACGAAATCCTGGAATCCAGGGGTGTCGAGAAGGTTGATCTTGTGGTCCTTCCAGGTCAGATGGGCGACGGCCGTGCCAATCGAGATCTTGCGCTTGATCTCCTCGGGTTCGAAGTCGAACGTGGTCGTCCCGCTCTCGGGCCGTCCGAGCCGTTCGATCCCCCCGCCGGCATAGAGCATCGCCTCCGCCAGGCTGGTCTTGCCCTCGTGGCTGTGGCCAAGCAAGGCGACGTTGCGGATTCTCCCGGGCTCGATTCGTGCCATCGGTCCCTCCCCTGAGACGAACGATAACCCAATTCGGCCGATTCGTTAAGGGGTTTGACGTCGCGGTCAGGCGAGGGTCGCCAGGGGAATGATCTCGACCGCCCCACCAGGGGGCACGTCCGCCTCCCCGGGCGGGAGGCGAATGAGACAGTTTGCCTCGGCCATCGAGCGCAGGACATGCGAACCCTGGTTGCCGGTCAGCCTGACAACCAACCCGGCCTTCTCCCGCCGGGCAATGCCGCGCAGGTACTGCTCCAGGTTCGGGATGGCGGTCAGCCGGTCCTCCGTTGACGCGGGCATAAGGATTGGCATGACATCTGCTCGACCCTGCATCTTGCGCAGCGCGGGTTTGACGAAGAGCTCGAAGCCGACCAGCGACGACACCGGGTTTCCCGGCAGCCCGATCAGGGGGATTCCTCGAACCGCCCCAAAGACCAGCGGCTTGCCTGGCCGCAGGGCGACCTGCCAGAAGTCGACCGCGTCCCGTTCCTCGAGCAAGCTTCGGACCAGGTCGTAGGCACCCATCGACACGCCGCCGGTCGTGACGACCAGGTCGGCTCCGTCGGCTTCGAGGCGGCTTGCAATCTCCTGACGGTCGTCACGCGCCGCGCCCGCGTCGATGCCGATTGCCCCCGCCGCCTCGATGGATGCCAGCAGCGTGTACCGGTTCGTGTTGGTGATCTCACCCGGGCGGAGCGGTTGCCCGGCATCGCGTAACTCATCGCCGGTGGACAGGATCCGCACGCGAGGTTGCCGCACACATCGAACCGACGAGCGGCCAGCCGACGCCAGCACGCCGATCAGGCCGGGGGTGACCAGGCGGCCTGGAGCGGCGACGACGGTGCCTTTCGCAATATCCGTCCCACTGCCGCGAATGTTGACGCCGACGTCGACCCCGACCCGGATCTCCACCTGACCGTCCGCCTCTGCGGTGTCCTCGATCCGGACGACGGCGTCGGCGCCGGCCGGCATCATGGCCCCGGTCATGATTCGGAGGGCGGTCGAGGCCTGCACGGGGGTGGTGGCGGGCGCGCCGGCGCGGATCTCGCCCAGGAGGCGTAGCCAGGCCGGCTGATCCGGTGATGCGGCGCGGACGTCGCTGGCGCGGACGGCATAGCCGTCCATTGCGGAGTTGGTGAACGGTGGGACGTCACGGATGGCCCGCACCTCTTCGACCAGGACGCGATCTCGCGACTCCAGCAGCGGGAGCTCCTCGCCACCCAAGACGGAGAGCCGGGCGAGGATCCGGTCGCGCGCCTCGGCAACCGTCAGCACGGCCGGCCCGCAGTTACCTTAGCGGTCGTTCCAGTGGCTGTTTTCGAACTCGGGCCCGCCGCCCTCGCCGTCGGTGACGACGTTCTGGTGGAAGCGCGCGGCGACCATCTGGTACGCCATGGCGCGTGGGATCCCGAGCTTGGTCAGGCCCTTGACCTCGTCGGCCATGACCTTGTCGCGGGCGGCCTCGATCGCGGCGATGACGTCGTCGATGGCGGTCCGAGCCTTGGTGGCAGCGGCGCTTCCGTTCTCGCTCACCGGCTCAGGCACGAGGTCGTGCTTGGGCTCCCGGCTCGCTTTCGCCTTGCTGTCCTTGGTCTCTTTTGGCTCTTTTGGCATGTTCCGTCCACCTTACCAGAGGTATTTCGACCTACAGGTTCTACCCGCCGATCGTGATCTGGAAACGTAGATTGCGGGGCCGACGGAGCGGTGATAGCGTCAGATTCGTGAACCGCGCCGCACGCCTGCGTCGCCTCCTGGTCATCCTCTCGGTCGCGACGGCAAAGCCCGGCGTTCGGGCGACCGATCTGGCCGAGAGCCTGGAGGTCAGCACCCGCACGGTCTTTCGGGACCTGCGCGAACTGCAGCGACTCGGATTTCCGGTCACTTTCGGCAACGGCTACCCCGCCCAGCAAGAACTCTTCCGCCGCCGCCGGCGCCAGGAGATGTCGCAGGTGATGGCCGACCTGGTCGACCAGCAACTGGAGGTCGTCCGTCGCAAGCTCCCCGCGGATGATGCCGAGCGCCTGCTCGCCGGTGCGATCCACTTTCTGCCGCTCGAGGCGGCGGAGGCCGTCTCCCGGGCCCTGGCCAAGGCGGAGGCGCACGAACAGGAGCGGGGCTAAAATGTCGGCACCGGTCGGCTAGCTCAGCTGGTTAGAGCGCTTGGTTCACATCCAAGAGGTCGAGGGTTCGAGTCCCCCGCCGACCACCACGTAACAAATTGTGCTGGAGTCGCCAGACGTGATGGAGGCGTAATCCCGCTTCCACAGTTCTGGATATCGTGCTGCGCCAACCGGCCGGACTCTCGGCGGCGCCGGCGATCGGGTGGGCCGCGATCTCCCAGACCGAATTATTGCCAACCGGTGCATGTGCCGACTTTGAAGCTGATCTGTGTGTGAGTGCAAAATTTGGCAGAGCGACCGAGCTGACGATCCTGAGTTCGGCGTGAGTTTGGAAGCCGGCTCAACCTCAGCAGAATGTGTTACTGCTGAGGTTTCATTTTCTGATAGCCGTGGTATAAAATACAGGACGGCATTTCAGCGAGTTCCAGGAGGATTTGGCACTATGGCTCACGTCGAAAAATC
>JALYYC010000150.1 GCA_030946755.1 Candidatus Dormiibacterota bacterium
CGGACCTACGAGCAGGTCGTCGGCGTGGTTCTGCTCGCGCTCGGCGTCGTCGGGATCTTCATTGCGCAGCCCCTCGGCCTGCTCAACATCGGCGGCCCCGATATCTTCCTGCACCTCGCGACCGGCGCCATCCTCGCCTACTTCGGCTTCGCCGCCGCGACTTCGCCGCGCCGCGCCACTGCGTAAGCAGTCCACTCCCCAAAAGCCCCCGGTCCGCGCCGGGGGCTTTTCCTATCTCTAGACTGCATTTCGTGGCCGTGTTTCCCTCCTTTACGAGCCGGACGGCGACGCTCGACGGCGTCACGATTCATTACCTCTTCGGCGGGACGGGGTCTCCGGTGCTGCTCGTGCATGGCCTTGGCAGCTCCGCCGGCGTCGAGTTCTTCTACAACCTCGAGGCGCTTGCCGCGTCGCACCAGGTGATCGCGGTCGATCTTCCCGGCTTTGGCCAGTCGGACAAACCCGCGCTCGCCTACACGATCGACCTCTTCGTGCGGGTGGTGCGTGACTTCATGGCATCGATCGGGCTCCAGCGGACCGCCGTCATCGGCGTCTCGATGGGCGGCCGCGTCGCGCTCGGCCTTGCCCTCGATGCGCCGGAATACGTCGACCGCCTGATCCTTGTCGACGCGCTGGGGGTTGGCCAGCCGCGGCCCGTCCTCGCCTACCGGTTGCTGCTGACGAAGGGTCTCGGTGAGTTGACGCTGAGCGGGACCGCGCGCGCCCTTCGCGGCATGAACCCGAAAACGATTCGGCGTTTCTGGCGCTGGTACCTGCGGCGACCGGGCCCGATCGACACGATCCTGAGCGACGATCGGATCAGCAACCACAGCCGGCTGCTGTCGACGCCGGCGTATCGAGCCGCCTATCTGTCGGCGCTGCGCTCGATCGCGGGGACGCGCCGGTTGCGTGATGGCGTGGTGGTCGACAGCCGGTTGTCGGAGCTCGCCATGCCGACGCTGCTGGTCTGGGGCCGCCACGACCATCTCTTCCCGGCGGAACAAGCGGTGGCGGCAGCACGCAAGATTCCCGGGGCCCGCACCGAGATCTTCGAGGGCAGCGGCCACACGCCGCAGATGGAGGAGCCCGACCGATTCAACCGCCTGGTGCTCGACTTTCTCACGGTGACGCCGGGGTGACCGGATGGCCCAGCCGGGCGGCGTAGTAGGCGAGGATCCACTGGAAGGCGGTGACGGCACCGGCGATCACCAGGATCAGGCCGCCGACTCCGACCGCGGCAGGCCAGATCCGCCGGATGCGGTAACGCCGGTAGCGGCCGAAGGTCAGCCAGAAACTCCGGCTCGCCAGGCCGTAGCGCCGGCCGGCGGTCAAGGCCAGCCGGAGCAGCCCGACGCCGCTGCCGAGGAGCAGGATCGCGAAGATCAGCTGCGAGCGTTACACTCCATATATTGGGGTTGGAGGGGACCGGACCCCATACATTTTGTTGTAAACTAGTTGACAGGCCTAATCCTAAGTCATACGATGTGGGGCGCTTCACCCCACTCACGGAGGTCTCATTCATGCCCCGATCCACCCAGAAGACGTCAGCCGAACGACCCAACGCGACCGCTGCCGCGCCGGTGGCGAATGGCCAGAAGCGGAACCGCAATGGCCTCACCTGGAAGCGGTATTTCAGCCGCCCGGGCGTCCCATCCTTCGACGAGGTGCAGTGGGAAACCCGCTCGGCGAGCATCACCAATGAGAAGGGTGAGGTGGTCTTCGAGCAGCATGACGTCGAGATTCCGACCACGTGGTCGCAGGTAGCCACCAACGTGGTCGTCTCCAAGTACTTCCGCGGGGTGATCGGGACCCCGGAGCGGGAGCGGAGCGTGAAGCAGTTGATCGGGCGAGTGACGCGCACCATCCACGGATGGGCGGTCAAGCAAGGGTACTTTGCGACGCCGGACGCGGCGGAAACCTTTCGTGAGGAATTGAGCCATCTGCTGGTCCACCAGAAGGCGGCCTTCAACAGCCCGGTCTGGTTCAACGTCGGGATCGAGCCGCGTCCCCAGATGTCGGCCTGCTTCATCAACAAGGTGGACGACACGATGGAGTCGATCCTGACCCTGGCGAAAACGGAGGGCATGCTCTTCAAGTACGGGTCGGGCACGGGCACCAACCTGTCGCCGCTCCGCTCCTCGCGAGAATTGCTCGCCGGCGGCGGCACCGCCTCCGGCCCGGTCTCCTTCATGAAGGGCTACGACGCCTTTGCCGGCGTGATCAAGTCCGGAGGAAAGACGCGGCGGGCGGCCAAGATGGTCATTCTCAACGTCGACCATCCCGACATCGTCGAGTTCATCAACTGCAAGGTCCAGGAAGAACGGAAAGCCTGGACCCTGATCGAAGCCGGCTACGACCCATCCTTCAATGGACCGGCCTACAGCTCCGTCTTCTTCCAGAACTCGAACAACAGTGTCCGGGTGAAGGACGACTTCATGAGGGCGGTCGAGGACGACGGTGAATGGCACACGATCGGCGTCGTGAGCGGGCAGATCATGGACACGTACCGCGCCCGCGATCTGGCCCGGATGATGGCCGACGCCGCCTGGGTAAGCGGCGATCCGGGTCTGCAATATGACACCACCGTCAATCGGTGGCACACCTGCCCCAACACGGACCGGATCAACGCCTCCAACCCCTGCTCGGAATACATGTTCCTGGACAACACCTCCTGCAACCTCGCCTCGATCAACCTGATGAAGTTCCTCGACGATCGCGGCGAATTCGATGTCGAGGCGTATCGGGAGGCCTGCCGGATTCTGATCACGGCCCAGGAAATCCTGGTCGACAACGCCAGCTATCCCACCGAGGCGATCACGCGTAACAGCCAGGACTTCCGCCCGCTTGGCCTGGGCTATGCCAACCTGGGGGCCTTGCTGATGGCGTCCGGTCTTCCCTATGACAGCGACGCCGGGCGCGACGTCGCGGCGGCCCTGACCGCAGTCATGACCGGGGAGGCGTACGCGCAGTCGGCGCGGATCGCCCAGAAGAAGGGTCCCTTCAACGGCTTCGCCATCAACCGCGAGCCGATGCTGCGGGTAATGGACCAGCACCGCGCCTCGGTCGAGCACATCAACCCGGCCCATGTGCCGCTGCCGCTGCTGACGGCGGCGCGCGACGCCTGGGGCAAGGCCTGCGAGCTCGGGGCCGCCTATGGCTATCGCAATTCACAGGCCACGGTGATCGCGCCGACGGGGACGATCGGCTTCATGATGGATTGCGACACGACCGGGATCGAGCCGGACATCGCGCTGGTCAAGTACAAGAAGCTGGTCGGCGGCGGCATGCTCAAGCTGGTCAACCAGACCGTGCCGATCGCGCTCCGTCGGCTCGGCTACCCGGAGAGCCAGGTGTCCGACATCCTTCAGTACATCGATGAAACCGACACGATCGAGGGTGCCCCGCACCTGCGCGCGGACGACCTCGCGGTCTTCGATTGCGCCTTCAAGCCGGCCAAGGGCACGCGGACCATCCACTACATGGGCCACGTCAAGATGATGGCCGCTGCCCAGCCGTTTATCTCGGGCGCCATCTCAAAGACGGTGAATATGCCCGAGCACGCCACCTCCGACGACATCATGGAGGTCTACCTCGAGGGATGGCGGATGGGTCTGAAGGCGATTGCGATCTACCGGGATGGGTCGAAGCGGTCGCAGCCGTTGAACACCGCCCTGGACGTCAAGAAGGCCGCTCCGGCGGCAGCCAACCTGCCTGACACGCCGGCCGCGTCGACGGACCCGAGCGGTCCTCATGCCGTCCGCCGCAAGCTGCCCGACGAACGCCGCGCCATCACGCACAAGTTCGATATCCAGGGCCACGAGGGCTACATCACGGTTGGCATCTACGGCGACGGCCGCCCGGGGGAGATCTTCCTGGTGATGTCCAAGGAAGGCAGCACGATTTCGGGGTTGATGGATGCCTTCGCCACCAGCATCTCGCTGGCGCTGCAATACGGGGTTCCGCTCGAGGTCCTGGTCAAGAAGTTCGCCCACACCCGCTTCGAGCCCTCGGGCTTTACCAAGAATCCCGAGATCCCGATCGCCAAATCGATCACCGACTACATCTTCCGCTGGCTCGCTTCGAAGTTCCTGAGCGGCACCCAGCAGGAGATCATCGGGATCGTCCGCCGCGATCCGCCGGTCGAGGTCGAGCTGTCCGCGGCACCGATCGACAGCCCGCCGTCCGCGCCAGCGAAGCCCGCACCGTCGATCGAAATCAGCCAGACCAAGATCACGTTCCAGGGCCAGGAGGATTCGCCCTCCTGCTCGGACTGCGGCTCGATCATGGTTCGCAACGGGACCTGCTACAAGTGCCTGAACTGCGGCAGCACGAGCGGCTGTTCATAAATCAGTCAAGGGAAGGAACCCTGCCGGTTCCTTCCCTTGACGGCGCTGTCGGCCGGGCCGCCGGCCCACGCGAGCCGCGCTTTAGTGCGATGCGAGCGTTTGAGGCGTCTGAGCCTTCGCTGCGCTCCGGCCAAGCAGCGCCTGATCCTTTCCTCCGGCGCAACAAGGGAGATCTTCATCCCTTGTGGGCGCACGAAGGGCCCGAGTGTCCTTGCGGAGGCTCGACGGAGTGGGACGGAAGAAAATTTCGGTGCCATGGGTGCGGCCTCTATGTCGAAACCTGCTGCGACGGTGGCCGCTGCCCCTGACGCGACGAAATATTTTCTCGCTGATGTCCTGACGATGCCCTCTCGCGCCGCCCTCCGCGAAAACAAATGCGCCGGCCGTATGCACAAACGCTT
>JALYYC010000160.1 GCA_030946755.1 Candidatus Dormiibacterota bacterium
TGCTCGAAGCCGACGTCAACTACAAGGTCGCGCGAGATTTTGTCGCCCGCATCCGGGCGCGAGCCGTCGGCGCCGAGGTGATGGAGAGCCTCACGCCGGGGCAGCAGCTGGTCAAGATCGTGCACGAAGAATTGATCGCGCTGCTCGGGGACCGGGAGCCGATGACGTATGCGTCGACGCCGCCGACCGTGATTGTGCTTGCCGGCCTGCAGGGAGCCGGCAAGACCACGGCAGCCGGAAAGCTGGCGCTCTTCACGCGCCGCGAGGGCCACCGGCCGCTGCTCGTCTCGACCGACATTCGCCGCCCGGCGGCGATGGAGCAGCTCGAGATCCTGGCGAAGAGCATTAACGCGCCCGCCTTCGCGCCGCGCGGGCTGGACGCGGTGGCGATTGCACGGGCCGCCCGAGAGGAAGCGCGGCGGGTCAATGCCGACGTCATCATCATCGACACCGCGGGCCGGCTCCAGGTCGACCGGGACCTGCTCGACGAGCTCAAGCAAATCGTCGAGGCGCTCCCCTCGCAGCAGCGGTTGCTCGTCCTCGACGCCATGACCGGCCAGGAAGCGGTCAACGTGACCACGGCGTTCCAGCAGACCGTCCCGTTGACGGGGGCCATCCTGACCAAGCTGGACGGCGACGCCCGTGGCGGGGCTGCGCTCTCGCTCCGGGCGGTCACCAATTGCCCGATCCAGTTCGTCGGCACGGGCGAGAAGCTGACCGACCTCGAGATCTTCTACCCGGACCGGATGGCGTCGCGGATTCTCGGCATGGGCGATGTCCTCACCTTGATCGAGCGCGCCCAGGAGCACGTTGATGAGTCCCAGGCGAAGGACATGGAGAAGAAGTTGCGTGCCGGGCAGCTCAACCTGACGGATTTCATGGAGCAGCTCAAGCAGGTGAAGAAGATGGGCCCGCTCGAGGGGATCATCGGCATGCTTCCGGGCGCGGGCAAACTGAAGAATCTCGCCGGCGCGCTGCCGAGCGACGACCAGCTCCGCGAGATGGAGGCGATCATCCTGTCGATGACCCGCGCCGAGCGCGATCACCCGGACACGATCAACGGCAGTCGCCGGCGCCGGATCGCGGCAGGCTCGGGGACGGACATCGCCGCCGTCAACCGGCTGCTCAAGGGCTTTCAACAGATGCAACAGATGATGAAACAGATGGGGAAGGGGAAACGGATTCGCGGGCTGCCCATCGATCCCGCCCAACTACTCAGGGGCTAAGGCCAGGAGGTACATCGTGTCAGTCAAAATTCGAATGCGGAGGATCGGGGCGAAGAAGCACCCGTTCTACCGGCTCGTCGTGACCGACTCGCGCTCGCCGCGCGACGGCAAGTTCATCGAGATCCTGGGGACGTTCGACCCGATGACGGAGCCGGTCAAGCGAACCGTTGACGCCGAGAAGGTCAAGGCCTGGCTGCAAAAAGGCGCCCGGCCGTCGGACACCGCACGCTCGTTCCTGATCAACGAGGGAATCTTGCCGAAGGAGTCAGCCCGCAAGCGCCCGAGCAAGCCATCCAAGGCCGAGGCTGCGGCGGCCGCCGCGGCGGCCACCCCGGCTACTGCCGAAGCCAAGGCGTAGCGATGCAGGATTACACCGACCTCGTCAGCTACATCATCAAGGCGATCGTCTCCAAGCCCGAGGACGTCAAAGTGGCGATGGTCGAAGGGGAGCGGACCAACCGGGTCGAGGTCACCCTGGCCACTGACGACGTAGGAAAAGTGATCGGGCGCGGCGGGCGGAACATCGACGCCATCCGCGCTGTCGTCCGGGCGGCCGCCCTGAAGAACCACGACCGGGTGATGGTCGAAATCGTGTGACGACCGGCGCGCAGCCGGACCTCCGCATCGGCCGGGTGCTTAAAGCGCACGGGGTCCGGGGCGGTGTGCGGGTCGAATCGCTGACCGACTTTCCCGACCGATTCGCTAAAGGCCGCCAGGTCACGGTCGGCGGCCGCCCGCTGACGATCGCCCTCTCGGATCAGTCCGAGGGCGGGGTCTTGCTCACGTTTCTCGAGATCGACGATCGGGAGGAGGCGGCCGCGCTCCGCGGCGCGTACATCACCGTCCCGCTGAGCGAGGCTCGTCCGCTGCCACCCAATCGCTTCTACCACTATCAGCTCGTGGGCCTGAAGGTCATCGACCGCGGGAGCGGCCGGAGCTTAGGCAACGTGGAAGAGGTCCTCAACTACCCGGCGAACGACGTCTTGCGGGTCACCGATGGCCCGCGCGAGCGGCTGATCCCGATGGTGTCAAGTGCGGTCGTGGCGGTGGAGCTCGAGAAGGGGACAGTCATGGTCGACCTTCCGGAGGAGGTCGAGGCATGATCTTCGAGGTCCTCACCCTGTTTCCGGAACAGTTTCCGGGCCCGCTCAACGCCGGCGTCACCGGTCGGGCACTCCAGGCCGGCACCATCACCCTGGTCATCCATCAGCTCCGTGATTACACCCACGACCGGCACCGGCAGGTGGACGACATGCCATACGGCGGTGGGGCCGGGATGGTGCTCAAGCCCGAGCCGATCTTCGAAGCGGTCCGTAACCGCCAGGGGAAGGGGCCGGTGATCCTGCTCAGCCCTGGGGGCGAGCGGCTGAGCCAATCGGTCGTGCGCGAGCTGGCCGGGCACGAGGACGTGTACGTGATCTGCGGGCGCTACGAGGGCGTCGACGAACGTGTCGCCCTGGGCCTGGTCGACCGGGAGATCTCCATCGGGGACTTCGTCGTGACCGGCGGCGAGCTGCCCGCGATGGTGCTGATCGACGCGGTCAGCCGGCTGCGCGAGGGGGTGCTGGGATCCGCCGAGTCACCGCTGCACGAGTCCTTCGACGCCGATCTTCTCGAGTACCCGCAGTACACACGGCCGGTGGACTTCGAGGGTCTGAAGGTTCCCGAGGTGCTGCTGTCCGGCCATCATGCCGAGATCGAAAAGTGGCGGCGGGAGCAGGCGTCGGTGCGGACCCGGCAGCGCCGTCCCGACCTCCTCCCCTGACGACCGAGATGGTATCCTTTGGAGCCGTGTCCAACGTGATCGACCTCCTCGACGCCGAAAGTGAGCGCAAGAATCTCAAGGTTTCGCAGCTCACCCCGGGGGACACCGTCAAGGTGCATGCCAAGGTCGTCGAGGGTACGCGTGAGCGGATCCAGATCTTCGAAGGCACCGTGATCGGCTGCCGAGGCAGCGGCGTGAAGCAGACTTTTACCGTGCGCCGGATCGCGCACGGCGTCGGCGTGGAGCGCGGTTTTCTTCTGCATTCGCCCCGCATCGACAAGATCGACGTCGTCCGGCATGGCAAAGTACGCCGCGCCAAGCTGTATTACCTTCGCGGAAAAGTCGGAAAAAGCGCACGCCTTCGGGAGAAACGCCAGACCCTTGCCACCAGTGCGCCTGCAGAAACCCAGGCCGCAGCCGGCGAGCCGGCCGAAACGACCGAAAGCTGACCGGGACCTCTGGGTCTTCGAGCGGCAGGCGTTCGGTCTTGGCTACGGCACCGTTGCCGGCGTCGACGAAGCGGGACGAGGGCCCTGGGCGGGCCCCGTCGTCGCCGGGGCTACCATCATGCGGCCATATTTCCATTGCGAGGGCATTGACGACTCGAAGCTCCTGACCGCGGAGCAGCGTGACCACTACTACGACCGCATCCTCGAGGGCGCTGAAGCCTGGGGCGTGGGCATCGTCGAGGTCGACGAGATCGACCGCGTCGGGGTAGCGCGCGCCGCGCGGTGGGCGATGGGGATCGCCTTGCAGCAACTGAACCGCCGGCTCGACTACCTCCTGGTCGACGGCTTCAGCCTGCCGGAGTCGCTCACGCCGCAGCTGCCGATCGTCAAGGGCGATCGGCGTTCGATCTCGATCATGTCGGGCGGCATCCTCGCCAAGGTGACGCGGGACCGGCTGATGATCAAAACCGCGGAACAATTTCCCGGTTACGGGTTCGAGGCGCACAAGGGATATCCGACCCCGGATCACCTCTCGGCGATGGATCGACACGGACTGACCCCTCTGCACCGGCGCTCCTTCATCTCGATCCGGACCCGCGCGGAACTGGAGGCTGCTGCTTTTGCCGTCAGCGCTCGGGCTTAGCGGCGAGGCCCTCGCGGAGGATCACCTCCGCAGCCTCGGCTACGAGATCGTGGCGCGCGACGTCCGCACCCCGATCGGACAACTCGACCTGATCGCCCGGGATGCGAAGACGCTCGTGTTTGTCGAGGTCAAGACGCGCGCCGGTGCGGGCTATGGGTTGCCGCAGGAGGCGGTCGACGCGAAAAAGATCCGCAAGCTCCGGCACCTCGCCCTCTACTACTTGAAGCAGGCTCCGTATCGCGGACCGGTCCGCTTCGATGTGGTCGGCTTGATCGTGAGGAACGGGAAGCTGCTGCGCGTCGACCACATCAAGAACGCCATCGACTGACGGCTAGGGTTCGGTCCCGGCCCGCTCCCAGAGCTGCAGGAACTGATGGACGATATACCCGGTGGCGCCCCAGATCACGTCATCGCCCACTCGGAAGTAGTGGATGCGGAAGGGCTGGCCATCGATCTCGCGGCTCTCGGTGGTGTGCACGCCTGCGAGGCGATCGACCGGGACGGTGAAGATGCTCTTCACCTCGGCCGGGGCGAGCGTCAGGTCTGCCGGGGTCCCGGCTACCAGGCCGACCACCGGCGTGACGACGAAGCCGCTGACCGAGGTGAACATGTCGTCCAGCTCGCCGAGGACCTGCACCCTCCCCGGATCCAGCCCGATCTCTTCGTAGCTCTCCCGCAGCGCCGTTTCCACCAGACCGGCGTCCGACGGCTCGTGCTGTC
>JALYYC010000164.1 GCA_030946755.1 Candidatus Dormiibacterota bacterium
ATGTAGCGGCCGGCGCTCGGTTGGTCGAGGCAGCCGATCAGGTTCATGAGCGTGCTTTTGCCCGAACCCGAGGGGCCCATGATCGCGACGAACTGCCCCTCCGGGATATGGAGCGAGACGCCCCGGAGCGCGGCGACCTCGACCTCTCCGGTCCGGTAGACCTTGGTGACCCCCTCGAGGGTGATCATCCGCCGCCTGCTCGGAAGGACCCTCCACCGCCGAGGCCACCGCCTCGCAAAAGGTTGGTGCCGCCGCTTCCCGTTGTTCCGGTTCGCAGGGCCGGCAGGACGACCTGATCGCCTTCGTTCAGACCGGCCTTGATCTCCGTCGTCGTGTCGCCCACGATCCCGACGACAACCTCGGTCGGCACCTGCTCGCCCTTGCTGTAGACGGTGACCATCGTCGTGCCGCCGGTGGCGTGCACCGCGGCGTTGGGCACGCGCACCACGTTATCGGCCTGGGCGACGACGACCGACGCGTTGGTCGTCATGCCGGTCCGCAACCGTGGATCGGTTCGATTCAGGACGAAGGTGCCGTAGTAATCGACGACGTTCGAGACCACGGTGGCGCTCGGGCTGACGCTCACGAGGTGTCCGGAGATCGTCAAGCCCGTCACGGCATCGAACGTCAGCCTGGCCGTCTGGTTCGGCTGCAGCCTGCCCGCATCAGTTTCGGCAAAGGGCATGACCGCCACGAAGCTCGTGGTGTCGTCGATGGCCATGAAGGCGGACGAGCCTGCGGCCGAGGTGCCGCTGGCCGGTGCCGGCGCCAGCGACCCGGGCGCCTGGGCTGTCGTGCCCGCCCCGGCCGAGACCATCTCGCCGCTAACGCCGTTGATGCTTGTGATCACGCCGGAGCTCGGGGCGGTGAGCGTGGTCTGGCTGACGGCCAGCTGCGCTGCCTGGACCTGGGCTGAGGCCGAGGCGACCTGCGCCTGGGCCGAGGCGATCGCGTTGGGCTTGGTCTGGGTCTGCACGTTGTAGTTGTCACGCGACGACGTCACCTGTTGGGATGCCTGGTTGATTCGCGACTGGCCACTGATCTGGTCGGAGTGCTGCCGGCTTTGATCGGCCGCCAGCTGGCTCCGGTCCTGGTTGCAGGATGGCAATGGGACCCCGCCGCAGTCCGCATTCACCTTCGCCTGGTCATTGTTGACCGCGGAGGTATCGGCATCGTTCTGGGCGTTGACGGAGGCGACCGTGTCGTTGTAGTTCTGCTGCGCGGCGGACAGCTGGTGCTGGAGTTGCGTCACCTGGGCGCCGGTCAGCGGGGTCAGCGCAGACTGAAGGTTCGCCTGCGCCGCGGCGAGCGACGCCTGGGCCTGGCCCAGGGCGGCCTGCTGGGTTGCTGGGTCGATGCGGGCGAGCACCTGGCCGGTGGTCACCTTGTCGCCGACCTTGACGTCGACTTCGCTCAGCTGCCCGGCGACCCGGAAGTTCACGTTCATCCGTCCCGCGGGCTGCAGCGACCCGGTCCCGCTCACGACCGACGAGACGGTGCCGCGGGTTGCCGTTGCCAGCCGAACCGCGACCGCGGCGGGTTTGGCGAGGAAGGTGTCACGCGCGATCAGTCCGACGAGCACCAGGCCCACCGGGCCCAGGCCGATGATCCAGAGGGAGGTCCGGCTCAACCAGGTGCGTCCCGGGACCGGCAGGGTCTTGAGGACGGGTGCTTGCATCAGTCGCCATCTTCCGGCAGCCGATTGAAAGCACCATGAGGGTGCGTTAAGGGTTTGCTAAGAGACGAAAGCGAATTTGCGGTCTAGGGAGTGGGACTGACCGCCGGCTGAGACGTAAAGTTGCCGAGCGTGACCTGCACCTGGATGTGCTGGCCGCCGCGGGTCACGCTCAGGGTCACCTTGTCGCCGACATTCTTGGTGTCGAGGTACTGGGTCAGCGACTCAATCGTCGGGGTCGCGTGCCCGTCGATTGCCGTGATGATGTCGTCGCTGGTCGACGGCGTGCCGTTCGCCCGGAGCCCGGCCTTACTGGCGGGCGCGCCCGGGACGACGCTGACAACGAGCACGCCGGCCTTCTCACTCAACCCGAGCTGATCAGCGGTCCCGGTGGTGATCGTCTGGCCACTAATGCCCAGCCAGGCGTGCTGGATCGCGGTGCCGGCCTCGAGCTGGGGCAGGAGTTTCTGGGCGCGGTTGATCGGAATCGCGAAGCCGATCCCAACGTTGCCTTCGACCGGGCTCTGGATCGAATCGTTGATCCCGATCAATCGACCCTTGCCGTCGAGCAGGGCGCCGCCCGAGTTCCCGGGGTTGATCGGGGCGTCCGTCTGGATCATGCCGGTCAGTGCGCGGTTGTTGGGCGCCGTCGTACTGCGATTGAGACCCGAGATGATGCCCGCGGTGAAGGAGTTGGCCAGGCCGAAGGGCGTGCCGATCGCGAGCGCGGGCTCCCCGACCTGGAGCGTGTCTGAGTTTCCAACGGTCAGCGGGTGAAGCTTGTCGGCCGAAACGGATACTTTCACGACCGCCAGGTCGTCGCTCTGGCTGACGCCCTTGACCGTGCCGACCGCTGTGCTTCCATCATTGAAGGTGACCTGGATCTGGGTCGCGTTGGCGACTACGTGGGCGTTGGTCAGGATGTCACCGGCCTTGTCCACGACGAGTCCGGAGCCTTCTGCCTGCCCGAATGAGCTTGCGCGGGTGCCGGTCTGGGTCGAGATGGTCACGACGCCAGGCGCGACCGCCTGGTAGATCGCCGCATACGAGCCCGCCGCCGGGGCGGGGGCGGCAGCCGCGCTGGCCGCGGCGAAGGTGGTTGGCGTCAGTGGCGCGGAGCTGGCGTGGCGCGAGGCGAGCGTGGCTCCGATTGCACCGCCTCCAATGCTGCCGATGACCAGCCCGGCGGCAAGCATGGCCGTTGCCATGCTGCGCGCCGGACGGTGGGGAAAGGAGGGAGCTGCCGAAGCCGATGGCGTCGGAGGCGGGACCGCGACCGGCTCGTGAAAGGCCGGTGTCGGCACGACCTCGGGCGCCTGCGGGTCCGGAATCATCTCTTCAGTCATGATGGCGTCTGGCAATGAGTGACGTATGAAAGCCTACTAAGAGTTAACTAAGACTTTCGTCGCAGGGAGTTGCACCGTGAAGATCGCGCCACCCTCAGGGTTGTTGCCGGCAACGACGCGGCCTCCGTGCTCCTCCGCGATCCAGCGGGCGATTGCCAGGCCGAGACCGGTCCCTTCACCCGCTCGGGCACTGTCCGCCTGGTAAAAGCGCTCAAAGATTCGCTCGAGATCGTCCCGCGGAATGCCCGGGCCTTCGTCGGCCACGGCGAGCTCTGCCGTCATGCCGAAAGACCCCAGGCGCATGCGGATCCGGCCGCCCTCGGGCGTGTGTTTCATGGCGTTATCGACCAGGATCCAGAGCAGTTGCTTCAGGGCGTCGGCGTTGCCGTGGACCATCGTCGGCACGCCGTCCTGCAACTCCACGCGGCGCGACGGCTGGAGTGTTTGCGCCTGCCGCGAGACATCCTGGATGATGGGCTCGAGGTCGACGGCGGACTTCTCGAGGTGGTAACCCGCGTCCGCCCGCGCGAGGGTGAGGAGGTCCTGCACCATCCTGCTCATCCGCTCGCTCTCGCCGGCAATGTCGTTGAGCGCCGCCAGGCGGTCGTCGGCGGTAATGTCCGACCGCTTGAGGAGCAAGCCGACGTTGCCCCGAATCGTCGTCAAGGGGCTGCGCAGCTCATGAGACGCATCGGCGACGAACCTGCGTTGCGCCACCAGGGCTGACTGCAAACGATGGTAGGCGTCCTCGAGCTGGCGAAGCATCTGGTTGAAACTTCGCTCAAGCCGACCGACTTCGTCATCGGCCGCGCTCTCTGGGAGACGCCGGCTCAGATCCTGCGTGACGCCGATGTCTTCGGCCGTCGATGCCATCGCCACGAGGGGTCGCAACGCGCGGCCGGCGACCAGCCAGCTTACGGCAGCCGCGCCCATGAGACTCAAGAACGCCAACGCGATGAGGAACAGCCGGAGCCCGCCCAGGAGGTTTTCGATGCCGAACAACGGCTGGCCGACCAGCACGTAGCCGGTCGCGTTGGCCCCCGGGATGCTCCAGGCGCGGACATAGACACGGAGGAGCGGTCCGTTCGCGGCCTGCACCGTGCGCGCAACCCCGTGATCGAGCGGGACGTTTTGCCATGTACTGTCGGGGAGGATTGGGACGGTGTCGTTGATCGTTCCGGTGGAGCCCGTCTGCCCGTTGGTTTGGACGATCTCGACAAACGGAGCCGAGCTGGCGTTGAGATCGGATGCCGGGAACACGGCGCCGAGTCGGAGCGGCCGGCCCGACTGGATCAGTTTCCAGACATAGCTACTTTGCTGCTGCAGGCTATCGTCCTGCTGGCTCACCAGGCTGCGGGCGACAGTCACGTAGACCAGGGCCCCGAAGAGAATTACGGTCACCGCGACGACGGCGGCGCCAAAGAGCGCGATCCGCCCGCGGATCGGAATCCGATGGCGAAGGTTCAGATACCGGGCGAGGTCGAGCCGTCCAGCGAACGGCAGCCTGTTCATTCCTCTTTGAGGATGTACCCTACGCCTCTGACTGTTTGCAGCAAGCGCGGCCGCCCGCCCTGCTCCAGCTTCTGGCGCAGATAGCCGACGTACACATCGACGACGTTACTGCTCGCGCCGAAATCGAACCCCCAGACGGCGTCCAGCAATTGCTCCCGTCGTAGGACCTGGCCGGGGTTCCGCAGAAAGTGCTGCAAGAGGTCGAACTCTTTGGCGGTGGTCGGGACCAACTGATCCGATCGGCGCACCTCGCGGGTACCGACATCCATCAGGACGTCGGAGTAGCGCAGCGTCCGGCGGGCGCGGGGGGCTCGGCGGCGGAGGAGGGCGCGTACCCGGGCCAGCAACTCCTCATAGGCGAAGGGCTTGACGAGGTAATCGTCGGCGCCGCTGTCCAGCCCGCGGACCCGATCGGCCGTCCCGTCCTTGGCGGTCAGCATCAGGATGGGCAGATCGCCTTCGGCGCGGAGACGCCGGGTGACCTCGAGTCCGTCCATTCCCGGCATCATGATGTCGAGGATGGCGAGATCAGGCATCCGTTCCCGGGCGCGGGCGAGCGCGATGAGCCCGTCGGGGGCGACCTCGACCTGGTAGCCCTCGTAGATCAGGGCGCGGCGCAGGGCCGCGGCAATCTTGGCATCATCGTCGACGACGAGGACATGCGGCTGTTCAGCCATGCCTCCATGAAACCACGATTAGATGAAATTAGTCTAAGAGAATCAGGACTTGACGAACATCGTCACAAACATGCCGGTCGCTGCCAGGGCCATGAAGGCGGTGGCGATTCCGGTCAGCGCCAGGCTCAACTTACCGCTCACGAACTGCTTCATGACCGCAGGATCCGCGCCCAGCAGGACGATCAGGAGGAGCAACGGCGGCGCCATGACACCATTGATGACCGCCGAGATGAACAACGCGCGGATCGGGTCGAGGTGGACGAAGTTCAGCACCACGCCAACGATGGTGGCGAGAGCCAGCATGGCGTAGAAGGTCGGTCGATATTTGGGCTTGCTGGCGAGGTTGCCACGCAGGCCCAGGAATTCTTTCGCCGCATAGCAGGCGGAGCCAGACAGAATCGGGATCGCCAGCAGGCCCGCGCCGATCAGGCCGACCGAGAAGACGATGAACGCGAACGGTCCTGCTAGCGGCGCGAGGGCGGCCGCCGCCTGGTCGGCCGTCTGGACGTCGGTCTTGCCGTGAGCGTGCAAGACGGCGGCGCTGGTCAGGATGATGAAGTACATGACCACGTTGGAAAACGCCATACCGATCAAGATGTCGGCTCGCGCCGCCTTGAGCTCAGATTTCTTCAGCCCCTGCCGCCCTGCTTCGGATGTGGCGCCGGCCGCCGTCAGCTCGTCGACCTCAGATGACGCCTGCCAGAAAAAGAGGTAGGGCGAGAGCGTGGTCCCGAGCACGGCGACCAGCGCCATGAGGAAATCCTTGGAGAACTCGAAATGGGGAATGATGGTGGACTTCAGGACCTGCAGCAGCGGGGGATGAGCAAAGAAGGCCGTGATCACGTAGGCAAAGAGCGCCAGGGTCAGCCACTTGAAGATCTTGAAGATGGTCGCGTAGCTGACGAAGAATTGCATGCCGATGATCAGCAAGGCGACCGGGACCACCAGCCAGAGGGCGGGCACCGCGCCGCGCGAGAGCAACTGCCCGCCGGCAGCCACGGCGCCGAGGTCTGCCCCAACATTGAAGGTATTGGCGGCCAGCAACCCGAGGATTGCCAATCCGACCAGCCATGTCGGAAACTTCCGGCGCAGACTGACGCCGAGTCCGACTCCGGTCTGCAGCGCAATCCGTGAGCACAGCTCCTGCACCGCGGACATAAGCGGGAAGGTGAAAAGCGCCGTCCAGAGCAAGCCGTAGCCGAACTGGCTGCCGACCTGGGAGTAGGTCCCGATGCCGCTCGGGTCGTCGTCGCTGGCGCCCGTGACAAGACCTGGACCCAGAATCTGAAGGAATCCGACCGGTCCCTTCCGCTTCGCCTCGTCGATCGTCGTCCGCCCCGCGGCGGGCGAGCCGCTCGCGGACAGGTCCGTCTTCTTTTTATCGTCCTTGACCAGTTCGTCGACGTCGGGCTCGGGGACTGGGTTGACCACGGCGAGGATCGGGTCTTGGATCGTCCGGTCCTTCGGGCTGCGTTGTGCCACTGGCTTCACCTCTCGAGGAGATTTAGTTTGCGCCTAAACGCACATAATATTACATTATCACTATCACTATGCCGCTGCAAGCAGCGGCCTGCGGCATACTGGGACCGGCATAACCCTGGGGCGGCTTCGGCCGTTGTAACAACTGCCTGCAGGGTCTGGTCAGTTGATACCGTCATTGATAGGATGAGACCGAAATGTCACAGGGAGTGATCAAGTTAGCGCTGGCGATGGCCTTTGCCGCCATCCTGCCATCGTGCTTCGGGGCCCAGGTCAATTCAGCGCGGGTTGGCGGCCCGGTTGCGCTTGCCTACGACTTCCATCGGGTGCCGGCCGAACCGACGCCGGCACCGGTCGTTCCCGATCCGACGCCGACCCCAACCCCCGTCACCGATCGGGGGGCAGTCGCCGTCCGTGGGTTCCACGAGCCGGGGGACTGGGCCCATCGCAACTACTGCGGAGCCGGGGCGACCCAGGTTCTCCTCTCGGCGTGGATGACAAACGTCCCCGACATCGAGACGGTGGCCAAAAGGTCCCATCTGAACCCGAGTCGTGGCGAGTTCGGCGCCGACGCGCTGCAGGCCATCAATGCCTATCTAGACCCGATCGTGACGCCCGTCCTCGGTCAGAACCGCTACGTGGCGGAGCACGTAACCACGCTCGACGGGGTGACCAGCCGGATCCAGAAGGACATCACCGATCAGGGGGCGGTCCAGGCGTTCGGCCACGGCGTGCCGGTCATGGTGCAGACGATGACCAGGACCATGCCCGGATGGAACCACTGGAACGCGACCCACATGATCACGGTCTTTGCCTTCGACTTCAGTCATAACGATCCGGCGCTCGATACGGTGACCTACGCCGAGACGCCCTCGCCGCTGGCCGGCTACCGGGGCCCTGACTTCCAGACGATCTCCGTCAGGG
>JALYYC010000195.1 GCA_030946755.1 Candidatus Dormiibacterota bacterium
CTGGAGGATCTGGCTTTCGCGCTCCGTGAGCGGCTCGGACGGCCGCCGGCGGGGTTGGCGCAGGGTCGAGCCGAGCCGCATGATCACCCGGCGCGTCAGGAGCTCGTCCAGCTGAAACCGGCCGGCATGGGCCTCCTGGATGGTCTGCGCCAGGCTGGCCGGGTCGACGTCCTTCAACACATACCCGGACGCCCCGGCGGCGACCATCTCGACGATGTCCTCCTCCGCCTCGGAGACCGTCAAAGCCAGGACCACCCGGTCCGGGTCGTCGGCCTTGATGACTCGGGTGGCTTCCACCCCGCCCATGTCAGGCATGTTGAGGTCCATCAGGATCACGTCGGGACGGAGCGCTCGTGCGCGGTCAATCGCCTGCCGGCCGGTGATCGCTTCGCCAACGATCTCAACCTGGGGAAAATTCTTCAGCATGCCGGTAACGCCGGCCCGGAAGATCGGCCGGTCGTCGACGATCAAAACCCGGACCGCCGGCGTCACAGGAGGTCTGGCGGGCCGATCAGCGTCACGATCGTCCCCTCGTTGACCTGGCTGACGATCTCGAGGTTGCCGCCGAGCAGTTCGGCCCGCTCGCGCATCCCGACCAGCCCGTAGGAGCCGGCTTTGCGCGGGTCCTCCGCGACACGCCGGACGTCGAAGCCGCGGCCGTCGTCCCCGACCCTCATCACCCAGGGCACGGTCGAGAGGTCGAGCGTGACCGAGACGTTACGGGCCTGGGAGTGCTTGCGGATGTTGGAGAGGCTTTCCCGCAGGACCTGGAAGATGACCTCTTTGTGCTCCGGGCTGAGGCCGTTCTCCTCGCCCCGGAGGTCAACGCTCGTCTCGACCAGGTTCACCCGGCCGAAGTGATCGACCGCCTTGATCGTCGAGGCCATCAGGCCCTCGGACCGGATCGTCTTCGGGCGGAGCGACTGGAGGATGTTGCGGGCCCCCGCGAGGATCTCCTCCGTCATCGAGCGGAGTTGGGGTAACAGCTGCGCCGCGTCCTCGGGATCGCGTTCGCGGCGCTGCTCGTAATACTTGAAGAGCGCCACGACCGCGGCCAGGTCCGAGGCGAGGCCGTCGTGGATCTCGCGCGCCAGGTTGAGGCGCTCCTGGAGCACCGCGACCTCTTCCACCTTGATCGCCAGGCTGTGGGCGCGCAGCGCGGCGACCGCCTCGGCAGCGAGGTCCTCGAGGCGAACCGCGTCCCGCCGGTCGAGCCGCCAGGGGGTACGGCGCAACAGGGCCAGCACCCCGACCGGCCGCTCCAGCGGCGGCGCCAGGGCGATCGCGGCGAAGCCATGGTACCCCGCGTCGACCCAGGCTGCCTCGTCGGGCGTGAGCGCTTCGGTCGCGAGGTCCTCCACGGTGAAGACCTCGTTGTGTTCCAGGGCCCGGCGCAGGAAGGCGCTGCTCACCGTCCCTCCGGGCTCCGGAGCCGCCAGCGATTCGGTCGGCACGCCCGCCCGAAGGATGAAGCGCCGCTGGTCGTCCACGGTGTAGACCTGGCTGGCATCGACCTGAAGCAGGTCGAGGGCCTGCTGGGCGGCCGCCAGAAGGACGGTTTGAAGCGGTCCCGCCATGTGTTCTGCCACCAGTCGCGACGCGGGAGCCTGCGTCGCCACTGGTGCTTGCGGCAGGACGCCCTCGGGCGCCGGCGACTGCGGCTGCTTTGGAACCGCGGCATCCTGCACCGGCGCGGTCTCAACGGCCGCCTGGCGCGGTTCCGGCTCCTGGACGGCTGTCGGCGCGGCCGGCTCCGGCTCCGGCTCCGGCTCCGGCTCCGGCACCTGCGGCGCGGCGGTTTGCGGCTGGGTGCGCTTCATCGAGCGCGCGAACAACTCGAAGAAATGCTCGAGCACCTGGTGCTCGGGTGGGGTTAGCTCGCCATTGAGGGCGGCGGTGAGCTCCGCGGCGGCTTGCTCCGGAGGGTGCTCGCCGGTCGGAGTCTGGGTCGCACCGCCCCGGAGGCGTCGGATCAGGTGACGAAGGCGCTCGGCAGCCGCGCCCTGGTCGGACGCCTGGTCGCCCGCCTGGTCGCCCGGCTGAGCGTGCGCCATCTGCTCCGCGATCTCCGCGAAGTTGACTTCGAGGTAGTGAACGAGGACGTCATGCATAGGGCTTGATCCGCCGTGTATCGATTATCAACTGTTACGAACGACGAGTTGTCAAGGGTAGTTCGGCTGATGGCGGAAATGTGCTCAGGCCTGTACAAATTACATAGGAGCCATCGTTATAATGACCGAGTTCGCGGCTGCCCAGGACTTGTGATTTTTATTGACTTCTGAAACGGCGACGGTGCGTCTCTCGTACATCATCAATCACGATGTGATGAGGGCGGCCCTCGAGAACTTTTCAGCCCGTACGGGGATTGCGCTGGCTGCCGACTCGGCAGACGGCTACCAGATCCCACCGGGTCTTCCGCAGAACGACTTCTGCATGCTGATGCAGAATTTCGGCCGCTGCGAGATGGTCCCGAATTCCACCGCGCCCCCGGATCTCAAGGGCCCGCAGTTGCGCTACGACGGCGCCCAGATCGGCCACCTTGTCATCCCCATCTGCGATGGCCACCACCTGCTCGGCCGCCTGGTCAGCGGACCGTTCACGATTACGCCTCCGGACTTTGTCAGCGTTTACGAGCTGGCGCGGTCGCTGCCCGTCCACCCCGACAACCTGATGAAGGCGGCCGAGGCGGTGCCGGTCGTCCCCCAGACCAACATCATGGAAGCGGCCAACCTGGTGCACACGCTCGTCCAGCACGTCGTCGCCCAGAATTACAAGCACCAGGACGAGTTGAGCGTCCTGCGGGCCTTCGACGGCATCATGACCAACCTCAGTTACGAGGTCCTGAGCGACATGATCCTCAACCTGGGCACCCGCCTCCTCCGGGGCCAGGCCGCCCTCCTATTCCTCGTCGGTGACCAGGGCGAGCGCGAGGAAGCCTACACCGGCCCCGAGCCGAACGGGAGCGGCGACCTCCGCAAACTACTGGTCGAGATGAGTGATTTCGTGGTGCAGTCCAAGCGGCCGCTCTCGGTCCCGGACGCATCCCAGAGCCCCTGGACGCAGTACCTCCTCGGGAAGCATGAGGTGACCGGGTCGATCACGATCACACCGCTGCTCCAGCAGGACCGGATGCGCGGGACACTCGGCATCTTCGCCAGCGAACCGAGCCGGGACCCGGAATCAGACCTGCACCTGCTGTCGATGCTGGCCGCCCAGGCGGTGAACAGCCTCGTGATGCTGGAACGGCTGGTGGCCAGTGAGGAGCAGGCGCTCACCGACAGCCTGACCGGGCTCTACAACTACCGGTTCTTCCAGGAGAGCCTGCAGCGAGAACTGAGTCGTGCGTCCCGCAGCAAGTCACCGCTCTCCTTGATCGTGCTCGATATCGACAACTTCAAGGTCATCAACGACAACTTCGGCCACGGCGTCGGCGATCGCGTCATCCGCCACATCGCCGACTCGATTCAACGACACAGCCGCAAGGCCAACGTCGTCGTCCGCTATGGCGGTGACGAATTCTGCATCATCGTGGCGGAGGGCGACCTCGACACAGCCCGGGCGGTCGCGGAACGCGTCCTGGCGGAAATCCGGAACAGCCCCTTCGCGGATGAGGCGCACGGCATCCCACCGCAGCGGCTGACGCTCAGCGCCGGCGTGACGACTTACCGGCCGGAAGAAGACAATGCCTTCTCCTTCTTCAAGCGCGCCGACGAGAACCTCCTCACCAGCAAGCGCACCGGGAAAGATCGGGTCGTCGCGGACTAGCGCTTCTTGAAGGGCCGGCCGAGCAGGCGGCGCAGCACCCAGGGGACCGCGGCGGCGATCAGGGGCTGCTCGAGAAAAATCGAGAGCTCCTGCAGCCTCGGAAAGAGGATGGTGGATGTGCGCTGCAACGCATAGCCGTGCTCGTTGAGCCGAAGCGCGACCGCCTGAAGGGCAGCCGCCTCCTCGTACGCGTAGTGCGACAGATGCGCCGCCCGCCGCCCGACGGCGCGATAGGCCCGCCAGGTGCCGATGCCGGCGTACGCCAGAAACGCGACGCCAAGCACCGCGCACGCAACCGCGATGGCAATGGCTAGGACTCGTCGCCCTCCTCGGCGGCACCAACGCCGGCGATCGTGGCGACCGTGTCGCCCTCGTCGAGCCGCATGATGATGACGCCCTGCGTTTGGCGTCCGGCAACACGGATGTTCTCGACCGGCATGCGGATCACCTGGCCGCCCTCGGAAATGACGATCAATTGCTCCTCTTTGGGATCGATGACGACCCGCATCCCCACCAGCGCCCCGGTTCGCTCGGTAACCGCCATCGTGTAGACGCCCTGACCACCACGGCTGTGGGATGGGTACTCGCTGAGCGGCGTCAGCTTGCCGAAACCGCGCTGAGAGACCACCAGCAGGTAGGCGTCCTTGCGGACAATGTCAAAGCCGGCGACGAGCGCGCCCTTGCGAAGCGTGATGGCGCGGACCCCGTGGGTGTCGCGGCCCATCGGGCGCGCCTGCTTCTCGTTGAAGCGCACCGCCTTGCCGTCGGTCGTGGCGATGATCAGCTCGTCCGACCCACTACTTGACTTGACCCAGTTGAGCTCGTCGCCTTCGTCGAGGTCGATCGCGATCAGGCCGTTCCGTCGAACCTGGCTGTAGAGGCGGGCCGGCGTTTTCTTGATCGTCCCCTGGCGGGTCACCATCACCAGATAGCGGTCTTCCGCCCAGTCGGTGATGCCGACCACCGCCGTGATCTTGTCCTTCGGATCGATGTCGATCAGGTTGGCGACGGGTAACCCCTTCGCCTGGCGGTTGACATCGGGGATCTCGTGGACGCGGAGCCGGAACACGGACCCGTGATTGGTGAAGAACAGCATGTCCGAGTGGGTCGACGAGATCGCGAGGTGTTCCACGAAGTCGGACTCGACCCGGGCCGCGCCCAGCACGCCCTTGCCACCGCGCCGCTGCGGGCGATAGGTCGTCGCCGGTACCCGCTTGACGTAGCCCCGGTGCGTCAGCGTGACAACGACATCTTCCTTGGGGACGAGGTCCTCTTCATTCAGCTCGACCGAGCCCTGGAAGTCCAGTTGCGTCCGGCGCGGGTCGCCATATTTCTTCTTGAGGTCGGCGAGGTCGTCCTTGATCAGCATCAGGATCTTTGCCTCGTGCTGGAGCAGGTCCTCGAAATAGGCGATCCGCTTGATCACCTCCGCGTACTCCTCTTCGACCTTATTGCGCTCCAGTCGGGTCAGGCGGCCCAGGCGCATATCGATGATGGCTTTCGCCTGGCGCTCGGAGAGCTTGAAGCGCTCCTGCATCCGCTCCTGCGCCTGCTTCTCATCCTGGGACTCGCGGATCGTCTTGATCACCGCATCGAGATTGTCGAGCGCGATCTTGAGACCCTCGAGGAGGTGGGCGCGGTCGCGAGCCTTCTCCAGGTCGTGGCGCGAGCGGCGGGTAATGACCTGCCGGCGGTGGTCGATGTGATGCTGGAGCAGCGCCTTGAGGTTCAGGACGACTGGCCGGCCGTCCACCAGGGCCAGCGAGATGACGCCGAAGGTGGTCTGCAGGGCGGTGTGCTTGTAGAGATTGTTCAGGACGGTCAGGGCGCGCGCATCCTTCTTCAGCTCGATGACGATCCGCATCCCCTGCCGATCCGACTCCTCATTCAGGTCGGCGATGCCTTCGAGCTTGCGCTCGCCGACCAGCTCGGCGATCCGGGACACCAGCGTGGCCTTGTTGACCATGTAGGGGATCTCGGTGATGATGATCCGCTCCCGCCCGTTCTTGGCCTCCTCGAAGGTATGGCGTGCCCTGACGATCAGCCGGCCGTGCCCCGTCCCGTACGCCGAGGCGATTCCTTCGCGGCCGATGATGATGCCGCCCGTGGGGAAGTCCGGGCCCTTGACGAACTTCATCAGGTCTTCGGTGGTCGCGTCGGGATGGTCGATCAGGTAGATCTCTCCATCGCAGACCTCGGTCAGGTTGTGGGGCGGGATGTTGGTCGTCATCCCTACCGCGATCCCCGAGGAGCCGTTGATCATGAGGTTCGGCAAGCGGGCCGGGAGCACGAGCGGCTCCTGCCGGGTCGCCGCATAGTTGTCGCCAAAGTCCACCGTGTTCTTCTCAAGGTCGACCAGCAGCTCGGCGGCGATCGGTGCCAGCCGGGCCTCGGTGTACCGGTAGGCGGCCGCGGAGTCACCGTCGATGGAGCCGAAGTTGCCCTGCCCGTCGACCAGGGGATAACGGAGCGAGAAGTCCTGCGCCATCCGGACCAGCGTGTCGTAGACGGATGCATCACCGTGCGGGTGATAGTGCTTCAGCACCTCGCCGACAATGGCGGCGCACTTCTGGTAGCGCGCCCCCGGGGTCATGCCCTGGTCCTGCATCGCGTACAGGATCCGGCGGTGCACGGGCTTGAGGCCATCCCGCACGTCCGGCAGCGCCCGGCTGACGATGACGCTCATGGCGTAGTCCATGTAGCTGGAGCGCATCTCGGCCTCCAGCTGCAAGGGCAGGACTGTTCCGATGTTCAGTGGTTCCATCAACCGCCTCCGCTCGGCACGCGCCTAGTTATTGTCAAACCGCTTCAGGACGATGCAGGCATTCTGCCCACCGAACCCGAAGGAGTTCGACAGCGCCACCTTGATCTCGTGGCGGCGCGACTCATTCGGGACGTAGTCGAGGTCGCAATCCGGGTCGGGGTGCTCGAGATTGATGGTCGGATGCACCATGTTGTGATTCATCGACAGGATGCACGCGATCGCCTCAACCGCACCGGCGGCCCCGAGGAGATGCCCGATCATCGACTTGGTCGAGGAGATCGGGATCTTTTTGGCGCGATCACCCATCACCCGCTTGATGGCTGCCGTCTCCGACTTGTCGTTGAGCTGCGTCGACGTGCCGTGCGCATTGATGTAGTCGATGTCCGCCGGCCCAATGTGCGCATCCTCGAGCGCGCGCGCCATCGCCCGTGCCGGCCCGTCGCCGTCGTCTTCAGGCATCACGATATGGAAGGCGTCGTCGGTCACGGCGAACCCGATCAGCTCCGCGTAGATCTCCGCATGCCGGCCCTGCGCATGCTCGAGGGTCTCGAGGACCAGCATGCCCGCCCCTTCGCCGGGAACGAAGCCGTCACGGTGGGCGTCGAATGGCCGGCTCGCCTTGGTCGGGTCCTCCGAGAACGTGGACAGGACTTTCATCGCGTCGAATGAGGCGAGGCCAAAGCGGCAGAGGTTTGCCTCGGCCCCACCCGCGAGCATGACGTCGGCATCGCCCCGTTGCAACACGCGGTAGGCATTACCCAGGGCCTGCGTCGACGCCGCGCAGGCGGTCGTGTCGGTATTGTTGGGACCCTCGAGCCCGAACTGGATGGCGATCTGACAGGAGGCCATGTTCGGGATCACGCGCGGCACGAAGAAGGGCGAGATCCGGGATGGACCACGCTCACCGCGAAGCGCAAAGGCTTCGATCTCCTCGGAGATTTCCTTAAAGCCCCCGATGCCGGTCCCGACCTCGCAACCGATTCGGGTCCGGTCCTCCGACTCCAGCTCGAGGCCGGACTGGTCGATGGCCATCCGGGCGGCTGCCACGCCGACCTGACTGAAGCGAGCCATCCGCTTGGCCTCCTTGAAGTCCATGTATTTCTTGGGGTCGAAATTCTTGAGCTCGGCGACCACCTTGACCGGCAGGTCCGAGACATCGATGGAGGTGGCGATCGAGAGCCCGGAGCGGCCCTCGATCAGGCTGTCCCAGAACTCGACAAGCGTGTTCCCGTTGGGCGCGAGGACCCCCATGCCGGTCACCACGACCCGGTGTTCTCGGCGTGCGCCATTGGTCCCCACCATGCCGTCATGTTACGAGAGGGGATACGGCTGGGGTTGAGGCCGTCGTCGAAGCGGTTAGCGCCGAGGCGAAGAGGGAGATAACCTGGCGGTCGACCGCATCCCGGGCCACTTTGATCGCGTTGTAGATCGCCCGGGCGTCCGAGCGGCCGTGGGCGATCACGGCCACCCCATTCACCCCCAGCATCAGGGCCCCGCCGAACTCGCGCCAGTCAGCCCGGTCGCGGATCGCCCGGAGCTTGGGACGGAGGAGGAGCCCGCCGATGGTAGCGACCGGATCCCCCTTGACGCCGTCTCGCATGCTGCGGAAGAGGAACTCCGCCACCCCCTCGGCGGTCTTGATGAGGACGTTGCCCGAAAAGCCGTCGGTGACGATGACGTCCGCCTTTCCGCGGAAGACGTCCTTGCCTTCCACGTTCCCGATGAAATTGATCCCGGGCTGGGCCAGCAGCAGGCGTTCCGCCGCCTGAACCAGCTGGTTGCCCTTGCCGGGTTCCTCGCCGTTGCTCAGCAGGGCCACCCGGGGGGACGGGATTCCCATCAGCCGCTCCGCATACACGGTGCCCAGTACCGCGTATTGCTGCAGGTGCTCGGGACGGGCGTCCACGTTCGCGCCAACGTCAAGGAGGAAGCAGGACCGTCCCTCCGAGGTCGGGATCGGGGAGCCGATCGCCGGCCGGTCGACACCTTCGATCCGGTGCAGGTTGAAAAGCGCCGCGGCCATCACGGCACCGCTGTTGCCGGCGCTGACGAAGCCCTTCGCCCGGCCGTCCTCGACCATCTGCATCCCCCGGACAATCGAGGAGGCCTTCTTTACCCGCACCGCCTGGGCCGGGTGCTCGTCCATGGCGATCACCTCCGGGGCATCCTCGATCTCGGCCCACTTGCCCGCCCCGGAGACGGCGAGGGCGGCGTCGACGCGCTCTTTTACGCCAACGAAGATGACCTCGACCCCGAGGTCGCGCTGTGCCCGCACGCCGCCTTCGACCACCTGTTCGGGAGCAAAGTCCCCGCCCATTGCGTCGAGGGCGATCTTCATCGGACTGCCGGCTGGGATGGCGCTAGATGTCCAGGTTGCGCACGGTTTTGGCGTGCGTCTGGATGAAGTGTTTGCGCGGATCGACGTCGGTGCCCATCAGGACATCAAAGATCTTGTCAGCTTCCACGGCATCCTCGACCTCGACCCGCATCAGCATGCGGTTGGCCGGATTCATGGTCGTGTCCCAGAGTTGCTCCGGGTTCATCTCGCCAAGACCCTTGTAGCGGGCGACCTCCGGCTTGCCGGTCATCTGCGCCAGCTTGCGGTTCTTCTGCTCCTCGGTATACGCGTAGCTGATCTCTTTACCACGGCTGATCTTGTAGAGCGGCGGCTGCGCAATGTAGAGATATTTGCCTTCGATGACCTGCGGCATGTAGCGGAAGAAGAACGTCAGCAGCAGGGTGCGGATGTGCGAGCCGTCGACGTCCGCGTCGGTCATGATCATGACCCGGTGGTAGCGCAGCTTCGCGATTTCGAATTTCTCGCCGATACCGGTCCCGAGGGCCGTGATCAAGTTGCGGATCTGCTCGGAGGTGAGGATCTTGTCCTCGCGGGCCTTTTCGACGTTGAGGATCTTGCCGCGGAGTGGAAGGATCGCCTGGAAACGGCGATCGCGGGCGCCTTTGGCCGACCCTCCGGCCGAGTCACCCTCGACCAGGTAGATTTCACAAAGACTGGGGTCGCGCTCCGAGCAGTCGGCCAGCTTCCCCGGCAGCGTCGCGGATTCGAGGAGCGACTTCCGCTGCACCAACTCGCGTGCGCGCTTCGCGGCGTCCCTGGCGCGAGCCGCGACCAAACATTTCTCGATGATCCGGCGCGCATCGGGCGGATTCTCTTCGAGATACTGCGTAAAGGTTTCACTGAAGACGGTTTCCACCTGCCCTCGGACCTCAGAGTTGCCCAGCTTGGTCTTGGTCTGGCCCTCGAACTGCGGCTCGCGGACCTTGACGCTGATGACCGCGGTCAGACCCTCGCGCACGTCGTCGCCAGTCAGGTTCGGGTCCTGATCGCGCACCAGTCCGGCCTTCCGCGCGTATTTGTTCAGGACCGATGTGAGGGCGGATCGGAAACCGGTGATATGACTGCCGCCCTCGACCGTATTGATGTTGTTGGCGAAGGCCAGCACGTTCTCGGTGAAGGACTGGTTGTATTGCAGCGCCACCTCGACCGTGTTGCCGTCGATCTCGCGCTCTGCGTGCAAGGGCCGCAGGTTCACCCATCCCTTGTCGCGATTGAGGTACTTGACGAAGGCGCTGATGCCGCCCTCGAAGTAGAACGTGTAATCGAGATCGATCCGCTCGTCGCGCAAGACGATCGTGAGGCCCTTGTTGAGGAAGGCGAGTTCGCGCAGCCGGTGGGAGACGATGTCCCAGTGGAAGCCGAGCTCCTCAAAGACCTCGGGATCCGGCCAGAACTGGATGTAGGTGCCGGTGGTATCCGCTTTGCCGGTGACCTTGAGGTTTAACACCGGGATGCCGCGCCGGTAATCCTGGTCGTGCTGCTTGCCGTGACGCATCACCGTCACATGCAACCGCTCGGAGAGGGCGTTGACGACCGAGAGGCCGACGCCGTGCAGGCCACCCGAGACCTTGTAGCCACCGCCGCCGAACTTCCCGCCGGCGTGCAGTTTGGTCATGACGACCTCGAGCGCCGGCTTCCCCTGGTCCTTCATCATGTCCACCGGGATGCCGCGGCCGTTGTCCGCGACGGAAGCCGACCCGTCACCATGCAACGTCACTTCGATGCGGTTGCAGAAACCGGCAAGGGCCTCGTCGATCGAGTTGTCCACGAGCTCGTTTATGAGGTGGTGGAGCCCCCGGTTATCGGTCGACCCGATGTACATTCCGGGACGCCGTCTGACCGGCTCCAAACCCTCCAGCACCTGGATGGCCTTGGCGTCATAGGCAGACGTCGTTTTTTCCTTAGGATTCAGCAAATCGCGTATTCAAATTGTATCAAATCAAGGCTCAAAAAACGACCTATGTCGGCGCCTAAATTTTGGGTGCGGCGACCGCGGTTGGCCGGTCGGCCGGCGGCCGCCAGCGCAGGTCCAGCTGGCGCGCCGCCCGGACCTCGTCGAGCCGGCCCACCGGAGCCTCGTGGGGCGCCGTTTTCACCACCTCGGGATCATGCTCGATTTCCGACGCGATCTGGTCGATCGCGGCAACGAAGGCGTCGAGCGAGGCCTTCGACTCGGTCTCGGTCGGCTCGATCATGAGCGCCTCGGGGACGATCAATGGGAAGTACACCGTCGGCGGATGGAAGCCGAGGTCGATCAGGCGTTTGGCGATGTCCTTGGCCGTGACGCCCGCGCTCTTCGCCTTCTTCGCCGTCAGCACGAACTCGTGGAGCGACGGGCCCTCGAACGCGTCCGGAAAGTACTGGCGGAGCCGATGCCGCAGGTAGCTGGCATTGAGGACCGCGTTGTGGGCAACCTCGTTGATGCCGTTGCCGTAGGTACGGATGTAGGCGTAGGCGCGGAGCAACATGCCGAAGTTGCCATAAAAGCTGCGCACCTTTCCGATCGATTGTGGTCGGTCGTAGTCGAAGCGATATCCGTCGTCATCTCGCTCGACCGTCGGGATGGGGAGGAAGGGCACCAGGTGCGCCCTGACCCCGACCGGGCCTGCTCCCGGACCCCCGCCCCCGTGCGGGGTCGAGAAGGTTTTGTGAAGGTTGAGGTGAACGACGTCGAAGCCCATGTCGCCCGGTCGGGCGACGCCGACCAGCGCGTTCAGGTTGGCGCCGTCGTAGTAGAGCTGCACGCCGTGCTGATGCGAGAGCCGCGCGATTTCCAGGATGTCCTTCTCGAAGAGGCCGACCGTGTTGGGATTGGTCAGCATCACCGCCGACACACGTGTCGACAACTTGGCCTTGAAGTCATCGAGGTCGACCTGACCGTCCCGACCTGATTTGACCGTGACCGTCTTGAGCTGTGAGAGGGTGGCGCTCGCCGGGTTGGTCCCATGCGCGCTGTCGGGGACCAGGACCTCATTTCGTTGCTCGCCGCGGCCCCGATGGTAGGCCTGGATCAGCCGCAAGCCGGTCCATTCGCCGTGCGCGCCGGCCGCCGGCTGCAGGCTCATGCGATCCATGCCGGTGATCGCGCGGAGCGCCTGCTCCAGCTCCCACATCAGGCGGAGCGCGCCCTGGGCTCGCGCCGGCGGATGGTATGGGTGCAGATCCGCGAAATCCTCGAGCCGCGCCAGTGCCTCGTTGACCGCGGGGTTGTACTTCATCGTGCACGAACCGAGCGGATAAAGACCCTGATGGAGGTTGAAGTTGAGACGTCCCAACCGGCCGTAGTGGCGCGCGACCTCCGGCTCACTCAGTGTCCCGATGGCGGGCGCGTGCGCGCGACGCACGCCGGCGGGGACGAGGTCGGCGAGTGGCGGCCCGGTGATCCCGGACGCCGGCAGGCGCGGTGCCGGCCGATCGGCGGCGCCCAGCTCGAAAAGCAGTGGTTCGTTCAGGGAAGCGCCTCGACGAACCGATCCAGGCTGGCCGGATCGTTGAGCTCGGTCACCGAGACCAGCATCGTGGTGCGAAGCTCGGGGAAGAATTTGCCGAGCGGGAGACCGGGCAGGATGCCCTGCTCGAGCATCCGCTGCTGGACCTCCTCCGCCGGATGCGGGGTGCGCAGGGGAAATTCCCAGAGGTAGGGCCCGGTGAACGCAAGCTCGTAGCCCGGCTTCCTTGTGACCCGTTCGGCGAGGTGATGGGCGCGCTGGGCGCTGACCTCGGCCAGCGCGGCCAGCCCTTTCCCACCCATGTGGGCCAGATAGACGGTCGCCGCGAGCGCCATCAGGGCATGGTTGGTGGTGATGTTGGAGGTGGCATTCTCCCGCCGAATGTGTTGTTCGCGGGCCTGCAGCGTCAGCACGAATCCCCGCCGGCCGCGGTCATCCACCGTGGCACCCACCAGGCGACCGGGCATGCGTCGCATCAGCGCCTCGCGGCAGGCGATGAATCCAACATAGGGCCCGCCGAAGGAGAGCGGGATGCCGAGCGGCTGGCCATCCCCAACTGCGAGGTCCGCCCCATAATCTCCCGGCGCGGACAGCACGCCGAGCGAGATCGGGTCGACGCAGGCGATCACCAGCGCACCGGCTTGATGGGCGACGTCGCTCAGCGCCGGGGTATCCTCCAGGATCCCGAAGAAGTTCGGTTGCTGGAGGACGACGGCGGCGGTCGTCTCGGTGATCGCCGCGTGGAGCTTGCCCGCGTGAACGCGACCATCCGCGCCGGCCGCGACCCTGAGGATCTCGTAGTCCTGGGCTTCCGAGTACGTCTGCAGGACCTGCGCGTACTCGGGATGGAGGGCGCCGGCCACGACGACGTTCTTCCGTCCGGTGTGCGCCACCGCCATCTTGGCGGCCTCGGCCAGGGCGGTGGCCCCGTCGTACAGCGACGCATTGGCGACATCGAGCCCGGTCAGGAGCGCGATCATCGTCTGGAATTCATAGGTTGCCTGCAGGGTGCCCTGGCTGGCTTCGGCCTGGTACGGCGTGTAGGTGGTGTAGAAGTCCGGACGGGAGATCACGGCATTGACGATCGCGGGGCTGAACCGTCGTGAGGCGCCGGCGCCGAGGAAACTATGCGACGGCGCGATCCGGACGTTGAGGCGTCCGAGCTCCCGGAAGTACTGCACGAGCTCCACCTCCGACAGCGGTGGCGGGAGGTCGATGGAGGTCAGCCGCAGCCGCTCCGGAATCTGGCGAAAGAGCTCTTCGACCTTCTCGAGCTCGAGGACCTTGAGCATTTCCGCCCGCTCGCCGGCGGCGTTCGGAAGGTAGGACACTAGTGGGACTGGCCCTCGACAAAGGAGGCGTACGCCTTCTCGTCGAGCAGCTTCGGATTGTCCTTGACGGACTTCAGCTTCAGGATCCAGCCCTTTCCGTACGGGTCCTGGTTGATGTACTCGGGGTGTTCCTTGAGCTCGCCGTTGACCTCGGCCACTTCGCCACCCAGCGGGCTGTACAGGTCGGAGGCGGCTTTAACCGACTCGATCACGCCCATCCGTCCGCCGGCTTCCAGTTGCTGGCCGACGGTGGGCAGCTCCAGGTAGATCACATCACCAAGCTGCGACTGCGCGTACTCCGTGATGCCCACCGTGACCGCGTCACCGTCCGACCGGGTCCACTCATGACTCTCACTAAATCGCATCCCCGTCAGGTCAGCCATACCTCTCCCTTCATTTCGCCCGCGGCCGCTTGTAGAACGGAAGCGGGACGACCTCGGCCGGTGCTGTCGTCCCGCGAACGTCGATGCCAAGGCGTGTCCCGATCGCCGCGAGGTCGGGTGGAACGGATGCCATCGCGATGTTGTAGCCGAGCGTAAAGGAAACATTGCCGGACCCCACGGATCCGACCCGTTCCCCGCCCTCGGTCACCGCGTAGCCATGACGCGGGATGCTTCGGTCCAGGACCTTGAGCCCGGCGATCGTCCGGTCTGGATGGCCGGCGATGCGCCGCATTGGCTCAACGCCGATGAAATCCTTCTCCAGGCTGACCGTCCATTCCAGGCCAGCCTGCAACGGGTTGGTGTGCTCGTCCATATCGCTGCCGTAGAGCCGCATGCCGGCCTCGAGCCGCAGCGTGTCTCGCGCCCCGAGGCCGGCCGGCTTCAGACCCCGGTCACGTCCCTTTTCGAGGAGCGCGATCCAGACGGCCGCGGCGTGCGCCGGCGCGCAGAAGATTTCGAAACCGTCCTCGCCGGTGTACCCGGTGCGCGACAGCCGCGCGGCGACGCCGGCGATCGTGCCGTCGACGAAGGCGTAGTACTTGATAGCGGTGAGATCCTGTCCGGCCAGGGCCTGGACGATCTCCACCGCCCGCGGCCCCTGGACGCCGATCAGCGCGGTCTCTCGGCCGATATTGCTGACCTCGCTGTCGCGGCCGGCATGTTGCTTGATCCACTCGACGTCACGGTCCTGATTCCCGGCGTTGACGACCAGCAGATAGCCGCTGTCCTCCGCATACACCAGCAAGTCGTCGATGATGCCTCCGGCCTCATTGCAGAGCACCGTGTACTGCGCCCGACCCGCTTTCAGCCGCGAGATGTCTCTCGCTACCAGGCGCTGGACGAGCGCCAGGGCTCCCGATCCGGTGATGCGAATTTCGCCCATGTGGGAGAGGTCGAAGATGCCGGCCGCCTGGCGGACCGCGAGGTGCTCATCGCGGATCGAGGTGTACTGCAGCGGCATCGACCAGCCGCCGAAGTTGGTCATCCGCGCGCGCAGGCGCACATGCTCTTCGTACAGCGGAGTTCGCTCGGCCGTAGCGGTGGGGCTGGTCACGCCTCTTCGCTATCGAGGTCGTCGAGATCGCCGAGGTACTCGAACAATTCCTGGTCGTGGAGACCGCTGGCGTCGTTCAGCATCTCGAGGATGACATTGACCCGTGCCTCCTCCCACTGCAGGAGTTTGGCCAGCTCGGCCGGGGTCGCCTTCCGTTCCAGGCGCGCCGAGAGTAGGCGCTGCGCCGCCTCGAGCAGGCGGCAGGCCGTGACGAAGGCCTCGTCGTTTCGTTGCGCCTCCTCGGTCTGGGCGAGCACGTCGTCCATGGTCGCCGAGATCGCCTGGACGAGACTGGCGTGAAAGCCGCCGTGCGCGGCCTTGTAATGCTCAACCGCGGAAATCAGGCCCACGGTGCCTTCCTGAAACAGGTCGCCAAAGGGAACGCCCCGGTCTTTACGGGCCATCGCCGCGTCGAAGACGAGGAAGAGGTTGTGCTCGATCAAGGTTCGGTTGGCGACATCGCGAGCCGGACCACGGGTCTGGAGCAGCCGCTCCTCAGCCTCGGCGGACAAACGCGGATAGCGGGCCACCTGAACGCGGTAGTCCTCCTCGTCGTCCTCGAGGTGATGCCGTAACGGAGGCTGTGGCATTGACCTCATTGTAAGGAGGTTCCGGGCCCGGACGGACATGCCGGAGCCGCGCTACCGATCGACGAACTCGCCGCGTAACAGGTCCATCAACAGGCCATCGTGCCAGGTGCCGTCGAGGCCTCGCTCGTATTGCCGCATCACGCCCACCGGCCTGAACCCGACCTTGCGATAGGCGGCGATGGCGCGCACATTGTCGGCCGCGGGATCGATCGTCAGACGATGATGACCACGGTCCGCGATCAGATGGCGTGCGAGCGTCCGGATGGCATCCGTTCCGAGACCGCGCTCCTGGTACTCCGGCGCGACAAAGATGTCGATGCCCGCCGAGCGATAGCCCGGGTCCTGTTCCTCGTGATACTGGATCATTCCCGCGACCTCGCCGTCGACCGTGATGGCGAAGTGTGCGGCGTCCTCCTCCGCAAGGTCACGGTTCAGCGCATCCGGTGTGGGCGGGAGGCCCCACCATCGTGACACCTCCGGAGTGGCCAGGATCGCGGCGAGTTTTTCGACGTCGCTCGGTCGGACCGGGCGCAACTCAACTCGCGCGCCAGAAAGCAGCGACTCGTCGGTCACCGACAAACTGTACCCCGCACCTAGAATCAGTCGATGAAGCGGGCGTCGCGCCTCTTCGGAGTCGCGGCCTTTCTCACCCTGGTCTCGACCGCGCTCCCGGCCCGGGCCAGCGCGCCGCACGTGCTGCTTGCCACCCTCGACGGTGTCGTCAACCCGATCACGGACCACTACCTCGTGACGGCGATGGACCGGGCGGTGCAGGGCAACGCCACCGCCCTGATCGTCGCCATGGATACGCCGGGCGGTCTCGACACGTCGATGCGCGACATCATCAAGAAGATGCTCGCCGCGCCGATTCCCGTCGTCATTTTCGTCTCGCCTTCGGGCGCTCGTGCCGCCTCGGCCGGTCTGTACATCACCGAGGCAGCCGACCTTGCGGTGATGGCGCCGGGGACCAACATCGGGTCCGCCCACCCGGTGAGCCTCGGTGGCTCGAACCCGGCCCCCAATCAGAGCGGGTCCCCGGGTGCATCGGCGGCGCCGGTGGATATCGAGACCATCAAGATCGAGAACGATGCAGCCGCGTATGTGCGCGCGCTCGCGGCGGTGCACCATCGCAACGCCGACTGGGCCGAGAAAGCGGTCCGGCAGAGCCTCAACGTGCCGTCCGATGAAGCGGTCAGGCTGGGCGTCGTCGACTTCGAATCGCGCGACCTGGACACGCTGCTGGCCGCGCTCGACGGTCGCCAGATCAGCAAGGCTGGTCACACGTACATCCTCCAGACGGCGCACGCCGGCATCGAGCGCGACGATCTCACCGGATTCGATCGATTCCTCGAGGCAGCGGCCGACCCGAACCTCATCTACCTCCTCTTTCTGCTTGCCGTGATCGGCATCGGGGTCTGGGCAACCCATCCGGCCTTTGTCCTGCCGGGCGTCATCGGGGTCATCGCCGGCGTGCTCGCCGCCCTGTCGCTCTTCAATCTACCGATCAACACCGCCGGGATCATCCTCATCGTGCTGGCCATGCTTTTGTTCATGGTCGACCTCAAGGCGGTCACGCACGGCGTGCTGACGACCGCCGCCGTCGTCGCGATGACACTTGGGGGGCTGCTGCTGATCGACACCGGCTTCCTGGCCGAAGGCATCAACATCGCACTGCTCCTGGTGACCGTTGTCGTCATCGCCGGCATCTTCGGCTTCATCCTGCGAAAGGTGATCGCCGCCCGCCGCATGCCGTACGAGGTGGGAGAAGAATCGATGGTGGGACACCTCGGCGTTGTTCGCGAGCCGCTGACGCCGGCCGGCATGGTCTTCATCGACGGGGCCCTCTGGCAGGCAACCTCCGAGTCCGGTTCCATTCATGAAGGTGCCGCGGTTCGGGTCGTTGCCATCAACGGTCTGCGCCTGCACGTGGTCCTGACCTCGTAACATCGAGGCAGTACAGGAGGAGGGAAGCGATGGGATTCTTTGCACTGATCGTGCTCGGCGTCCTCGTGGTCGTCGTCTTGATCGGCTTAAGCTCCGCGATCCGCATCATCAACGAGTACGAGCGCGGCGTGCTCTTCCGGTTGGGCCGGCTGATGGCGCTCAAGGGACCCGGGCTGCGATTGATCATCCCGTTCGGCATCGACCGGCTGGTGAAGATCGACCTTCGCACGGTCACCCTGGAGGTGCCGCCGCAGGAAGTGATCAGCCTCGACAACGTGACGATCAAGGTCAACGCCGTCATCTATTTCCTCGTCGTCAACCCAAACTTCGCCGTGACGAAGGTGGCCAACTTCATCAACGCCACCTCACAGATAGCCCAAACAACACTGCGGAGCGTGCTCGGCCAGTCGTCACTTGACGAGTTGCTGGCGAACCGCGAGAAGATCAATAGCCGGCTGCAGCAGATCATCGACGAGCAGACCGAGCCGTGGGGCATCAAGGTGTCAACGGTAGAGATCAAGGACGTCGAGCTCCCCTCGACGATGCAGCGCGCGATGGCCAAGCAGGCGGAGGCCGAGCGCGAGAAGCGCGCGAAGATCATCCACGCGCAGGGCGAATTCGAGGCTGCCCAGAAATTGACCGAGGCGGCGACCGTGATCGCGCGCGAGCCGAGCGCGCTCCAGTTGCGCTATCTCCAGACCCTCACCGAGATCGGCGTGGAACGGAACACGGTCATCGTGTTTCCCATGCCGATCGACATGATGGAACAGATGATGCAGCTCCGCGCCCGGCCGTCCGGGACCGTCCCGGCCCCGGCAGAAGGCTGACCTCGATCGCGCCACGGCTGGCCGACCTCGGCAGTCAGCTTTCGACGCTGGCCGTCCTCCTGGTCCTGATCGGCCTCTACGTGCTCGCCAATTTCGGCGAGCGATCGCGCACGCCGCGCATCCTCACCCTGATCATCGGCGGGACGCTTTCGGGCCTGTCGTTGGTTGGCGGGATCCTGCTCGGGCTGTTCCAGGGCCTCCTCTACAGCGCCGGCCAGGTAACGACCAACCAGTTTCGCGCCTCAGAAGAGATCGCGATACCCGTCGCGGTCGCCGGCCTGCTCGGGCTGGTGCTCCTTGTGCCGCCGGTTCAGCGCGCGATCGCGCGGGTGCTGCCGCTGCGCGCCGGCTCGCCGGTCGCCTACATCACGCTCGTCATCGGCATTCTGTTCCTGGCCCAGCAGCTCGGAAGCCAACTGGCCGTCAATATCCTGGCCGCGCTGAAGAACAGCCCGCCTTTAACCATTGCGGACCTGCTTTTCCAGGACATTCCCCTGCTTCTTCTGGCTTTCTTTGCGGTCGGCCTCTTCGTCAGACGGTCCTTTCCGGAGACGCTGAGTCGACTCGGGCTTAAGCCGCCGCCGGCACGGTACTGGTGGCTGGTCGCGCTACTCGCGATCCCCGTCTTCATCGCGGTGGCCTACGGCATCGAGTGGGTCGCCGGCATCGTGACCCCCGCGACCCAGAAAGAGGTCACGGACGTCAGCACGGTTCTCTTCAGCCGCTTCAACAATCCGGGCGCAATCATTTTTCTCGGCCTGCTCGCGGGCGTGGTCGAGGAGATCGTCTTCCGAGGCGCCCTCGTCCCGCGGCTGGGGATTCTCGTCACCGCGCTGCTGTTTGCCGCTCTCCATACCCAGTACGGGATCACGTTCGCGTCGTTGGAGGTCTTCGTCCTGGGAATTGGCCTGGGCTGGCTCCGCATTCGATCCGGCACGCTGACCTGCATCGTGGCCCATGCCGGCTACGACATCGCTGTTGGCCTGCTCCCGCTGATCTTCAAGTAGCTCCTCGAGCCCCGACCTGTTATGCACAGGTGGGGGTAACCTGTGGAACGTACGTTCGACGCCGCGCGCGCCTATAATCGGCCCAACCCTTTCCAACTCTACGTCCAGGCCGGGGAAAAGTTGCCAAGAATCTACGCCGTCGTCAATCAGAAAGGTGGCGTGGGCAAGACCACCACCGCGATCAATGTGGCGGCCAACCTGCCCGACCTCGGACTCAGCGTCTTGATCGTGGACATGGATCCACAGGGCAACACCACCAGCGGGCTCGGGATTGCCCGGCAAACGCTCACGCAGAGCGTGTACGACGTACTGATCGATGCCGTCGACATCAACCCGGTCGTCCTGCACACCAGGGTGCCAGGCCTCGATATTCTTCCGTCGCATCGCGCCCTGGCCGGTGCCGAGATCGAGTTGATCAACCTGCCACGACGGGAGCGCCGGTTGCGCTACGCGCTCGAGGCTCTGGCCAGGTCCTACGACTACATCATCATCGACTGCCCGCCCTCGCTGGGTCTGTTGACGGTTAACTGCCTGGTGGCGGCCGAGTTCATGCTGATCCCGGTGCAGTGCGAGTACTTCGCGCTGGAAGGCCTCGGGGCCCTCACCCACACGAGCCAGCTGATCCAGCGGGAGCTGAACCCGCATCTCAAGCTCGGTGGCATCGTGCTCACCCTTTTCGACCCGCGGACCATACTGGCCGCGCAGGTCGCCGAGCAGATCCGCAACCAGTATCCGGAGAAGACCTTCAAAACGGTGATCCCGCGGAATGTCAGGCTGAGCGAGGCGCCCAGCCATGGCATGCCGATCAGCCAGTACGACCCGACTTCCCGTGGCGGCGTCGCCTACCACGAACTCACCAAGGAGTTGATCGCCAGATGAATAAACGCCGAGGTCTTGGACGGGGCCTGGAAGCGCTCATCCCGTCAGGCGAATACGTAGACGAACTCGGGGGCGACACCGCCGCGCGACGCCGCTTTGCGATGCAGATTCCCATCGCCGAGGTGCGTCCGAATCCCGAGCAACCGCGCCGGAGCTTCGCCACCGAACCGCTGCAGGAGCTCGCCGACTCGATCCGTGTCCACGGCGTCCTGCAACCGCTGCTGGTACGGGAGGGCATGGAGGGATTCGAGCTGATTGCCGGCGAAAGACGTCTGCGGGCGGCCGAGCTTGCCGGGCTCACCGAGGTTCCGGTGATCGTCCACCCGACCACCGGCGGTCGTCGGGAAGAACGCCTCGAGCTGGCGCTGGTGGAAAACCTGCAGCGGACGGATCTCAATGCAATCGAAGAGGCCCGGGCGATGCAGCGGCTCCTCCGCGAGTTCGGCCTGACCCAGGAAGCCGTCGCAGAGCGGCTGGGTAAAAGCCGGGTCGCCGTCGCCAACATCGTGCGCCTGCTCGCACTCCCGGAGCAGATCTTGAAACTGGTAGAGACGGCAGCCCTCAGCGCCGGTCATGCCCGGGCGCTACTCAGCCTGCCATCGGCCGGCCAGCAGCTGGCGGCGGCCGAGCTCGTGCTCAAGCACCGATGGAGCGTTCGGGAGACGGAGGACTGGGTTCGCGCCCGGGTGTCAGGCGAACCCCAGACCAGGCCGCTGACGCCGCCGCCGGACCCCGACACCGCCGCCCTCGAGGACGAGTTCCGGCGGGCGCTGGGCACCAAGGTCATCCTCACCCGGCTGCGCAAAGGCGGCCGCCTGACGATCGAGTTTTACAGCGACGAGGAGCTGGAAGCGCTGCGCCGCCGCCTGAGCTAGAGCCGGGCTGTTCCCCGTGGAACGAGCCGAGCGCGACCTATGACTCGCGCACCCAGCGGTCGATCGTTCGCTCGTACTCGAAGATCTCGCCCGGCGTAAAGAAGAGCGCGATTTCCGTTTCCGCCCGGGGCGGCGAGTCCGATCCATGGATCAGGTTCATACCCAGGTCAAGCGCCAGGTCACCGCGGATCGTTCCGGGAAGCGCCTTCAGGGGATCAGTCGTGCCCATCAGGGCGCGGACCACCGCGACCGCCTCACGGCCTTCCCAGACCATCGCGACCACCGGGCTCGAGGTGATGAAGCTGATCAACCCCGGAAAGAACGGTTTTCCCCGGTGCTCGGCGTAATGGCGCCCGGCGAGATCCTCCGAGATTCGCATCAGCTTGAGCCCGATCAGCTTGAGCCCGCGCGCCTCCAGGCGGCGAAAGATTTCGCCAACCAGGGTCCGCTGGACGCCATCGGGCTTGACCAGGACGAGCGTCCGCTGCGTCATTGACCGTTCGTCAGGGTCGGCTTACTGGTCAGGAATCCGAGCTGGTCGAGCGGCCAGATCCGCACCTCGGCCTTCCCGAGGATCGCATCGAGCTCGACGAACCCGAAGCTCCGAGAGTCGCTCGAATGGTTGCGGTTATCACCCATGACGAAATACTGGCCGGCCGGAACCAGCTTGTCCTGGCCATCGGCGGGCCAGTTGTTGTTGTAGGTCCAGCGCTCCGGCAGATACGGCTCGTGCAGGACCTGCCCATTGATGTAAACGACCGAGTTGGTGATGCGGATCTTGTCGCCCGGCAGGGCGATGACTCGCTTGATGAAGTCGCGACTGTCCTCGTTCGGTGGCTTGAAGACAACGATGTCGCCGCGCTGCGGCGGATGCAACTTGTACGAGATCTTCGACGCCACCAGCAGGTCGTTGTCGTGCAGGGTCGTGCTCATGCTCGACCCGAGGACGTGCACCGTCTGCACGGCGTACTGGATCACCACGTAGAGGACGAGCGCCAGGAAGACGATCTCGAGGGTGTCTCGAAGGAACGATTTCTGGTGGGGAGCGGGTCCGGCGGCGGGTGGTTGCGCTTGCGGAGACTGCGCCATGCTAATGCAACTTCATTTGGGGCAATTCATTCTAGCTGCCCCGCCGTGCGGCTCAGGCGATCTGTTTGAGGAACGGTGCTTCGCTGCGGAACGGCCCGATGACAGCGAGCTGAAGATTCTGGCCGAAGAGCGCCCGAGCAACCTCGGTCACCTTCTCGGCCGTGACGGTGTCGATCTCGGCCATCGTTTGATCGACGTCCTCGATCTTTCCCATCAACGCCTCCTGGCCGCCATACCAGGTCGCGACGGAGTTCGTACTCTCCATCTGCAGCAGTAACCGGCCCTTGTAGAACTCCTTCGCCTTGGTCAACTCCGCCGGCTCGACGGGTTCATCGCAGAGGCGTTTGAGCTGACCGACGATGGCGCCGACTGCTCGCGCGGCCTGCCGCGGTTCGGTCCCAGCGTAGATGCCCAGAACGCCGGTGTCGTACATGCGATTCACATAGGAGTGCACGTCGTAGGCCAGACCCAGCTTCTCGCGAACCTCGAGGAAGAGGCGGGAGCTCATTCCCTCCCCGAGGACGCAATTGAGGATGTCGATAACGTGCCGGTCCTTGTCCATGTAGGAGGGCGCGTGGACGCCGAAACAGAGATGGGCTTGCTCGGTTTTCTTGTTCTTCAAGAGAACGCCCGGCTTGGCACCATTGGCGACCGAGGGCAGGAACGGCGGCGAGGCGGCGCCCTTGCCGCGCACCTTCAGATGCGGCTCGATCAGGGCGATCGCTTCCTCATGCGAGAGCGGCCCGGCGATCGTGACCACCAGGTTGCGGAGCTGGTAGTGCTCATCCAGATAACGCAGCAGATCATCACGGCTCAGCGCGCGCACCGAGGCCTCCGTCCCCCCGATATCGCGGCCGAGGGGATGGTTCGGCCAGCTGATCTGCTCGAACAGGCTGTGGACGTGCTCCTGGGGGCTGTCCTGGTACATCTTGAGTTCCTCGAGCACGACCAGCCGTTCCTTTTCGAGCTCGGCGGCATCGAGCAACGGAGCAAACAGCATGTCACCGAGGACGTCGATCGCCAGCGTCGCCTTGTTCTTCGGCACGCGCGCCCAGTACATGGTCAGCTCTTTATCGGTGGCGGCGTTCAGCACCCCGCCCACCCCCTCGATCGCCTCCGCGATCTCCTTGGCCCCGCCGTAGCGCTGCGACCCCTTGAAGAACATATGTTCGAGGAAGTGCGACACCCCGGCAACCTGGTCCGTCTCGTACCGCGACCCCACCTTGAAGAGGACTGCCATCGAAACGGAAGGACGGTCCTTGAGCTCGGCCGAGACGACTCTCGCCCCGCTCGGCAAGGTGGCGAGCCTGTACGGGGGAGGGGATTGGGGCACGAACTCAGTATATCGTAGGGTTGGCGCCGGTTCGCCTGCTTTTTCGAGCGGATGTGCGGAATATATGAGTGTCCCACCGGCCCGTAACTTGATCGCATGACTGAGCAATTTGAGTTCACCGAGGCCGGACCGGAGGCTCATTTCGTCGTCGTTGGCTCCGAAGCGGCCAGGGTGACGGCGGCACTGTTCGGCGGCCTGCTGACGCCCGGGCAGCTGCTCACTCGTCGCTGGCCGGGTGGCGGCGAGACGGAGGCTGCCGCCTGCTGGCTCCCACCGGACCGCCTCGAGATCAGGGTGCCGCTGGCAGCCGCCCCGCAACTGCGCGCCGCCCTCTCATCCCTCGCCGGTTCCGGCGTCGCGCCCTTTCCCGAGCGAGTCCGTAGCCTGATCGCGCGCCTGGAGGCCTGGAGCTACGCCGACTCCGATTCGGGCAGTGGTCCGGCGGAGGCGCTGGCCAACGACCTGCGCCGGCTCGCGACGGAGGCGCCCCCGGCGTCGCGACGTGCCATCAAGCAGGCGCAGGATGCCCTCGACGACGGCCTGCCGGCCGAAGTCATCATCGGGACCCTCGATCGCGCCCTTCGCGAGACCGAAGGTCCAGGCCGACGTCAGGCGTCCGGCTTGGGGCCTTCCGCCTCGGGATAGTCCGGGCGCCGCTCGCCGAAGCGCGGCCGTTCCCCGAATCGCGGGCGGTCGCCGTATCGCGGTCGATCGCCGTAGCCGACGCCTTCGCGCGTCAGCGGTGGCGCGGTGGCGGGCGCCGGTCGATCGACCGGCCGGCGCGCCGCCGGCACACCATCCGGCAGGATCGCCACCCGCCGGTTTGGATCTTCGCCCTGGCTCTCGGTTTTGATCCCCGGCTCTTTCTCCAAGGTGATGTGCACGATGCGACGTTCATAAGCCTGCATCGGGTCCATCATGATCCGCTCCCCGGTGCGGCGGACTCGTTCCGCGAGCCGCAGGGCCATCTCCTTCACCGTCTCCTCGCGGCGGTTGCGATAGTGTTCGACGTCGACCACCAGGCGGCGGCGATCAGTGCGCCCCTCGTTCAGGATCAAGTTGACGACAGTCTGGAAGGCTCGCAGCGTTTCGCCACGCCAGCCGATCAGCAGCCCCAG
>JALYYC010000205.1 GCA_030946755.1 Candidatus Dormiibacterota bacterium
GGACCGAGCCGATGACCGCCTTCATCGTCGTCGACTTGCCTGACGCATTGCCGCCCAGCAGGCACACGATCTCGCCCCGGCGGATCTCCATCGACACCGCCCGGAGCGCCGGGATCGGCCCGTAGCGGACCTCGACATCCTGCAACTGCAGAACGATGTCCTTGCCCGTCCGAGGCGGCACCTCAGGCGGTGGCTGCGCGCCGTCCAAGGTAGGCTTCGATGACTTTTGGATTGGCGTGGACCTCCTGTGGGAGGCCTTCGGCGATCTTGACCCCGTGGTCCATCACCACCACCCGATCCGAGATCTCCATCACCAGCGGCATGTGGTGCTCGATCAGGAAGATCGTCAGCCCCTGCTCACGCATCGATCGGATCAGCCTCGCGATCTCAATTCGTTCGTACGGGTTCATGCCCGCCGCCGGCTCGTCCAGCAGGAGAAGCCTGGGGCGCGCGGCCAGCGCTCGCGCCATCTCCGTGCGCCGCCGGTTCGCATAGGAGAGGCTGAACGCAGGATCATCCAGCCGTGTTTCTAGCCGCTCGCGAAAAAGCGCGATCGCCTTGTCGACCTCGCCGGCGGCCTCCCGTTCGGCGCGCCTCGCGGATGGCCACATGGTCACAGAGCCGAGCATGCCGCTGCGGGTCCAGTGATGCGTGCCGAGCAGGATGTTTTCGCGCACGGTCAGTTGCGGAAAGACCCGGATGTTCTGAAACGTCCGCGCAATACCAAAGCGCGTGATCCGATGCGATGGCTGCCCGATGAGTTCGCGGCCCAGCAACCGGACTGACCCCGCGGTTGGCTTGATGATGCCGGAGATGAGGTTGAACACAGTGGTCTTTCCCGCCCCGTTGGGTCCGACGAGGCTGATGATCTCCCCCTCGCCAATCTCAAGACTGAGGCCGTCGACGGCCGTCAGCCCGCCAAAGCGGCAGCTCAACCCCCGGATGGCAAGAACGGGAGTTGACGCAGTCATGACGTCGGGGGCGGTTCGACGACCGGCACGATTGCTCCCGTGGTGGCCTCGAGGTCAGCCGCCCTGGCGCGGGGGATGTTCGCCGGCGGCTCAGCCGCTTCGTCCACAAACAGTTCCAAGGTGCCACCCATGGCGCGCCGCGGACGGATCGAGACCGTCCCGAGAAGCCCCTCCGGCCGGAAGATCATGACCGCGATCAGCACGATGCTGATGATCAGGTACTTGTACAGAACGAACTGCTGGAGGAGGAACGGCGGCACCGTGAAAGCGATCGCGCCGAGAACCGCGCCGGGGATGCTGCCGAGGCCGCCCAGGATGACCATGATGAAGACCATCACGGTCGTTTGGACGTCGAAGTTTGGACTGGGAAAGGCGTTGAAGATCGCGGCGGCGTCGATCATGCCGACGATCCCGGCCATGACCGCGCTCACGGTGAACGCCAGGAGCCGGTATTTGAAGGTGTTCACTCCCATGGCCCGGGCGGCCAGCTCGTCCTCGCGGATCGCCACCCAGGCCCGACCGGTCCGCGTGTTGCGCCAGCGAAGCATGCAATACACGCAGAGCGCCAAAAACAGCACAAAGATCCAGTAGTACATCCGGTAGTGCGGCACCGGGCCGATCAGCGGCAGGCTTGCCGGCAGGCTGAACGGCGCCACCTGGTGGATGCCATTCGTCCCCCCCGTGATGTCCAGGCCATTCGGCCCGAACTGGTGGCCCATCAGCACCGGTGGCCGATCGAGGTCCAGGATCAGGTCGCGCATGATCAGGCCGAAGGCGAGCGTGACGATCGCCAGGTAATCCCCGCGCAGTCTGAGGGCCGGGACCCCGACCAGCAACGCAAAGGCAAGCGTGATGGTGATCACGATCAGCAGCGCGGCCCACAATGGGTAGTGCTGGTGAATCTGATCGCTGGCGACCAGGGCATAGGCATAGGAGCCGATCCCGAAGAACGCGATGAAGCCGAGGTTCAAAAGTCCCGCGTAGCCGACAACGAGATTGAGCGCCACGGCGAGGCATGCGTACATCGCACAGGTGGCGAGAATCAGGGTCCAGTACTGCGCGCCGATCCAGGGAGAATTGTCCTCGACGTACTGCAACACCAGGGGCGCGGCCAGCGCGACGAGCAAAAACCCGAGGAGCACCGGCGGCTTCGTCAGCGCACGGTTCCACCCGGTCGGCCCCGCCTCCCAGAGTTGCTTCAGCTGATGGGCCGGCTCTCCGGCATCGATCGAGGCCGGCTCGGTGCTCATGCGCGATCGCCAAGCGGCTGGCCGAAGAGTCCCTGCGGCCGAACCAACAGCACCAGGATCAGCGTGAGGAACACGAGGGTGTCCTGGAACTGGCTGCTGATGAAGCCACCCGCCAGGCTCTCGAGCACGCCCAGCAGTAACCCGCCTACCATGGCCCCGCGAAGGTTGCCAATGCCACCGATGACGGCGGCGGTGAAAGCCTTGATCCCCAGTAGATAGCCCATGAAGAAGTTGATCGAGGCATAGCGCAGGCCGTAGAGCACACCACCAAGCCCGGCGAGCGCCGAGGCGATCAAGAAGGTGACCATGATGACCCGGTCGATGTCGATCCCCATGAAGGTTGCCGCCTCCCGGTCCTGTGCCGTCGCGCGCATCGCGCTCCCGAAACGCGTTCGGAAGACGAAGAGATCGAGCCCGATCATGAGCGCCACCGCCACGACAAACAGCAGCAGCCCGGCCAGCGATGTCTCGGCGTTTGCCCCGCGGAAGATCGTCTGCGGCACGAGCGCGTTACTGGGAACGAGCACCGGGGCCGGGCTGACAAAGACCTGGACGACGCTCTCCAGCAACAGGGACACGCCGATCGCCGTGATCAGCGGCGCAAGCCGGTTGGCGTTGCGCAGCGGCCGGTAGGCAGCACGCTCGATGCCCACGCCGAGCAGGCCCGCCCCGCCCATCGCCACGAGGATCATCAGCACCACGACGAGACCGGCAGGAACGGCCGCAATCTGGTTGTGAACGAGGAGGGCGGCGACGCCCGCAGCCAGAAACGCCCCGATCATGAACACATCGCCGTGGGCGAAGTTCAGGAGTTCGAGGATTCCATAGATCAGCGTGTAGCCGAGTGCGACCAGCGCGTACAGGCTGCCGAGCTCAAGCCCGTTGACCAACTGCTGCGGGAAGTTCTGCAGGAAGTAGTCCACGGCGGCAAAAGGGGGCGGGACCGCCCGCCCCCTTGCTTCTTACTCCTTTCGCGTTAGCCGGCGACGGACTTGAGGACCACCATGCCGCCGCTCTTCGCCTGGTAGACGTAGATGCCGCCGCCCTGGACGTCGCCCTTCGAATTGAACTTGACGTCGCCGAAAATCGTCTTGAAGGTATCGCTCCCGAGGTGGGTGATGACGTCGTTGCGGGAAATCTTGCCGTTGTTCACCGGCGAATTTTTGATCGCCTGGAGCAGGGTCTGCGCCGCCTCGTAGGCAGACCCGTAGAACGGCCCTGCCTTGCCGACCGAATCCGCGCCGTACTCGGTCTTGAATTCAGATACGTAGGCCGAAGCGGTCGAGGACGAGAGGCCGGCGGGATCGGCGGTGATGTTGGTCGCGTAGGCTCCGACATAGGCGCCCTGCGACTTGGTGATGATCGACGAGTCTTCCTCACCGTCCGTCCCGAGGAACTGGATGTTCTGGCCGATGGTCAGGCCCGCTGACTTCATCTGAGAAACAAACGGTGCGGTATCCGGGCCCTCATCCGCCATGTAGACCCAGTCGGCATTGAACGCCTTGATCTTGGTGACCACCGTACTGAAGTCCGGCTGGAGGGCCTTTATGCTATCCCGCTGCGTCGTGATGTTGTGGGCCTTGAGGTACGTCTCGGTCTGATCGGCGAGTCCCGTGGAGTAATCGGACTTCGCGTCGATGACGTAGACCTTTTTCGCGCCCTGGTCGATCATGAACTTGCCGTCGGCGGGGCCCTGGGCGTCGTCGCGCGCGTTGACCCGATGCGCGACGCTCCAGCCCGAGTCCGTGACCTTCACATTCGAGGCGGATTCACTGACGAACGGCAGGGGCGGGCTGGCACTTTGCAGCCCCGTCACCGAGCCGAGCACCACGCCGGAGTTCATCGGGCCGACAATGCCGAGCACGGTCGGATCGGAAATACCCTGCGCCTGGAGCGTCTGGGCCGTTTGCGCGTTGTGCTGGTCGTCCCAGACCAGCAGATCCACCTTCGTGCCGTTGACGCCGCCGGCGTTGTTAAAGTCCTTGACCGCGAGCTTGATCGCCTCGAGCGCACCGGCACCGATCGACGCCTGGTCGCCGGTAAACGGTCCTTCCGCCGCGATCTGCACCTTGGTTGGCTTGTTTTGCGTGGTGGAGCCACCACCCGTCGTTCCGCCGCATGCCGCCAGACCGAGGCTTGCCAGGGCAACGACGGCAAGCAATCTGGGCTTTCCCATCCTCTTCACGACCTCCTCTCCGGTTTCGTCCACAACCTAAATTGTTCGCTCTTTATACACGGTTAGCTGGCGGAGAGCAACCGCCGCTAAGCCTTTCTAATGGCCGGACGGCTGGAGGAGGCCGCGATGACGGTCCAGCGCCTCGACCACGGCCTCCACGTCGGCGGCCGTGTTGTAGTAGTGGAGCGAGACGCGCAGGGCCCCATCTCGGGTGGAACAGAGGATGCCCTCCCGGGCCAGCACCTCGACCAGCTTCGGCGCGTCGGTGGAACCGACCATCACCAGGGGGCCCCGATCGGCGGGCTCCGCCGGCGTCCGCAGGTCCAGGCCCCGCTGCTGGATCGCGCCGGTCAGCCGTCCGGCCAGGTCCTGGACATGCGCCTGGATGCGTGCCAGCCCGACTGCCTCGATCAGCCGCAAGGCCGCCAGCGAGGCATAGACGTTCGGGATCGGCGGCGACCCGGTCTCGAAGCGGCGGGCGCTCCCGGCGTACTCGAGGCGGTGGACATCGTACGCAAAGACGTTCTCCTGGCCGAACCAGCCAGAATCCGAGGGCGTGAAGCGCTCGATCAGCTCTTCGCGAACGTAGAGGAAGGCGACCCCGGGCGAGCCGAGCAGGTATTTCAGGGCACCGGTGGTCAGGAAGTCGAGATCCATCGCTCTGACGTCCATCGGCTGGGTGCCCATGCTCTGGTAAGCGTCGATCAGCAGCAGCGCGCCGCGCTCGTGCGCGAGCTCCGCCAGCGCACTCGGGTTGGTCTTGTAGCCGTTCTTGTAGCAGACATGGGTGGTCGCCACGAGGGCGGTCTCGCGATCGACCGCCTCTTCGAAGGAGGTGAGCGGCAACCGGCGCCCCTCGGCTTTGGCGAAGCTGACCTTCGCGCCGCGCCGCTCCTGCGCCATCCAGATGTGGCCCATGGTCGGGAAGTCGAAGTCGCTGGTGACCACCCCGCGACGAGCCTTGTAGTCCATGGCGCTGGCCAGCGAGTTAAGCGCGGTCGACACCGAGAATGTCACGGCCACTTCCGACGGCCGGGCGTTGATCAGCCGGGCGAACTGCGCTCGCAGCTGCTCCATTTCGGAAACCCAGATCTCCCACGGGTTCCCGTGCGTGTGCCATGACTCCATGAACGCCTGTAGCGCCGCCTCGACCGGGCGCGACAGGGCGCCCTGAGAGCAGCTGCTCAGGTAAATCTTCTGATCGAAGATGGGGAACTGGCGACGGAACGCCGCGACCTCTTCGGCCTGCGGCGAGCTTGTCGGCACTCTGGCATTCTAGTGACGTGCGCGAATTCGTCTCGCAGAAGTCGACGCTGTTCTCGGAATCGGTGATCCGGGAAATGACCAGGCTGTGCGTGGCTCAGCACGGCGCCGACTGCGTCAATCTCGCCCAGGGGTTTCCAGACTTCGCCGCCCCGGAAGCACTGAAAGAAGCGGCGATCGACGCCATCCGCGACGACTTCAATCAATACGCCACGACCTGGGGCGCCAGGGTGATGCGCGAGGCGATCGCCGCCAAGACCCAGCACTTTCGCGCGATCGCCGTGGATCCGGAGACCGAGATCACCGTCTGCTGCGGCGTGACCGAGGCGATGTTATCCACGATCCTCGCGCTGGTCGACCCGGGAGACGAGGTCATCATCTTCGAGCCCTTCTACGAGAATTACGGCCCCGATTGCATCCTCACCGGGGCCACGCCGGTGGTCGTGCCGCTGACCCCGCCGGACTGGCACTTCGATCAGGACCAGGTGCGCAAGGCGTTCACGGCGCGGACCCGCGCGATCGTGATCAACACGCCGCACAACCCCACCGGCAAGGTCTACACGCGCAAGGAGCTCTCCTTCATCGCCGATCTCTGCCGGGAATTCGACGTACTCGCGATCACCGACGAAATCTACGAGCACCTGGTCTACCGCGGCGAGCACATCAGCATCGCGACGCTGGATGGCATGCGCGACCGGACGGTCACGATCAGCGGATTGTCCAAGACGTACAGCGTGACCGGCTGGCGCCTCGCCTATGCGATCGCACCACCGACGATGACCAATGCCATCAGGAAGGTTCACGACTTCGTGACCGTGGGCGCGCCCCATCCGCTACAGGTCGCGGCGGCGACGGCGCTGGCCTTCCCCGACCAGTACTACGTCGACCTGCTCAATGCCTACCGGGAGCGTCGGGACTTCACGCTCGAGATCCTCGACGGCTCCGGCTTCAAGAGCTATCCACCGGACGGCGCCTACTACGTGATGACGGATATCGGGGCCTTCAACGAGACGGATGTCTCCCTCGCACACCGGATGGTCCGGGAGGTCGGGCTGGCGACGGTGCCCGGCAGCAGTTTTTACCTCGACCCGGCGCGGGGACGCCAGCAGATCCGCTTCTCGTTCCCCAAGAAGATGGAGACGCTCCGGCGTGCGGCGGAGCGTCTCAAGTCCCTGAAGCAGGCGGCGCGCTGATGTTCCTCGCCTGCCCCAATCGCTGTGCGGGCGACCGGTTCGAGCTCTGGAATGCGTCCGTTTACGTCGACACGCGGGGCCGCTACCTCGACTACGCGGTGATCGACGCGCCTCTCTACCGCTGCGCGGAATGCGCCAGTCCCGCCGTCGACCTGGGCGAGGTGGCGGGCGAGATCGCCGAGCAGCGGGAGAGCCGTGAAAACCCACAGCGTGAGTACGCCTGCCCGAGCTGCGAGGCGCTCTTCAGCGCCCCAGCCGCAGAGACCCTGATCGTGTGTCCGAGCTGCGGGCAGACCTTCCCGGTCAGCGCGACCGACGAGAGCTGATCGCCACACGCCGGGCGATCGCTGGAAGCACGTCGCCGGCCTTGCCATGAATCACGACCCGCGCGACCTCGTCGAGTGGGGTCGGTTCGGCGTTGACGATGCAGAGGTCCGCGCCACCCTGAAGAGCCAGGCGCGGAATTCCGGCGGCTGGGTACACCTGCATGGAGCTACCAATCACGAGCACGAGATCCGTCCGCCGCGCCACGTCATGCGCATGATCGAGCGCCTCCACCGGAAGCGGCTCCCCGAACAGGACCACCGTGGGCTTCAGGAATCGACCGCCGCAGGAGGGACAGGGCGGCGGACAGCTCCGACGGTTGATGGAATCGACCTCGGCGCGGGGGAACCGGGCGTCGCAGTCGAGGCAGACTACGGCCATCGACGACCCATGCAGCTCGATCACGTCCCGGGTCCCCGCCTTCTGGTGTAGTCCGTCCGTGTTCTGCGTGATGACCGGGCCAAGCCGGCCATCGCGCTGCAACTCTGCCAGGGCGCGGTGGGCAGGGTTCGGTTCGGCGTCCGCTCGTCGGTGGTTCAGGCTGTAGGTCCAGTACTGGGCCGGATCGCGCCGGAAGGTCTCGATGTGGGCCACCTTGTACGGGTCGAACTTGGTCCAGAGCCCGCCCTCGCCGCGAAAGTGGGGGATGCCGCTCTCGACCGAGACGCCCGCCCCGGTGAAGGCGATCGCCGTCCTGGCACGCGCCAGCAAGTCTGCCGCCCGATCGAGCGCGTCGGCCGAGATCATCACCGAAGTCCGGCGAACAGGTCGTCCTCCGGCACCGGCGCGTCGACACTGGAGCGGACGCGCTCGTAGGCCTCACGCGACCACGCGTCGGGACCGAGCACATCCCGAATCTTCATGAACCAGCTGTCCGGCGGGATCTGGGTCTTGTGCGCCTGCATCGCCCGGACCTTGACGTCGACATATGGCCTGACGTCGAGCCAGGTGGTGACTCGGTCGTCGTCAACGGCAAATGGCGGTGGCTCGCCGTCCTCGCCCCACCGGTTCTCGACCCCGGCCTTTCGCATCGCCTCGGCCATCTGCCTGCCGACGGACTTTGGAAAGGCGGTGTAGTAGAGCTTGCTCGGCCGGAACGGCTCCCCGCCGGGAAATCGCTTGACGTCGCCGGCGTAGAAAAATGCCATGGCGGCGACCCGATGCGTCTTGATGTGGTCGGGGTGCCCGTAGCCGCCGAACTCGTTTTCGGTCGCGACCACCTGAGGCCGGGCCCGCCGGATCACCTGGATCAGCCGCCCGATGGCTTCCTCTTCGTCCGCTTGCCAGAAGGTCCCTGGTTCGCGGTTTCGTGACAGCCCAGCCATCCCCGAGTCCTCGTAGTCGAGGAAGACGAGCTCCTTGACTCCCATGATCCTGCACGCCTCACGCAACTCCGCCTCGCGGATGCTCGCCAGCCGGGGAGCCGCCTCGATCGGATCGAGATCCTTGTCGAGGATCTCGCCGACCTCGCCCCGCGTCGCCGTCACGAGCGTCGTCCGAACTCCTTCGGCACTGTAGCGGGCGAGCGTGCCCCCCATCGTGATAGCCTCGTCGTCCGGGTGCGGTTTGACCGCCAGAAGGCTGAGGGGGCCGCCGCTCATTTCCGCTTTCGGGCCCTGACTTCCTCGATCAATTGCGGAATAACCTTGTGCACATCGCCAATGATGCCAAGGTCCGCCAGCTTGAAGATCGGCGCCTCCGGGTCCTTGTTGATCGCGATGATCGTCCTGGCGCCCTTCATGCCGACGGTGTGCTGCATCGCGCCCGAGATCCCCACCGCGATGTAGACGGTCGGCTTCACGGTCTTGCCGGTCTGCCCGATCTGCATCGCGTAGGGCTTCCATCCCGCGTCGACCACGGCGCGGCTCGCGCCCACTGCCGCGCCGAGCTCGGCCGCCAGCTCGTCGAGCATCGCGAAGTGTTCGGGCGCCCCGAGCCCTCGACCGCCACTGACGATCACGGGGGCGTCCTCCAGGCGCGGACCGGCTGCCTGCTCTTTCTCGCGCCGGAGAATTCGCGCGGCCGGTTTCGCCGTGTCAACCGGGTCATTCAGGGTCTCCAGCTCCGCGCCTGATCCGGTCGCGGGTTCGACACCGAATGCCTTGGGCCGAACGAGCACCAGGACGGGTGGCGCGGCTTTCGCGATCGTCGTCACCAGCAGGCTGCCGCCAAATACCGGGGCAATCACCGCCAGGGCGCCATCCGTGCGCTCGAGGCCGGTGGCGTTCGCGATCAGGGCGGCACCGAGCTTCGCACTCAGGCGGGACGCGATGTCGCGCCCGTCGTACGTCATCCCGAAAAGGACCGCCTCCGGCTTGTGCTTGGCGATCAAGGCCGCCAGGAGATCGACCGCTGGGGACGCCAGGATGTCTCGAAACGCGGGATCATCGTGAACATAAACCTTCTTTGCCCCGTGCGCTCCCAGCACGTCGGCCGCCTTCGACGCGCCCGGGCCGAGGGCAATCGCCTCCACGTCCCCCAGGCTGCGGGCCTTCGTCAGCAGCTCGAGCACGACGGAGCGAGGAACGCCGTCGACCGTCTCCGCGTATACCCAGATCACGCGGGAACCCCGCAACCCCGACAGATCATCAGATGACCTTCAATTCGGCGAGGTAGTCCGCGACCCGTTTGGCGCCCTCGCCCTTGTCCTCGATCACCTGGCCCGCCTTGCGGGCTTCGGCCGGCGCCACCTGCACGACCTCCTGGGTCAGCGCGCCCTTGCCGGCCTGACCCGTAAGCCCCAGGTCTTCGATCGAGACCTGCTTGACCTCTTTGTTCTTGGCTTGCATGATCCCGCGCAGCGACGGATAGCGCGCCTCGTTGATGCCGCCCGTGACGGTGACGACCGCCGGCAGGGGCGACTCCACCACGTCGTAGCCGTCGTCCGTCTGCCGGTCGATCACGACCTTTCCTTCCGTGACCTCGATCTTTTTCGCGAAGCTAACCAACGGCATCGAGAGCAGCTCGGCCAGCTGGCCCGGCACGGCGCCCGAGTACCCATCGGTGCTTTCCGTTCCGCAAATGATCAGGTCGTAGGACTGGTCCTTGATCGCCGCGGCGATCGCGCGCGCGGTGCTCAGCGCATCCGAGTTTTCCAGCGCCGGATCCGTGATCAGGATGCCTTTGGCGCCGCCCATCGAGAGCGCCTTCCTAATCGCGTCGAGTGCCTTCGGCGGACCCATGGAGACGACCGTGACCTCACCGCCGGCTTTCTCGGCGATCTGGAGGCCGGCCTCGACGGCATGCTCATCGCCCGGATCGAGCACCACGTCGACACCCTCACGCACGAGACGGTGGGTCGCCGGATCGAGCTTGCCCGGAACATTCGGATCAGGGATCTGCTTAACGCAGACGAGGATTTTCATGGGAGGCCGCTTCCCATTATGCGCAATGGTTTTGGGCGGCCTCCCCCGCTCGATCGTTTACCGGCTGAAGCGCGAGGCGCCGAAACGGTAGAGGGGACGCAAGAGCAGTCGCCCACGCCAGGTCCGACCCAGCAGGTGGTCGACGTCGCGGCGCCGGATCGCCTGGAGCAACTGCAACATCTTCTTGAGCCGGTAGAGCCGCCATGCGAACAGAATCATTTTTTCCTCCCTGGCCGGCCGCTCCCTGGCGCCGACCATTTCATTTTTACCCGGCTCGACGCTCTGATAATCCGAACCGAACATATGTTCTATGCTGTTGGGATGCCCCGGACGGAGTACTTCGAGATCGTCGCGAAGTCGGCCTTGAACCGGGTGCAGCACATGGGGTTCGACTGGTCGCTCAACCCCTACCAGGGCTGCTTCCACAGTTGCGTCTATTGCTTTGCCCGCGCTCATGCCAGGCTCGCCGACCGCGACCCGGGCGCCGGCTTTTCTTCCCGGGTTGGCGTCAAGGTCAACGTTGCCGAGCTGCTCCGCCGTGAGCTCGCCAGCCCGCGCTGGAAGGGGGAGAAGGTCGCCTTCGGGACCGCGACCGACCCTTACCAGCCGATCGACGGCTCGACCCGCTTGACGCGCCATTGCCTCGAGGCGTTCCGCGACTTTCGCACGCCGGTCGGGCTGATCACCAAGGGCACGATGGTGATCCGCGACCTGGATGTCCTGGTCGAGCTCTCCCGGCGCGCGAGCACGACCGTCTGCTTCAGCGTCCCGACCGTCGACGACACCGTCTGGGCCAAAACCGAACCGGGCACGCCGCCGCCCCGCAAGCGGCTGCGCGTCATGAAGGCGCTGGTTGACGCCGGGATCGAGGCCGGCGTCGCGATGGCGCCCCTCCTGCCGGGGTTGAGCGATTCGCCGGCGCAACTCGAGGCGACGGTGGCGGCAGCGGCGGATGCGGGCGCGTGTTTTGTCTGGGCGAATATCGTCTACCTCAAGCCGGGCACCAAGGAGCACTTCCTGGAATTCCTCGGCCGGGAATATCCGCACCTGCTGCCCCGCTACCGGGAGCTCTATCCGGGCGCGTACGCGCCGGCGGCTGTAAAGGCACCGGTCGCCGATGCCGTCGCCCGGCTGAAGCGGCGCTACCAGGTGGCGGACCACCGCCCATTCAGGGCGCAGCCGCCGCCACCACCGGTTCAGCTCGGGCTGCTCGGATAGACCCGTATTTGACAGGGCCGCGCCAGTGTTCTACCGTAGCCGCGAGTGCTCCGCTGGCTGACCCGGCTGTTCAAGCAACAGGTCGAGGCTGAGGCCGCCCCAGGGATCGCACCAGCGCCGGACGCGCCACCTGAGGCGATCTCTCTCTCCACCGCGAGCGAAACCGCCGTCGGCGTGGCGGTTGCCGAAACCCCGCCCGTCGAGCTTGGCGTGGTCGAGGCCCCGGTCCGCGAGCCGGAGCCGAAGGAAACCTGCCCGACCTGCGGGCGCACGAGTGTCTTCGCCGGTCCCCCCGGCCAGCGGTTCTGCACCTACTGCGCGCTGCGCGACGAACTGTTCGAGAGCCGCGCCGCCGCCCAGGAATAGCCCCGGCTTGATCGGTTGACCCCGCACCCGATCCTCTGGGAAAGCGGCGTCTACCTCCCGGAGCAGCGCCTCTGGCTGGATCCCAGGCGGCCTAGGCCTCGGGCGGTGATCAGCCACGCCCACAGCGACCACGTGGCGGCGCACCCCGTCGCCTACGCGACTCCGGCCACGAGGCGCCTCATCACCCATCGCGCCCGTCGGTCCGTGCCGGCGATCGAGCCCATCGCCTATGGGCAAACCCGGGATCTGGATACCTGCCGGCTGACCTTTTACCCGGCCGGCCACGTGCTGGGCTCGGCCCAGACCCTGGTGGAGACCGATTTCGGCCGCGTGCTTTACACCGGAGACCTCAAGACTCGCGCGGGCTTCACGAGCGACCCGGCAGCGGCGATCCCCGCGGACGTGCTCGTGATCGAAAGCACCTTTGGCAAGCCACACTACTGTTTTCCGGATACAGCCGAGGTCCTGGCATCCGTCGTTGCCTGGTGTCGTGCGACGCTCGATGCGGGTTCTACCCCCGTCTTGCTGGGTTACTCGCTGGGCAAAGGACAGGAAATCCTCTCGGCACTCACGCTCGAAGGCCTCGACCTGATGCTGCACCCGAGTCTTCTTTCAGTGACCGACGTCTACCGCGAGCTTGGTTGCGCCTTTCCTCCGTACCGCCAGCTCGGTGCGGCCGTGGCGGGCCGAACGGTTATCGTCGCACCACCGTCAGCGGGTCGTCACTGGCTTCAGGACGCTGGAGGACCGTTCAAAACGGCCGCCCTCACCGGCTGGGCGATGGATCGGAGCCTCAAGACCCGCCTCGATGTCGATGCGGTGTTCCCGCTCTCGGACCACGCCGACTTCGAGGAACTGTGCCGCCATGCCGAACAGGTGGGCGCCGCGATGACATACACGGTCCTCGGATTTGACGAAGAGCTCGCGATGCATTTGCGACGCCGCGGAATCCGGGCCAAGGCCCTCGGCGGGGTCGACCAACTCCGACTTTTCTGACTGTGCCCCCCCGATCTGCAAGATCGTTTTGGACTGATCGTTATCTCGTAGAGCACACCACACGATGTGTGCAAGCGGTTTGCCGCTCACTCGATAAGGAGGTGACTCATGGCAACCACGAAGAAGGCCGTAAAGAAGGCCAAGAAGGCGACCCGGAAGAGCCGCTAATACGGCAAAACTGGAGAGGGGGCGAAAGCCCCCTCTCGGTTTTTTACGGGGCTCCGGTCGTGATCCCACGAATCGTCAGGCCGACCATGAAGAGACCGACGAGCCCATAGACAAGCGGCTCGCGGCGTGGTTCCCGACCGGAGGTATAGCTGGCGCCGATCGGCAGGGCGATGACCAGCAGCACCCCATAGAGAACGTGCAGCCCGTCGTGCGGACGCTTGCTCCCGGCTGTATAAAGGATGGCGCCGAGCAGCCCCTGGGCAAGGAAGAGGATTTCGGTCATGACGAGCGTGGAACGGTAGCCGCTGGTGGCGGGCCGCTTCCTAAAGAACGTGAACAGGCCCCAGATGCCGATGATGAGCGTGATCAGGAGGCCGGCAAGTGCCAGCCGCTGATGCACCAGGGTAAGGAAGCTCACGAGGCGAGCGCCGAAAGGTCGATCGCCGCAATGGCCACAATCGCCGCGTCCAGCGTTTCCAGCGTGTTCTTGAAGCTGAGAACCCGACGCGCCTCGGTGGCGTCGAACCAGCGAGCGTCCTCGACCTCGGAAAGCTGCGGTCGAAAGGGCGCATCGCCGCTGAAGCTCACCAGGAAGTTGTGCACGGTTTTTAGGATCAGCTGACCTCGCCAGCGAAAGGCATATTCGACGGAGTTCAGGGGCTGGGCGACGCGGAGCGCCTCCCGTGGCAGGCCGGTCTCCTCGGAGATCTCTCGCAGGGCCGTGGCCGCCGGGGTTTCTCCCTTCTCGATCGACCCCTTCGGAAAGGACCAGCGGCCGTTTGCCAGGATGAGAACGAACCGGGGACCGTCGGGCATGATCTGGAAGACAACCCCACCCGCGGACACCTCGCGCCGGGCGCGACCGGAAAGGCCTGACCGTGGCATCCACTCATTATGCGGGCACCATTCGAAGCGCAGCGCTGCCGTCACAATGTCCATATGCCTTCGCCAATGAATCGCCGTACCGGGCAGCGCCTGCTGGTCGTGATGCCGCATCCCGACGATGAATGCTTCGCCTCGGCCTGCACCATCGCCCGATACGCGGCCGAGGGCGCAACCGTGTCGCTGGTGACGGTGACGCGCGGCGGCGCGGGACTCTGGAACGGACGGGGCGCCGGCGATCTGCGCCGGTTAACCGACGTTCGGGAGTTGGAGCTTCGCCAGGCTGCGGTCGCGCTCGGGGTCACCTTCCTGGACGTGTTGGACTACCCGGACGGCGCGCTCGAAAAAGTCGAGGAGGTGGAAGCAACCCGCAGCCGCTGCCTGGGCGACATCGTCCGTTGCCTGCGAAGCTATCGCCCGCAGGTGGTCGTGACCTTCGGCCCGGAGGGCGTCTACGGGCACCCCGATCACAAGGTGGTCAGCCGGCTCGTCGTGCAGGCCTGCACCATGGCGGGCGAGCCGACCTCGTTCGAACTCGAGGCTACCGCCCTGGGCCTGACGCCCTGGTACCCGACGAAGCTCTACTTCCAATCGGCGACCCCGGCGGCGGTCAGTGCGCTCAAGTTGCCCGAGCCAGCCCGGATCACGACGCGCATCCGCACGGACGGGTTCGAGGACGCCAGGATCAGGGCGTTCACGGCTCACGCCACCCAGACACAGGAGTGGGAGCCCCTTCGAAGGCTGATCGAGGGGCTGGCGGGTGAGGAGGTCTTTTCGCTGGTCGGCGCCCCCGAGGGTCTCTCCGAGGACGACCTCTTCGCCGACGTGGCGCACGAGGCCGGCGCCGTTAGCTAGACGAGCGCGGCGCCCTCGGGGCCGGCACTGGAACGAGCCCACCGAGCCTCCATCGCATCGCCGTCCGGCGCCTCCGATCTGATGCCGCTCGCCGCGGCAAGGGCGGCGAGCAGAAGCAGCGGCGGCAGCAGGATGAGGAGAGCGAGCTGCAAACTGTGCACCGCGTCGGACAGCTTCCCGATCGCAAAGGGCGAATACGAGTCACCCAGGAGGTGCTCGATCAATAGGGAGAGCGTCACGGCGCTGGCGCGCACGGTAGGAAGCACCACGTTTTGCTTGATCGCGGTATAGGGCCCGCTGTACAGGTAGAGGGCGATCACACCCAGGAGGAACAGCGGGGTGAAGATCGGAAGGCTGGGCGCGAGCAGCGCCAGGGTGACGAAGAGCGCGCCCAGGACGAAGCCCGCGGCCCCGACAGGGAGGTTCGCCATCACGCCCCGGCGCCTGGACCAGCGGTCGGCAAGCATCCCACCGCTGAGGGTCCCGATCAGGCCGCCAAGCACGAGGACACCCCCGGCGAGCGTGCCGGCCCCCGCCGTGCCGAGGCCGAACCGGCGATGAAGGTATTCGGGGAGCCAGAATGCTGCCCCACCCAGCACGAAGAAGAGGAGCGTCTCGGCCGCGATCGTCGCGCGCAGGCTCGGGATCGACAGCAGGCCGACGAAGCGTCGGAGGCTGACCCGCTCGGCCGGGCCGGTCGTCCCACGTTGCTCCTCGGCCGCCCCGCGCAGCGGCTCTCGAAGACGAAAGGCGAGGAACGCGAATATCAGGCCCGGGAGCGCCGTGAAAAAGAATGCCGCGCGCCAGCCGAACTGGCTGGCGATGATGCCGCCGCCGGCAAAACCGGTCGCGATCCCAACCGCGGTGCCGGCACCCCAGATCGACATCGCCCGTCCGCGCTCGGCTTTTCGGAAATAGTCACCGAGCAGCGAGGTGCCCGCGGGGTAGTAGCTCGCCTCGCCGATGCCGAGCAGCGCCCGGGCGACAAAGAGCTGCCCGTAGCTGCGAGCCAGGCCCGTGAAGAGCGTCGCCATGCTCCAGATGGTGACGCCGACCGCGACCACGGTCCGCCGAACCCCCCGGTCGGCCCAGAGACCAAAGGGAAGTGCCGCGACCGCATACACCAGCAGGAATGCGGTTCCGAGGCCGCCGATCGCGGCGTCGCTGAGATGGAACTCGTCCTGGATCCGGCTGGCGACGACCGGAAGGATGTAGCGGTCGAGGTAATTGAGGAAGTTGATTCCGACCATGACGCCCAGCACGTAGCGGGCGTAGCCGGGCTGCATGCGAAGCATTATCGGGAATCGGTCGATTCGTTTCGGCGCCGGCGCGACGGGGCGGCTAGGGTGGACGCGTGGCGGTCGTCATGCACTGGTTCCGGCGAGATCTCCGGCTGGTCGACAACGTGGCGCTCAACGCCGCCAGCGCGGCCGGTGAGGTCCTGCCGGTGTTCGTAATCGATCCCGGGATCCTGCAGCGGCCGGACACCGGCGTGCCGCGCGTCGCGTTTCTTTATGCCGGGCTGCGGGCACTCGACGGTGACCTCCGCGAGCGCGGCTCGCGGCTGCTGCTTTCGACCGGCGAGCCCGCGGCGGTCCTGCGGGAGCTGGCGCGGCGGCATCACGTTGGCGCACTCTTCTTCAACCGTGACTACGAGCCGTACGCCACCCGCCGGGACGCGCGGGTGATTGCCGCCCTGACCGCCGAAGGTGTCGCCGTACACGGGTATCGCGACGACGTCGTCGCCGAGCTCGGTGATCTACCCGGGCCCCGCCCATTTCGCGTGTTCACGCCCTTCTACCGCGCCTGGCGCGTAGGCGCGACGCCAGCGGCGGCCGCGCCCCCGCAGCGGGGACAGTTCGTGCCGGCAGGCGCGATCGAGGGCGAGCGGCTGCCCCGACCGGTCCTGGCGAGCGGCGCGCCGCTGCCGAGCACCCCGGCTGCCGGCCATGCTGCTGGGCGCAGCGTCCTCGACCGATTCGCCCGGCAAGCGCTGGCTGGCTATGGGGAGGCCCGCGACCGGCTCGACCGTGCGACGACCTCACGGGTCTCTGCCTTTCTTCGATTTGGGATGGTCTCGATTCGCGAGTGTCTTGCGGTCGCCGGCCGGCACCCGGGACCGGGGAGCGAGGCATGGATTCGGCAGCTTGCCTGGCGGGACTTCTACCGGCAACTGCTGGCGGCGATCCCGCGGTTGGAGGGTGAACCGATGGACCAGCGAATGGCAGGCCTCGCGTGGAACGATGATCCAGCCGCGTTCGCCGCCTGGCGCGACGGGCAGACAGGCTACCCCATCGTCGACGCAGGGATGCGCCAACTCGGGTCGGAGGGCTGGCTGCCAAATCGGGCGCGGTTGATCGTCGCCTCCTTCTTGACCAAGGACCTCGGACTCAACTGGCAGCTGGGCGAGCGCCTGTTCATGCAGCGCCTCATCGACGGCGATCTTGCCAGCAACAACGGCGGCTGGCAGTGGATCGCGGGGAGCGGGGCCGACCCGCAGCCGTTCTTTCGCATCCTCAACCCGATTCTCCAGGGCCAGCGCTTCGACCCCGACGGCAGCTACGTGCGCCGCTGGTGCCCCGAGCTGGCCGCGATTCCGCAACGGCAGGCGCACACCCCGTGGCTGATGAGCGACGCCGAGCAGCGCCAGGCGGGCTGCGTGATCGGTCGGGACTATCCGGCGCCGCTGGTGGACCACCAGCAGGCTCGAACCGCGGCCCTCGCCCGCGTCTCGACGCTGAAGCTACAGCTGCAGCTTCAGCAGCCGGGCCGCGTTCTCTCGGAGGATCTTCACCACCGCCTCCGGCTTTAGCTTGAGCGCCTCGAACTCTTCGAGGACGCGGAGCGGCTTGAGGAAGGGATAGTCACTGCCAAAGAGCGTGCGGTCCTGGAGGCGTCCACCGATCTCGCGCACAAGCTCCGGCGGGTAGTAGCGTGGCGACCACCCCGAGAGCTCGATGAAGATGTTGGTCTTGTGCAGGGCCATCGCGATCAACTCCAGGTGCCATGGCCAGCCAAAGTGGGCGGCGATGATTGGCAGCCCCGGGAAGCGGGCCGCGACGGTATCGAGGTGGATCGGCCTGGCCGGGTCCAGCTTGATGCCCTGGCCGCCGGGCTCGCCGCCGCCGATCCCGCTCGTGCCGGTGTGGAACAGACAGGGGATGCCCAGTTGCGCCGCCTTTTCCCAGAGCGGGAAGTGGCGCTCATCGCTGGGATAGAAGTCCTGCAGCGACGGGTGGAATTTTGCGCCAATCGCGCCCAGCTCGGTTACCGCCCGCTCCAGTTCGGCAATCGCGTCAGGTTTCCAGGGGTCGACCGAGGCGAAGAACGCGAAACGGCGCGGATGACGCTTCACGATGGCGGCGACGACGTCGTTCGGCACGGGCGGGCGATGGGTGGCGGTCTCCGCGTCCCAGGCGAGCAGAATGCCGAAGAGCTGCTCCTGCGCGTATTCGACGGCCAGCTCGTCCACAGTGCGGACGTGCACCTCGCTACGGAAATAGCGGGCGGCGCTTTCGCGATAGGGCCCCATGCTGCCTTCCAACCAGTCCGCCGTCGGCAGGTGGACGTGCAGGTCGACGGCGCGGATCAAGGGCCTAGGAAGCCAGGTCCTGAGCCTGCAGGATCGCGATCGCGTCTCCAACCGCGATCCGGCCGCCGGTGATGACGCGGCTGTTCATGCCGCGTCTGCCATCGAGCTCTCCCTTCAGCCCGGCGCGAATCTCATCCATCCGAAAGCACGGCTCGCAGACGGAGGTGATCTCGAGCACCGCGGCTGACCCGAGGCCGAGGCGCGTGCCGACCGGGAGCGCCATCACGTCGAGACCCTCGACGGTGACGTTTTCCTTGATCGTGCCGGCTGCGAGGCCCAGGCTGTCGAGCGCCTCCTTGTCCGCGAGCAGCACCTGACGCTTCGAGGCCTCGCTCGAATGCTTGTCCCCCTCGAGGCCGACCCCGGCGGTCAGCATCGCCGAGGGGACCGGTTGCATCGGCTCGCGGTGGCCGGGGCACAATTGAATCGACGCGATCCGAGCCGGCATCGCTACAGATTACGAGATCGGCGGCGGTTGCTACGATCAGGCTGATGACCGCCAGCGAAACGCGATCCGAGCGCGATTCGATGGGCGAGGTCAACGTCCCACAAGACGCCTACTACGGAGCCAGCACCGAGCGAGCTCGCCAGAACTTTCCCATCAGCGGCCTGCGCCTGCCGCGCCGGTTCATCCGCGCGCTGGCCCAGATCAAGGGCACGGCCGCCCTCGTCAACGTCGAGCTCGGCCTGCTGGAGACCGCGGTGGCCAACCCGATTCAGCGCGCCGCCGAGGAAGTGGAGGAAGGGAAGTTCGACAAGGACTTCGTGGTCGATGTCTTCCAAACCGGCTCCGGCACCTCTACCAACACGAATGCGAACGAGGTGATCGCGAACCGCGCCAATGAGATGCTCGGCCAGCCGCTCGGCTCGCGCAAGCCGGTTCATCCGAACGACCACGTCAACAAATGCCAGTCGAGCAATGATGTCATCCCGTCGGCGATGCAACTGGCGGCACTCGTTGCCATTCACGAGGAGTTACTGCCGGCGCTCGATGTCCTGCTGGTGACGCTCGCGCAGAAAGCCACCGAGTTCATGCCCGTGGTCAAGACCGGCCGGACCCACTTGCAGGACGCCACACCGATCAGGCTGGGTCAGGAGTTCCACGGCTACGCCGGCCAGGTACAACGCTCGATGGAACGAATCCGTCGGGGCGCCGAGGAGCTTGCCGAGCTACCCCTCGGTGGCACGGCGGTTGGCACAGGCATCACCGCCCATCCCGAGTTCGCGCAGCGCGTGTGCTCGCACCTGAGTCGCCGCACCGGCATCCTGGTACACGAGACCGACAACCACTTCCAGGCGCAGGCGACCCTCGATGCGGTGCTGTCGGCCGCGGGGGCCCTACGCACCACGGCGGTCAGCCTCTGGAAGATCGGCAATGACCTCCGCTGGTTCGCCTCGGGACCACGGGCCGGCCTTGGGGAGATCGCGCTCCCCGAGGTCCAACCGGGCAGCTCGATCATGCCGGGCAAGGTCAACCCGGTGATCATCGAGTCCCTGACGATGGTGGTGGCCAAGGTCCTCGGAAACGACCAGACGATCACCGTGGCTGCCCAGTCGGGGAGCATCTTCGAGCTCAACCTGATGATGCCGGTGGCCGCTTTCTCCCTGCTCGAATCAATCGGTCTGCTGGCGGCCGCCTCGCAGAACCTCGCCAGCCAGTGCATCGCCGGCATCAGCGCCACCGACCGGGGGCCACGGATGGTCGAGGAGGGTTTGATGCTGGCGACGGCGCTCGCGCCGGCGATCGGGTACGACGCCGCCGCCGGCATTGCCAAAGAGGCCCTGGCCAGCGGACAGACGGTCCGAGCCGTGGCGCGAGAGCGGAGCGGACTCTCGCCGGCGGAGCTCGATCGCCTGCTCGATCCCAGGGCGATGACAGCTCCCGGGGTCGGGACGGGTCAGGCCGGCGGCTAAGCCCGCGGTTCCCGTCGCTCGCGCGCTGCTGGCGCGGGCGCGCGCCCAACGGCTCGCCGACGGTGGCCCCGACGCGTCGACACCCGCGGACGTGCTGGACCTGGTCGCGGGCCTCCAGGCCCAGCTACTCCCGGCCACCTGGCTGGGCCTGCACGCGCGACTTCCCGGGATCCGCACGGTCGACCTGGAGCGGGCCCTCAACCAGGAGCGGTCGATTGGCCGCTCCTGGTTGATGCGCGGCACCTTGCACCTCGTGGCCGCCCACGATCTTCGCTGGATGCTGGCCCTGCTTGGCCCCGGCTTCGCGCGCGCCAGTGCCGGCCGTCAGGCCCAGCTCGGACTCGACGAGGCCACCAGGGCCTCCGGAATTCGTGCCCTCCAGCGCATCCTCGCCGGCAGCGGGCCCCTCATCAGGGCGGAGCTCCTCGCCGGCCTCCGTCGGCGCGGGATCCGGATCGATCCGACGTCCCAGGCGCTGATTCATCTGATCAGGCTGGCGGCGCTCCAGGGCGTTCTCTGCGTGGGACCCAACCGGTCGGACGGGGAGGCGACCTACGTCTTACTCGACGACTGGCTACCGGCCGAGCCGGCGATCTCGCGTGACGCGGCCCTACCCGAGCTCGCCCGCCGCTACTTCAGGGCTTACGGCCCGGCCGGCGTCGCGGATCTCGCCGCCTGGTCCGGACTGTCGATCGGGGACGCGCGCCTGGCGACGGCAGGGGCTCAGGCGGCGCTGACCGAGGTGACCGTCGCCGGCGAACCCGCCCTGATGGCGACCGCGCGGCTACGGCTCCCCGAGCGTGAGCACCGCCCGAACGTCCGGCTCTTGCCGGCGTTCGATACCTATCTGTTGGGGTACCGACGGCGCGATCTCGCCGTGAGTCCTGTGCTGCAACGTCGCCTGCAGCGCGGCGGTGGATGGATCCATCCGGCCGTGCTCTTGGATGGGCGCGTCATCGCCGCGTGGCAGCTACATCGGTCAGGTTCGCCAGCGCAGGTGCGGCTCGACACCGCCGAGCCGCTCAGCAGGGCCGTCCGAACGGCGCTCAAGGCCGAAGTGGCCCACCTGGGACGCTACCTCGAACTACCGGTGACAACCGCCGGCGTGCTGATTTAGACTGATTGACCGCGCCGGACTCTTGGCCAGGAGGCTCGATTGAGACGCATCGTCGCCTGGTGCCTCGAGAATCGTCCGGTCGTCCTCCTCTTCGGCCTGATCCTGATGGGCGCCGGCGTCTTCAGCATCTTCCGCCTCAACCAGGAGCTCTTCCCCGCGATCGATTTTCCCAGCGTTTTCATCGTGACGGGCGATCCGGGAGCGAACCCGGCGGTCGTCGACCGTGACATCAGCGTCCCCATCTCCAACAGCCTCAACGGGTTGCCTCACGCCCAGCATGTCTTCGCCTCCTCGAGCCAGAGCTTCTCCACGGTGCAGGTCCAGTTCGCGATCGATTCGAACAACAAGGACGATCTCGACGCGGTCAACCAGCGCCTGGCGCAGGTTCAGTTGCCGGCCGGCGCGGGAAAGCCGCTGGCCCAGACCTTCTCCTTCAGCGCCGCGCCAAGCCTGACCTACTCGCTGGCCGCCGCGGATGACAACCTGAGCCGGGCCACCACCGAGGCGAAGACCGTGATCGCCCCTGCCCTGCAGGGGGCAACCGGCGCGGCGCAGGTGAAAGTGGTGGGCGGCGAGCAAGAGGCGATCACGATCACCCTGGACCCGGCGCGCCTGGCGGCCCATCACGTTGACCCTTTCCAGGTGGCGCAGACGCTGCAGGGCGCACAGGTGGATCTACCCGCCGGCGAGTCGTTGAGCGGCAGCAAGGTGGTGCCGGTCGAGGTCCTCAGCGCACTGCACAGCGCCGCGGATCTGCGCGCCCTGCCGGTCAGCGCGAGCGGCGCGGGCAAGGTGGTCACCCTCGGCGATGTCGCCACCGTTGACGCGGCACCCGCCCCGGTCAACGGGATCTCGCGCACCGATTCGTTGCCCTCGCTCAGCATCCAGGTGATCCGCGACCCCTCGGGCAACGCGATCAGCCTCTCGAACGACATCCGGGCACGGGTCGCCAGGCTCCAGCTTGACGGCAACGACCGCTTGACGCTCGTCGCGGACAGTGCGACGGGCATTCGCGCGTCCCTCAACGACCTCCTGCTGGAGGGCTTGCTGGGCGCCGCCTTCGCGATCGTCGTGATCTTCCTTTTCCTCCGGAGCCTGCGAGCCACCCTGGTCACCGCCGTGTCACTCCCCACCAGCGTCCTGGTGGCCTTGCTCGGCACCGCCGTCGGGGGATTCTCGCTCAACATCCTCACCCTGGCCGGGCTGACGATCGCGGTCGGCCGGATCATCGACGACGCGATCGTAGTGCTCGAGAACAGCTACCGGCACCTGCAGCAGGGCGAGCCGCCCCGTATCGCCGCCTTGAACGGCGCCAGCGAAGTGTCGAAAGCGGTCGTCTCCAGCACCCTGACCACGGTCGCGGTCTTTCTTCCGATTGCCATGGTCGGCGGCATCGTGAGCAAGTTCTTCGTTCCTTTCTCGGTCACGGTGACGATCGCTCTGCTCGCCTCCTTACTGGTGGCGCTGACCCTGATCCCGGTCCTGGTGAGCTTCTTCCTGCAGCGCCGCCACGCTCTCACGGAAGGCCGCCGCGATCTCTCCCACCGCGCCTATGAGCCGGTCCTCGGCTGGGCGCTCCGCTCCCGGCTGACCAGGGCCGTGGTCGTGGTCGCGGCGCTGCTGACCTTCGTGCTCGCCCTTGGCGTGATCGCCTCGCCACTCATCGCCAAGAACTTCTTCGACTTCGGCAACACCGAGCAGCTGGCCGGCCAGGTCACCCTGCCGCCGGGCACGACCACGGCCCAGACCAGCGAGCAGCTGAAACCGTTCGAGGCCGCCGCGATGGCCGACCGCGACGTCAAGCTGGTGCAGGTCACGGTCGCGAGTAGCGATTTCGGCGGCTACTCTGCCGGGTTCGAGACGAACCAGGCGCGCCTGCTGGTCCTCATCAAGGACAAGAAGAAGGCATCGATCGTTTCGACGCGGCTGCAGAAAACCCTTGATTCGCTCTTCGGGCTGGGCAACGCCGAGGTGGGGCCGGCGGCGTTCGGCCCAAGCTCAAACCGGTTCGAGGCGCGGGCCAGCGGCCAGGACACCCAGGCCCTGCGCCAGGCCTCTGATCTGATCGTGGCCAAACTGCAACAGGATCCGGATCTCAGTAGTGTCCAGTCGGATCTCTCTGCCGCCAAGCCTCAGCTGGCGGTGAATGTCGATCCGGGCAAAGCCCAGGCCCACGGACTCACGCCCCGGACCGTCGCGCAGGTGGTTGCGCAGGCCCTCTCGGCGCAGCCGCTCGGAAACCTTGGCGGCAGCGGACCGCCGGTCGCCCTTCGGATCGATCCGGCCGCGGTCACGGTCGACCGCCTGCCCGACCTGCCGGTCGGCGGCGGCGCAACCCTGAAGGACATCGCCGCGATTCAGAATGAATCAGCTCCCGACTCGATCAACCGCCGCGATGGGATTCGCCTCGTGGCCGTCAGCGCAACCGTCAATGGCACCGACACCAGCGGAATCTCGACGAAGGCGACAAGCCTCGTCCAGCAGGTCGTGCTGCCGGCGGGCGTCACCCTCGAGACCGGCGGCACCAGCGAGGACATCAACCAGTCGTTCCAGTCGATGTTCCTCGCGATCGGCATCGCCATCGCCCTGGTCTTCATCATCCTGGTCATCTTCTTCCGCTCCTTAGTGACACCCTTCGTCATCCTCGTCAGCATGCCGCTCGCCCTGATCGGCGGGATCGCCGCCCTCCTCCTGACCCGGAGCGCGCTCGGCCTCCCGTCGCTCCTGGGCGTGCTGATGGTTTTCGGCATCGTCGTCAGTAACGCGATCCTCCTGATCGACTTCGCGGAACGTGCGCGCGCGACGCACAGCACGCATGACGCGCTTGTGATCGCGGGCGCCACCCGGCTGCGGCCCATCCTGATGACAGCGGTTGCGACCGTGGTGGCCCTGCTCCCGGTCGCCCTGGGCATCAGCACGAGCGGCGGCGGCGGGCTGATCTCCCAGTCGCTGGCGGTCGTCGTGGTCGGCGGGCTGATCTCCTCGACCGTCTTCACCCTGGTCGTCGTCCCGGTGGTCTACAGCCTCGTCGTTCGCCGCTCGGGACGGCTGAAGGCGGTCGCGGTGCACCAGGAGCTCGAGACGACTGCCTAACTGTCGGCTTCGATCAATCCCTTGCGAATCGCGTACTTGACCAGCTCCGTGCGGTCGTGCATCCGGAGCTTCTTCATGATGTGATCCCGGTGCGTCTGGACGGTCTTGATGCTGAGAAACAAGCCGTCGGCGATCTGCCGGTTCGTCTTGCCTTCGGCGACGAGGCGGAGCACCTCGCGCTCCCGATCGCTCAGCGGTTCGAACGTCTCCCGCTCCGGCGCCCGCTGCAAGTAGTCGGACACTAACAGCCGCGCGACCGACGGGTAGAGGTAGGGCTCACCCTTGCTGGCCGCCTCGATCGCCGCGATCAGGTCTGACGCCGCCGCCTTCTTCAGCACGTAGCCTACCGCGCCGGCCTTCAGGGTCTGAAAGAAGTATTCCTCGTTGTCATGGGCGGTCAGGATCAGGACCTGGGTCTGCGGGCACATGCGCCGGATTTCGCGCGTCACCTCGATCCCGGACATCCCCGGCATCGCCACATCGACCACCGCCACGTCGGGACAATTGGCTCGCGCGAGGCGGATCGCCTCGCGACCGTCGGTCGCCTCGGCCATGACCTGGATGTCGCTCTGCCCGTCGATCACCGCGCGGATGCCGGCCCGGACGAGGTTGTGGTCTTCGACCAGCATGACGCGGATCGGTCGCCGCTCAACCTGCATGATGACCCTCCAGGGGTAACTCTGCCACGACCTCGGTCCCGCGTGAGGGGGCCGAGTGCACCTCGAGCGTGCCGCGCAACAGCGTGGCACGCTCCCGCATGCCGAACAGGCCGAGCCCGGCCCGCCCTCGCTCCTCCGTCTCCGGGACGCTTGAGGGGTCGAACCCGATGCCGTCGTCGCGGACCCGCAAGCGGACGCCGCTCCCGTCGAGGCTCTGGAGGTCGATGTCGATTCGGGAGGCTCGTGCGTACTTGTTGGCGTTTGTCAGCGCCTCCTGGGCGATTCGGTAGAGCGCGGTTTCAATCGGCGCCGGCAACCGATCCTTGAGGCCGTCGACGTGCAGCAGGACCTGCGAGCCCGAGCGCTGGCGTGCCAGCGTCCGGAGCGCGGGCACGAGGCCAAGATCGTCGAGCACCGATGGCCGCAGGTCCTGCGACATGCGGTGAACCTCTTCCAGCGTTTCCTCCAGGGTGAGCTTGACCGCCTCGAGCCGCTCGCGGACGCCCGGATCCGTGGTCCGCTCCAGCAGCAGGTCGAGGCTGATGATCTCGTGCGTCAGCGCCTGGCCGGTCTGGTCGTGGAGCTCTCTCGCGACTCGTTCACGCTCTCGCTCCTGCGCCTGTAGAACCCGCTCAGCGCTCAGGTGACGTTCGTGTTCGAGCCGGTCGAGCATCGAGTTGAAGACGGTGGCGATTCGCCGCACGTCGGGGTCCGCATAGCTCGAATGCACGCGCGGCTCATGCACGTCGGGCCGGACTGCGACCATCATGGACTCCAGTTCTCGGAGCGGCCGAAACGCCAGACGAAGGATCAGGAAATTGACCACCAGGATGGCGATAAGGCCGACCGCCAGCAGGATGAGCAGGAACGGCAGCCGCGACCGGCCGGAGAAATTGAGGGTGATCAGCGGGCCGCTCAGCGCACCGACCGCGATGATCGCGCTGTTGGCCACCGCGACTTTCTGAAAGGTGGTCAGGTTCCGGTGCCAGGAGCGGGGGTCGAGGGAGCCTCTCACAATTCATTGTAGGCATGGATGATTTGGCGGTCCGGCGGCTGATTTTCGAATCAGTCGATGCCGCCTTCCATTCAGGTGGGCGCCTGATGCCCGCGGCCCCTCTGGGGCACGCAGACTGGGTAGAGATAGCAATGACCGGGATGAAAAACCTGACGAGACGAGCATTCATGGACAAGGCGGCGAAGGCCGTCGGACTGGCCATTGCCGCGATCATCGGCCTCCCGGCCATCGGGCTTGGGATCGCCTCGGCGACGGGCGGCGCGATGAAGACGCTGGTCAAGGTCGGACGGGTCGCGCAGCTCGGTCCCGAGCCGGTCGCGGTACCGATCAGCTACGTGGCACGGGACGCCTGGCGGCAGAGCCAGCAGCAGGCCGTGGTTTATCTCCGGCAGGCGAAAGGACAGCCGATCGAGGCGCTCAGCGCCCGCTGCACCCATCTCGGTTGCACCGTCCACTGGGTCCCGGCCGAAACGCGATTCATGTGTCCCTGCCATGGGAGTCAGTTCGCCGCAGACGGGACCGTGCTGCATGGCCCGGCGGCGCGGCCACTCGACCGGCTTGCGGTTCAGCAACGAGGCGAGGAGGTGTTCGTCGAGATATGAGGGCCCGGCTGAGCCGCTACGTTGATGAGCGAACCGGCCTCGGCCCGGTGCTGCGCTATGTCCTGGATCGCCGCATCCCTTCCGGCATCTCGTGGCTGCACACGTTCGGCAGCGCCAGCCTGACGCTCTTCATTCTGATGGTGGTCACCGGCATGTTCCTCGCCCTCAACTACGCCCCCTCGATTTCGGACGCCCACGCGAGCACCGCCTACATCCAGCACCAGGTCCCACTCGGCGGCTTCGTCCTCGGCCTTCATTACTGGGGAGCGAGCGCGATGGTCGTGCTGGTCGTCGTTCACCTGCTTCGCGTCTTCTTCATGGGCGCCTACAAGTTCCCACGCGAGCTCAACTGGATGCTCGGGGTGGTCATCTTCGCGTTGGTCTTGCTCTTCGCCTTCACCGGATACCTCCTGCCCTGGGACAACACTGCATTCTTCGCCACCCGGGTCGGCGTCAACATCGTGGCGTCGGTTCCCCTTTTGGGCAACGCCCTGGCGGCCCTGCTTCGCGGCGGCGCGGACATCGGCGCGGCCACCTTGACGCACTTCTATGCCATCCACGTCCTTTTTCTCCCCGCCATCGTGACGGCTCTGATCGCCGGCCACCTCTTTCTTGTCGTCCGAAATGGGATCGCCCCGCTGCCGCGACGCGCCGTCGCCGGACGGCCAGGGCGTCCAGCGGTGCTGGGCGGCGGCCCCGGCGCGATGCGAGCGCCAAAGGCCGAGCTGACGGAGCCCGAACCGGCTCCCGCCCAGATGGGCGACAGCTTTTACCCGCGCCATGTCCTGATGGATGCGATCACGTCCCTGCTCGTCCTGCTGGTCGTGGTCGGCCTCGCGCTGCTCTTCGCGGTCCCGGACAGTGGCAACGCCAACCCCGGGAACGCGAGCTTCATCCCGCGACCGGCCTGGTACTTCCTGGCACCGTTCCAGCTCCTGAAATACGTCCCCGGGCCGCTGGAGGCGCTTGCGACCGCGGTCCTTCCCCTGGTCGCCGGTGGCGCCCTCTTCCTGCTTCCCCTGCTCGATCGCCGTCGGGGCCGCCATCCATTCGATCGCCCGGCCGTGACGTTGATCGGGATCGCCAGCGTCATCGGAATCGTGACCCTGACTTTGGTCGGGGCGTACGCCCACTAGTCCCCTCCCCTCCTATCGCGGGCCACTTCCCCGGTGGCCCGCATTTCTCTCTGGAAGGCCCCCGCAGCGCAGCCGCTGCGACAATAGACCCGATGGCCTCGGCGAGTTTCGATTACGCCAGTGTTTCGCGCGTGACGGCCGGAGCCGTCGGTGAGCCGGGGCAGCGCGCCTTCTTTCTGCAGCTGCGCGCCGGCAGCTCGGTCGTCAGCCTGGCCATCGAAAAGGAGCAGCTTCGGGTTCTGGCCACGCGGCTAGAGGAAGTGTT
>JALYYC010000215.1 GCA_030946755.1 Candidatus Dormiibacterota bacterium
GCTTGCATCGTTTCGCCGCTGATCCCATCAGCCGACAGGACGACGGCAAGCTGGTTGCCCGCAAACGGGCGCTCCGTAAAGACGTCGACGATTCGGATTGGGTAGGTCATGCGAAAGCAGGGTTAAGTCTATCTGCCTCGAGTTAGATCGATTCCCATCTCCCGCCTCGCGGGGGAAGGCTTGGGGTGGGCCGCGTTAGGTGCGGAGGAGGCTCTGGAAAAACTGGCGGTAGCGCTGGAGGGCAACTCGCAGGTCCTCGGTCGAGGCGGAATCGCCCCGCGACCGCTGCCCCTCGAGCTTCTCCCGCTCGCTGGCAAACGTCTGCGAGAGGTGCTGAATGACCTCCTGCACCAGCTTGTCGGCCTCCTCGACAGCCTTTTTGGGATCGTCCACAAAGGCGGCCTGGACCCTGGTCCACTGTGAAGAAAATCGATCCATCTCCTGATTGCCGATCAAACTGCCATTCCCTCGGTCGATGGATTGGAACTCCTGCCTCGCTTGCTGTTGGGGCTGCCGGTCCTGCTGCTCCCGCTCGTACTGCTGTTGGGCGTGTGCCTGCTCGCGCGATGCAGTGGGATCCTCGGTCGCCACCTGTCGTTCCTGTTCCGGGTTCTGGTCCGTCATTACTGTCCTCCCTCGCGTCGCGGACGCTCGCGGCGCCCTGCGGTGCTTTCCGATTGGTCCGTGATTTCGGTCTTGCCGAGGAGATCGTCGAACAGCGAGCGGTAATGTCGCATCGCCTGCCGCAGGTCCTCGGTGCTGGCTCGGTTCTCGCGGTTCGCCATCGAGATCTTCTGGGCGGCGCGGTACTCATCGACCACCCGCGGATGGTCGACCGATACGTCCGACGAGCGCTGCTCGAAGTTGTCCGTCGGATAGCCGCGCTCGCGCATCACCTGCGTCACCAGCTGGTCGGCGCGGCGAACCGCATCGCTCGGGGCATCGACGAAGTCGGCCTGCACCTGCATCCACTCGCGCGCATAGCGGTCGCGAAGTCCCGGGTCGAGGGGTCGGATGTCCAGCTGCTCGCGCCTCTTCTGGCGCGACTCAAGTTCCCGCTCGGCCTTTCCACGGTTGCCGGTTGCCTGGACGGTCCGATCGTATTCAGGGCCGAACCTGGACTTGAGCCGCTGCGACCGCCCCCGCCGGACGATCATCGAGATCAGCGCGATCGCCACGATCAAGACCACGACGGCTGCGATCACCATCAGGGTGGTTTGGTCCATGAGACGCTCCCTTCCCCCCGGCTGCGCGTCCTGTAATTGAGTAGGACGATATCATATTTTGCCCCGAGTGGCTATCAGGTCAGGCGGCCGGTTTCCAGCCGGTTCCCCGCTGGCTTTGCCACCCGACCATTCGACTCGGGAGACCCATCGGGCCGTCACAATAGACTCAGGAGATCGTCAGAAAGGGGCTGGGGAAGGATGAAGTCCAAGGCGGCGCCGCAACTCGACCGGTTTACCGGCTGGCCCAAGGAAGCGACCACGTTTCTCAAGGGCCTACATAAGAACAATTCAAAGGCGTACTTCGACGCCCATCGAGCCGTCTACGAAATCGCGTGCAAACAGCCGATGCTGGCATTGATCGCGGAGCTGGGGAGCCAGCTGGGATCGGAGTGGGACAGCAAGATGTTCCGCATCAACCGCGATCTGCGTTTCGCGAAGGACAAGCGCCCCTACAGCGAGCACGTCTCCGCCGTCTTCACGTCCAGCCGGCATGCCGCAGGCTACTATCTGCAGCTTTCGCACGACAACCTCTATGTGGGAGCCGGCTCGCACGAGATGGCGTCCGACCAGCTAACCCGATACCGCGATGCGGTGGCCGGCAAGGCGGGCGAGAAGTTGGCGCAGATCCTTGCCGCCTTGAAGAAGGAAGGCTACGACACGGCGGAGCCGACCTTGAAGCGAGTCCCGGCTGGCTATGCCCAGGACCATCCCAGAGGAGAGCTCCTGCGAGCCAGCTCGTCATGGCTCAACCGGACATTCAAACCGGCACCGTGGTTCTATACGTCGGAGTTCCTCACCCGGATCCGCGGGGTCTGGCAGGACGCCCGACCGCTGACGGCCTGGCTCGATGCGAACGTGAAACCCTCCACCCAGCCTCCGCGGCATCGTTGATCGTCGGGTGATCGCCGAGCGCGCGCTCACCGCGGCGGCGCCGTTCCTGACCCCGATTGCCGTGGTCGACGAGGCCGTCATGGAGCGAAACCTGGCGCGGATGGCTGGGGTCGCTCGTGAGCACCATGTCAATCTGCGGCCGCACGCGAAGACCCACAAGAGCGCCGAGGTGGCGCGACGCCAGATGGCGCACGGGGCGGTTGGCCTGACTGCCGCGACGATGACCGAGGGCGAGACCTTTGCAGACGCCGGGGTCCTGGATCTGTTGATCGCGCACCCGCCGGTGGGCGACGCCAAGCTGCATCGCCTGGCCGCCCTCGCCGACCGCATCGATCGCCTCGCGGTTTCCCTCGACGATGTCGGCGTGGCGCGCGGCCTCCCACCCCGGGTCGAGGTCCTTTGGGAGGTCGATCCAGGCCAGCATCGGATTGGCACCCTTCCCGGCACCCCGACCGTCGGCGCCGTCAGCAAACTGGTCGGGGCGATCGGCGCCGATCGCTTTCGTGGCCTGATCACCCATGGCGGTCATTCCTACGCGGCAGCCGACCAGGCGGGCCGCCAGCGTGCCGCCGACCAGGAGAGCGAGGCAATCCTGTCGACCGCGCAGATGCTCAGGGACGCCGGCATCGTCGTACGGGAACTGAGCCTCGGGTCCACGCCGACCGCCGGGCTGTCGCTAAAGCCCGGCATCACGGAGATGCGACCCGGCACCTATGTCTACGGCGATGCCAACAATGTCACGCTCGGGGCGCACCGACTCGAGGACTGCGCCCTGGTGGTCGTTGCAACGGTCGTCTCCACGCCGGCGGCCGATCGCGCGGTGGTCGACGCGGGCTCGAAGGCGCTGGCGGCCGATCTTCACGTCGCCGGCCTCGAGGGTTACGGCATCGTGCTCGGCCATGACCACCTCACGGTGTCGCGACTGAGTGAGGAGCACGGCGTGCTCACGGCACCCGAGAAGACGGGGCTGGCAATCGGCGACCGGGTCGCGATCATCCCCGCGCACGCGTGCACCACCGTCAATCTCCATCCCGCCCTCCTGCTGGCCACGGCGGGGAGCGCACCGCGCTGGCTGCGGGTCGATGCAAGAGGATGGCAGTAAGAGGATGGCAGTAACTAGGCGACGGTGACACGCTCGACGGCAACCGGATAGGGTACTGGCCTTTTCCCGACCAAGGCCACGCAGATGGTTACCACGGATCTGTTAAGTGACCACGATGCTCGACTGAAGATATCCGCGACCACCCAACAAATGGGGGGTTAGCGGGCGAGGACCTCGGGTGGATTCGTGCAAGTGCCACGAGCAGATTCAGATCGAGCCAGCCAATCACGTTCGCCATGCCCGCAACGGGGCGCTTTCGGAAATCGGTGACCAGGCCAAATACGAGCCAGAGCCAAATTCCGATGGGGATAAGAAGCCAGAGAAGCAGTCCCCGAACACACAGCAGGCCTGACCAGGCGACCAGCTCAATAACCCTTCTCAAGGATGCTTCCTCGCAGCCTGATGCAGCATGTCCGTACCTGTAACGTGAGAGTCCTAGTACCTCCAGCGCACCTAGAAGGAAAGCCACAGGATGACCGACGTCTATCTCGAACTCGGCAAGAAGCTGGTATTCGCCAGCGCGATCCAGTGGCCGGGATGGAGCCGGTCGGGGAAGACCGAGGAAGCGGCGCTCGAGAAGCTGGGCGCCACGGCGACACGATATGCCGTTGTCGCAAAGGCCGCCCGGATCCCATTCGATCCGCAGGCCGACGGCAAATTCAAGGTCGTGGAGCTGCTCAAGGGGTCGGCCAGTACGGACTTCGGCGTCCCGGATGCGATCTCGCAAGCCGACCGCGTCCCACTGAAAGGAAAGGATGCCGCGCGATTCGCCACGTTACTGGAGGCGGCCTGGACCGCCTTCGGTCAAGTTGTCGCCGATGCACCGGCATCGCTCCGCAAGGGCCCGCGCGGCGGTGGACGCGACCGGGACAAAATCCTTGAGCACGTCGAGGGCGCCGAAGACATGTATGCGCGCAAGGTCGGCCTGCGGGTGAGCGATGTCGAAGCGCGACGCAAGGCGCTCCTGGAGGCGGTCAGAACCGGGAAGGCGCCCATCCCGGAGAAGGGCTGGCCGATCCGGTACCTGGTGCGACGCACCGCCTGGCACGCCATCGACCACGCCTGGGAAATCGTAGACCGGAGCGGTTGACTTTCGTCCTACGATGCGAGGATGAACGAGGGGCCCCTGCACGGCGTGCGGATTGTCGCCGTCGAGCAATTCGGGGCCGGGCCTTTCGGCACCCTCCACCTCGCCGACCTCGGCGCCGAGATCGTCCGCATCGAGGACCCGGGAACCGGCGGCGATGTCAG
>JALYYC010000243.1 GCA_030946755.1 Candidatus Dormiibacterota bacterium
CCCGGTCTGCCGTCCGGGATCCCATCCGCTGCCAGCGGTCGTAGTTCTCGGTCGACGAGATCCACGGGCGGTAGAAGCCGGTCCGGTAGTTCCGCATCGTGTGTTCCGATCCGAGGTGATGACCGCCGGGTCCGACCTCCCGGATACCATCCATCGCCAGCCCTTCCTCGTCGAAGGGGATGCCCTTCTGCATCATCCACTCGAACATCCGCAGGCATTCGACGTCGATGATGAATTTCTCGTAGGAGGCGAGCAGCGCGCTCTCCAACCAGCCGGCGGCATGCAGGACGAAGTGCACCCCGCCGAGCACGGTCGGCCACATACACATCATCGACTCGTAGGCGGCCTGGGCGTCCGGGCCCTTCGACGAGGTCAGGGCGCCGCCGCCGCGGAATGGAATCCGGTAGTGGCGCGCCATCTGGGCGCTGGCCAGGATCCCCATTGCCGATTCCGGGGTCCCGAACGCGGGGCTCCCCGACTGCATGTCGACGTTGGTCAAAAAGGAGCCGTAAATGCAGGGCGCTCCCGGCCGGATCAGCTGGATCAGAGCGATCCCGGCGAGCGCCTCGGCGGTCTGCTGTGCGATCGTTCCCGCCAGTCCCATCGGGGACATCGCGCCGGCCATCAGGAACGGCGTGGCAATCACCGGTTGGTTCGCGGAGGCGTATTCGATCAGGGCGCCCAGCATGCGGTCGTCGTAGCGAAGCGGACTGTTGACGTTGACGAGGGCCAGCATCGCGGGCGTCTTCTCGATCTTGTCGCGGCCCCCGAAGACGATCGATGCCATCTCGATCGAGTCGCGCGCGTTCTCCTCGGAGATGACGCTTCCCATGAAGGGCTTGTCCGTCCAGCGGAGGTGCGAGTAGACCATATCGAGGTGGCGCGTCTCCAGGGGGACGTTTTCCGGCTCGACGATCGTCCCCCCGGCGCAATGAATCTGCGGCGTCGCCTGCGCCATCTTGTCGAAGTTGTTGAAGTCCTCGATGGTCGGATTCCGCCGGCCGCGGTCAAGGTCGGTGATGAAGGGCGGGCCGTAGACGGGCGCCGTCACCATGTTGTCGCCGCCGATCGTCACCGTGTGCTTCGGATTGCGTGCCTGCACTTGAAACGTTGCAGGGACCTTTTTGACCTGCTCTTCGATAAAGGCGCGTTCGAATCGAACCCGCTCATCCTCGACCTTCAGCCCGGCGGCGCGAAAGGCGTCGAGCGCGCGCGGATGGAGAAAGTCGACGCCGATCTCTTGCAGGATGAGCATGGCCTGGTCGTCGACCTGCCGGACCTGCTCCTCCGACAGGATGTCGTACGGCTTAAAGGGGTTCTTCCACATTGGTTCAGCTGCCCGCGTGGGCGAGCGTCTTCGCCATCCTGCGATGGCGGCCGGCCTCAAACGCTCGCGCATAGATCTTCTCGTAGTTCCTGGCGTCGACATCGCGGGGATTACCAATCGTCTGCGAGTCCGCCTCGGCCTTCTGGGCGAGCAAGGGGATTTCCTTTTCCGAGAAACCGAGCTCGTTGAGTGAGGGGATGTCGAGGTCCTCAGTCAGTTGGAAGACGTACTCGACGGACGCCTCGGCCGCTTTCCAGATCGTCTTGTTGGCGACGTCGAGGCTGAGCGCGTGGGCGATCCGGGCGAAGCGCTCCGGTTCACCGGCGTAGTTGTATTCCATGACCGGAGCGAGGAGCCGTCCGGTGAGGGCGCCGTGGGGCGCATCGTGCACGCCGCCGGCGCTCTGGCTCATCGCGTGAGCGGCACCCGCCGAGTCCGTGCCATAGGCAAGGCCGGCCAGCATGGCCGCCATGCTCATGTGGTAGCGCGCCTCCAGGTTATGGCCTTGCGCGTAGGCGACGCGCAGCCAGCGGCCGCAGTACTCCATCGCGTGCAACGCAACGGCATCGGTGAAGGGCTGGTGATAGGCCATCGTGTAGCACTCGATGGCGTGCGTGAGCGCGTCCATGCCAGTCCCGGCGGTCACGCCTGAGGGCAGATTGACGCTGAGCACCGGGTCAATCAGCGCCACCCAGGACGCGATGTTGGGGGTGCCGCCCACGTTGAATTTGATTTTCCGATCAGGGTCGGTGATCACCGCCCAGAGCGTCACCTCGCTGCCGGTCCCCGCGGTCGTCGGAACGGATACGAGTGGTGGAATCCGCGAATGGATCGGGTCCTTGCCCCACTCGTACTGGAGGATGCTGCCGCCGTGGACCGCGACGACGCCGATCCCTTTGGCGCAATCGATCGAACTCCCGCCACCGATCGCGACGAGGCCATCGCAACGCTCCGACCGGAAGTACCGGGCGCCGGCATCGACGAGGGCGATGCCCGGGTTGGCCCGAACCTGGTCGTAGGTCACCGGATCGAGGCCGGCCGTGCGAAGCGGCTTGAGCGCCTCTTCCAGCAGGCCGGCCTTGACGATGCCCTGGTCGGTGACGACGAGGGGTCGCTTGATCCCGATGGCGGCGGCCTCATCGCCGAGCGCGCTCAGCGCCCCGATCGCGTGCACCATCCGGGTGGGTGATTGGTAACTCTTCAAAACGTTGTCAAGGACCGACAATGATTCCTCCTTTCGAAAGGCGGAGGCACCGGCCTCCGCCTTTCAACGACGACTACTCGACCGGGATCTCTTGATGGATCGCCCGCAGGTCGATGCCCTGCCGCTTTCGATAGTAAAAGGCGGCGACGTAGACGACGAACGCCAGCGCATAGAGTGCCGCCAGGTAGATCAGGGACTTCGAGTTGCTGAGGCCGATCCCGTAGGTCGAGTCGGTCAGCCACTTCACGATGTTGAACACCAGGAACGCGGCGGTGATCACGCCCGCCGCGGTGATGACCGGAATGCCGGCAACCCGGAAAT
>JALYYC010000244.1 GCA_030946755.1 Candidatus Dormiibacterota bacterium
GACCCCACGCTCTGTGGTAGGGTAACCGACGGTCCGTTACGCCTCGTCGTAGCTCATCGCCTTCCTCTCGTCTCGCTCGGACCATTTCGAAGGGGTTCGTCGTTCGAAAGTGACGGAGGGAAGGCCGCTTGAACGTTACAGCGATTATTGCTACCGTAACCAGGGCGCAAGCCCACATCTTGGGGACAACCATAAGCAAGATTCAATATCTGGTGGCGTCCGACTGGGCCGCGAGGGCGGTCCTTCGTTCCCGCCGACTCCGAAACCGGGTCGCGAGCCCCTCCCCCGTCCGCCGCCGGCTACGCCCCTCGCTGGGCATGCTCTCGCACATGGTGGTCCTCGCCCTCGGCTTGCTCCTGGTGCTCCCCGCCCTGAATGGCCGCGCAGCCATCGGCCAGGCGGCGGTCGGCTCCCACTCCGGTTACCTGCTCTGGACGAGTCCGGTCCAGGCTCGCAACGCCCTCGAATACACGCAAGCCTACAAATCGCCCACCCTTGAGGAGCCGCCAGCACCCGCGGTTGCAGTCGTTCCGGCGTCGGCTGACCCGGTGATCGCTCCGGTGCACAAGGCGCGTCCCGCGGCCACCCCGCCGCCAACCCCGAAGCCGGTGGTCGTGCCGCCTCCCGGCTCCGGTGGCGATGGCCTGGCAGCGATCTATGCGGTCTTCGGTAACAGCCCCGGTCTGAGCTGGGCGCTGCGTGTGGCGAACTGCGAGAGCCACTACAACCCGCTTGCGGTCAACCGGTCCAGCGGGGCCAGCGGCCTCTTCCAGTTCATGCCGGCGACGTGGAATTCCAATTTCCCCGGACAGAACATCTGGGACCCGATGGCCCAGGCGCGCGGCGCGCTCGTCTTCTATAACGCCGGACGGCAGAGCGCCTGGACCTGTAAGTAAGCCTCGCCGCGCCCCGCGTGCCGGAGGGTCTGACAAGCGGAGACCAACCGCGGTTGCTAGCATGGCGGCGTGATGGCCCGCACATCGCCGGCCGTCACCATCAGATCGGTCGCGTCGCCCGCGGAGTTTGCCGCCTGCGAGGCGATGAGCCGCGACATCTGGGGAGCAGCCGAGCGAAATGTCGTCCCCAGAGAGTTGCTGCTGACGATGCAACAGAATGGTGGCCTCGTGCATGGCGCATTTCTGCCATCCGGAGAGATGGTTGGCTTTTGCTTCGGCTTCCCCGGGATCCGTGAGGGCCGCATTCGACTCTGCTCCCACCAGCTCGGTGTCGAACCCCCCTATCGGGGAGCTGGCATCGGCATCGCACTCAAGGAGACCCAGGCGCGGGATGCTCGCGCGATGGGGTACGAACTGATCAGCTGGACCTTCGACCCGCTTGAGGCACGCAATGCGTACATCAATTTGCACCGCCTGGGCTGCATCGCCCGCGTTTACGATCGTGACCACTACGGCGTCATGGAGGACGAGCTCAACCGCGGCCTGCCCTCGGATCGATTCGAGGCCGAGTGGTGGATGATGGATCGACCGAGGACGACCTCCGGCGAGGCGCCCATTCGAATGCTCGCCGTCGGCGACGGTGATCGCCCGATGCGCAGCGTCGAACCGGTCCTCGGAAACCGCGCGGTGATCGAGGTGCCGCCGGATTTTCAGTCGATCAAGCAACGCGATATGCACCTCGCCCTAGCCTGGCGCATGGAGAGTCGTGCCGCGTTCGAGGCGGCGCTGGCTGCCGGCCTGGTGGCGACCGACTTCCTTCGGAGCGGCGCCTACGTCATGGAGCGGCTCGGAGGTGGGGCTCTCCCAGCGCGGACGACACCGAGGCGGGAATGAGGATCGAGGCCGTCGAGCTGCGCGTACTCAAGATGCGGCTTTTGAAGCCGTTTCGAACCAGTTTCGGCGTACAGCAGGATCGCTATCCGCTGCTCGTTCGGCTCGAGGCCGGCGGCCGGTCGCACTGGGGCGAATGCGTCGCCGGCGAAGGGCCCTGGTATTCCTATGAGACCGTCGAGACTGCCTGGGGAATCCTCAAAGGGTACCTGGTGCCCTCGATCCTCGGGCGCGAGCTGCCGGACGTGGCCGCGTTGGAAGCGCTCTTCCTTCCGGTGCGGGGCCACCGCATGGCCAAGGCATCAATTGAGATGGCGCTCACCGCGGCGCTGGCCGAGGAGGCCCGCAAACCACTGGCGTCCTTTCTCGGTGGCATCAAGGACCGGATCGAAACCGGCGTCAGTGTCGGCATTCAGGCGACGACCGACGAATTGCTCGACACGATCGCCCGGCACCTGAGTGAAGGCTACCGCCGGATCAAGGTGAAGATCGAGCCGGGTTGGGACATCCAGGCGATCGCGGCGATCCGGGAACGGTATCCGGAGATCACGCTGATGGCCGATGCCAACTCCGCATACGAACTCGATGATGCCGCCCACCTGGCGCAACTCGACCAGTTCCGGCTGTTGATGCTCGAGCAGCCGCTCGCGGCGGGCGACCTCGTCGATCACGCTGCTCTGCAGCGACAGCTCGCCACCCCGATCTGTCTCGACGAGAGCATCGAGGACGCCCGTGACGCGCGGCACGCGGTCCAGCTCGGAGCCTGCCGCGTGATCAACATCAAGCCTGGCCGAGTCGGTGGCTTCGCGGAAGCCAAACGAATCCACGACATCGCGCGCAACGCCGGAATCCCGGTCTGGTGCGGGGGCATGCTGGAAACCGGAATCGGCCGCGCCGGCAACGTGGCATTGGCCACGCTTCCAAACTTTCGGCTTCCCGGCGACATCTCGGCAAGCGCGCGCTACTGGGCCGAGGACATCATCGAGCCGCCGTTTGCACTCGCCCGTGGCGGCACCATTAGTGTGCCGACGCGCTGGGGCCTCGGGGTGCGCGTCAAGGTGGACCTCGTCGAGCGGCTGACGGTCCGTCGCGAGATGCTGCGCTAGCGCCGGCCTTCGACTTTCGGCTCGGCCTCCGGCTGCGGGGTCAGATCGAGGTGCGCCGGAGGCTCGGCCGGAAGACGCCAGACGATGTCCGGGTGGCCGAGCTCGCGGTGCAGGTCATTGGCGATATCGGTTGCCCGCTGATAGGCCTGCTCGAAAGCGTCGAGATTCCTGGCCTGGACGGCGTCGAGGAGCGGCCCAATGCTCGAACGCTCATACTCGGTCAGGTTGGCGGCGTGCTTTGGGCGCGTGAGCGCCCCACGACGGAGCAGCATCGCGAGGTGGCGGAGCTGGTAGCGCGCTAATGCCCAATTCCCTCCGCGGGCCGCGTAGTAAGCGATCCAGTAACGGTCGCCCACGGCCGGCATCAGGTCGGCAAGGCCCGGCTGCAGCTCGGCGAGCTGGTCGAGCGTTAATGCCGTGTGGCGTGTTTTTCCGACCGGTTGTTCGCTCATCACCTTCAATGGTGGCAGAAAAGAAAAAAGACCTCGGCGATGACCTACTCTCCCAGACCGTTGCCAGCCCAGTACCATCGGCGCAGACGGGCTTAACTGCTGTGTTCGGGATGGGAACAGGTGTTTCCCCGTCGCTATGGTCACCGAAGTC
>JALYYC010000179.1 GCA_030946755.1 Candidatus Dormiibacterota bacterium
GCTAGACGCCGGCGGGCTTCTTCCCGCTGCCGCGCGGGTCGGCGATCGGGAGACCGGCCGCACACAGCGGGCACTCGTCCGGCGCATAGGAGGGGAAGTTCATCGTGAGGCAGGCGTAATAGGGGACGGCCGCGTCCGCCTGGCCGGCTGTGCGGTCGGCGAGGACGCCGATGCCGATCACGGCCCCACCGGTCAACTCGATGCAGTCGACCATCTCACGGATCGAGCCACCGGTCGTCACGACATCATCGACGATCAGGACGCGTGTCCTGGGCGCCACCTCGAATCCCCGGCGGAGGACGCGACCACGGGCACTGCCTCGCTCGGCATAGACCGCATTCACGCCCAGTTGTCGGGCGACCTCGTAGGCGAGGATGATCCCGCCCGTGGTGGGCCCGGCGACCAGCTCAGGGCGAAGGGGTTGGAAGTGCTCGGCGATCAGGGCGCAGAGCTGCCCGGTGGCCGTCGGGTCTTCGAGGATCCGGAATTTTTCCAGGTAATCGGCGCCATGCCGGCCGCTGGTGTAGACGAAGTGACCGCGGAGGAAGGCGCCCGCCGACCCGAACGCCTCTTCGGGATCAGACATGCGCGGCCACGCGCGGCGCAGCGATCCGCACCGACGAGAGGGAGCGCATCTTCTGGCTCTGCAGGTAGGCGACAACCCCATCCCGGATCTCCCGGGCTGCCTGCGGCCGGCTGTAGTTGATCGTCCCCAGCTGGATGGCGGCCGCGCCCGCCATCAGGAACTCGAGCGCGTCCGACACCGTCGTGATCCCGCCGATGCCGATCACGGGGACCTGGACCGTTGCCGCAACCTGCCAGACGGCCTGCAGCGCCAGTGGCTTGATCGCCGGACCGCTGAGGCCGCCGCTCCCGCGCCCGAGGACCGGCCGGCGCCGGCGGCTGTCGAGCGCCATCCCCACGTAGGTGTTGATCGCGGAAACGCTGTCCGCCCCGGCGTCCTCCACCGCGCGCGCAATGGCGACGATGTCGGTGACGTTGGGGGTGAGCTTCACGGTCAGCGGCAGCGGCGTGGCCGCGCGGACGGCTGCCGTCAACTCGCCCGCCAGCCGCGCGTCGACACCGAACTGCAGGCCGAGGGCGACATTCGGGCAGGAGATGTTGAGCTCGAAGCCCGCGATGCCGGGCAATCCGCTCAGCCGGCGCGCGATCGAGACGTAGTCCTCGATCGACTCACCCGCGACGTTGACGATCACCGGCAGGTCCCATCGAGCCCAGCGTGGGCCATAGGCGGTGGCGACATACTCGACCCCGGGATTCTGCAGCCCGATCGCATTCAGCATCCCGGACGCGGTCTCCGCGATCCTGGTTGGCGGGTTGCCCTCGCGCGGCCCGACGGTCGTCCCCTTGGTGACGATGGCGCCGAGAGCTCCTCGGTCGACCAGTGGGGCGTCGAAGCCATACCCGAACGTTCCCGACGCCATCAGGACGGGCGACCGCAACCGTAGACCACGTCCGAGGTCAACGCTGATGTCGGGCTGATCAGCCATGAAACGCGTCCACCATTCGCCCCCAGTCGATCCGGTCAGCCCGGATGCACGGGCCCTCGGTGCAGGTGAGCAAATAGCCGCCCCCATGTTTCGGGGTGACGCAACCCAGACAGGTCCCCATCCCGCAACCCATCGGCGTTTCCAGCGCAACCTGGATCCGCGCCAGCGGCACCTCGAGCTGGCGAGCGATGTCGATCAATCCACCGAGCATCGGGGTCGGACCGCAGGCGAACAGATCAGCGTCGGCGAGCCCGGCGCTCGGCAGCAGGTCGAGCACCGTCCCTCGAAGGCCGGCGCTTCCGTCGTCCGTCGCCTGACGGACTTCGGCGCCCTTGAGCCGCGCCGGGGGGAGGAGCTGGGTGGAGGCCCTCGCCCCATGCAGGAGGAGGACAGGGCGGCCGCGCCCGACCAGGGCGACGACCAGTGCCGGGAAGGCGGCGATCCCCAGGCCGCCCGCGACGCAGACGGCGGGACGGGTTCCTCCATCGACCGTGAAGCCAACCCCAAGCGGGCCGAGGAGATCGATGCCATCACCGACGCGCCGCGAGGCGAGCCAGCTGCTACCCGCGCCCACGACATTGAAGATGAAGCCGATGCGTCCGCTGGCCGGGTCGGCCCAGGCGACGCTGTAGGGCCGTCGAAGTATGGCGTGCGGCGCCTCGACCGCCAGCTGAAAGAACTGGCCCGGGGCCGCGGCGGCCGCCGCGTCAGGATGTTGCAGGACCAACTCGATGGCGCCGGCCATGGGGGCGGAGTGCTCGACCACCTGGGCCGAGGCAACGGTTGCGGTCACGCGTGCACCGGCTGCGCCGCGACGCGGCGGACGTACTCGCCGAGGACCGCGACGCTCCCGTGTGGTTCGCGCCTTGCCGCCCCGAGCGCCTCGGCGAGCGCCCGCGCGGTATCGAGCGAGGTCAGACACGGAATCCGGCGTTCCACCGAGGCCCGGCGGATTTCGTAGCCGTCTCGCAAGGGTACGCCCGCCCCCGGCGCGCTGGTGCGTCCCGATCCCGAGACGGTGTTGATGACGAGGTGCACCTGGCCGGACTCGATCACGTCGATCACGTTGGGATGGCCGTCGCGGAGCTTATGCACGGAGGTCACCGGCAGGCCGGCTTCACGCAGCAGCCGGGCGGTGCCGTCGGTCGCATAGAGCCGGATACCGAGGGCGTGCAGGGCTCGCATGATCGGGACGGCCTCGGTCTTGTCGACGTCGGCGATCGAGCAGAGCGCCGCCCCGTCGGGCGGTGGCTCCTGCATCGTCGAGCGGAAGGCCTTGTAGAGCGCCGCCGGAAGGTCTTCCGCGATCCCCATCGCCTCGCCAGTGGACTTCATTTCCGGACCCAGGACCGCATCGACCGCGGGGAGTTTCGCCATCGAGAAGACGGGCGCCTTGACCGCGTGGAGCGGCCCGTGCGGATGGAGGCCACCACGCAGGCCCTGGTCCGCCAGCGATTGACCCAGCGAGGCGCGGGTGGCGATGTTCACCATCGCGATGCCCGTGACCTTGCTGAGGAACGGCACGGTCCGGCTGGCTCGCGGATTCACCTCCAGCACATAGGGGATGCCATCCTGGATCACAAACTGGATGTTCACCAGCCCGACCACCCGCAGGAGACGGGCGATTGTGGTCGTGGCCTCCACCACGCGATCACGTTCCTCCGCGGTCAGGGTGATCGGCGGATACACGGCAAACGAGTCGCCCGAATGAATCCCCGCGCGCTCGATGTGCTCGAGGATCCCGGGGATCAGCACGGTCGTCCCGTCGGAGACGGCATCGACGTCCAACTCTCGGCCGAGCAGGTACTTGTCGACCAGAATCGGACCCCGGATGCCCAGGGCCGGGGCCGCCTCGAGATAGCGCCGCAGATCGGCAGGCGTGTGGATGATTTCCATCGCGCGGCCGCCGAGCACGTAAGAGGGCCGCACCAGGACCGGATACCCGACCCGATCCGCCACCGCCAGCGCCGTCGCGGCATCGGTTGCGGAGCCACCTGGTGATTGGGGGATCCCGCTGCCCCGCAGCAGCGCCTCGCACCGGCGTCGGTCCTCGGCGAGGTCGATCGTCTCGACCGTCGAACCGATGATCCGGATGCCCGCGGCGGCCAGGGCGTCGGCCAGGTTAAGACCGGTCTGGCCGCCGAATTGCACGATGACGCCCAGGGCGGCCTCACGCTGGAGCACGTTGCGGACGCCGTCGAGGTCCAGCGGTTCGAAGTAGAGGCGAGACGAGGCATCGAAGTCCGTGCTCACCGTCTCCGGGTTGCTATTGATGAGGACGCTGTCGTAGCCGGCGTCACGCAGGGCTGCCGAGGCATGCACGCTGCAGTAGTCGAACTCGATTCCCTGACCAATCCGGATTGGACCAGACCCGATGACGGCGACGGCCGTGTGCGCCGAGGCCTGCACCTCGTCCTCGTCTTCGAAGGTCGAATAGAAATACGGCGTGACGGCCTCGAACTCGGCGGCGCAGGTGTCGACCTGGCGGTAGACGGGTCCCCGGCTCCCCGGCAGGGTCTCGGCGCCGGTCAATTCGGCGATCCGCGCGTCGGCAAAACCGGCGCGCCTGGCGCGTAACACCAGTTCGGCGTCCACGGGGCCGGCGCTGAGGGCCTCTTCCACCCGGATCAGGGCCTGCAACCGATGAGTGAACCAGGTCGCATACCCGGTGGCGCGACTCACCTCATCGTTCGTGGCCCCGTCCCGAAGCGCCTGGAATGCCGCAAAGAGCCGTCGATCGTTCGGCTGGTTCAGCAGATCGGGCCGTCCACGGAGCTGCGTCGCGTCGGGCAATCGCTGCTCGAGCGCACGGATGGCTTTGCTCATCGCCGCCTCGAAGGTCCGCTCGATCGCCATCACCTCACCGGTCGACTTCATCTGGGTGCCGAGGGTGCGATCGGCGGCCGGGAACTTGTCGAAGGGCCAGCGCGGAATCTTGACGACGCAGTAGTCCAGCGCGGGCTCGAAGGCCGCGCTCGTCTTGCCAGTGACGGCATTCGGAATCTCGTGCAGGTGTCGCCCAACCGCGATCTTCGCCGCGACGCGCGCGATCGGGTAGCCGGTCGCTTTCGACGCGAGCGCTGACGACCGGCTGACGCGCGGGTTGACCTCGATCACGAAGTACTGATCGGAGGCGGGGTCGAGCGCGAACTGGACATTGCAGCCACCCTCGATGCGGAGCGCGCGGATGATGCGGAGCGACGCCGAGCGAAGCATCTGGACCTGGCGGTCGGAGAGCGTCTGGCTCGGCGCCACGACGATGCTGTCGCCAGTGTGGACGCCCATCGGGTCCAGGTTTTCCATGTTGCAGACCGCGATGCATGTGTCGTTGGCATCCCGCATCACCTCGTACTCGATCTCCTTCCACCCGAGTAGCGCCCGCTCGACCAGGACCTGGTGGATCGGGCTGGCCGCCAGGCCGTCCCCGACGATCGCTTCGAGCTCGATCGGGCTCCCCGCCATCCCGCCGCCTGTTCCGCCGAGGGTGTAGGCCGGGCGCACGACCAGCGGAAATCCAATGGCCGCGCCGAAGTCCCGTGCGGCGTCGACCGTGGTGACCGTCAGACTCTCCGGAACGGGTTCCCCGATTCGAAGCAGCACGTGCTTGAACGCGTCGCGGTCTTCCGCGTCTTTGATCGACGCGAGGGGTGTCCCGAGCAAGCGGACGCCGTACTGGTCCAGCACGCCCGCATCAGCCAGGGCCACCGCCAGGTTGAGGCCCGTCTGGCCGCCGAGCGTCGCCAGGAGACCGTCCGGGCGCTCGCGCTCGATGATCGCGGTGACGGCATCCACCGTCAGCGGTTCGATGTATACGCGGTCGGCGACCCCCTCGTCGGTCATGATCGTCGCCGGGTTGGAGTTGACCAGGACCGTCCGGACACCCTCTTCCCGCAGGGCACGGCAGGCCTGCGTTCCCGCGTAGTCGAACTCCGCGGCTTGCCCGATGATGATCGGGCCTGAGCCGATCACCAGCACGGTGGTGGGCCGCGCCGGGCGCGGTGTGGTCAGGACGATCGGGCCGCGCGTGCCTCGAATCAGGTCCAGGAACTCATCGAAGACACCCTGGTTGTCCTGGGGCCCAGGGCAACCCTCAGGATGGAACTGGACCGACCGGACCGGCAGGTGCGCGTGCGCGAGCCCTTCAACCGATCCGTCATGCAGGTTTCGATGACTGACGCTGAACCCACTGCCCGCCGGGATGGTGGAGGCATCGACCTGGAACTCATGGTTCTGTGAGGTCATCGTGACGCGGCCACTCCCCACGTCGAGCACAGGATGGTTCCCCCCGTGATGGCCGAAGCGGAGCCGCGAGGTCCGCGCGCCCGCGGCCTGGGCGATCAGCTGGTGCCCGAGGCAGATGCCGAGAACGGGTAGCGCCTGGATCAGCCGCGCCGTCATCGCCACCTGGCCCGGAAGCCTGGCGGGGTCACCCGGCCCATTCGAGAGTACGACCGCGTCCGGCCGCCTGCCGAAGATACGTTCCGCATCGGTGTCGTAGGGGACAACCTCGACCTCGAGTCCGCGAGCGCGGAGGGACCGCAGGATATTCCGCTTGACCCCGAAGTCGACCAGGACCACCCGCATGCCGGACCATTGGCGCCGGGCACGATCGGAGAGCGCCGGATCGAGCGGCTCGTCCACGTCGTGGAAGGCCTCCGAGACTTCGCGCACCAGGTCTTGCTCTTCCAGCGGCTTCACCTCCTGCACGCGGTCGTGCAGGGCGGCGAGCTGGCTCGCGGGACCGATGATGGCCCGCTGCGCGCCGGTGCCCCGCAGGTGCCGCGCGAGTCGGCGGGTATCGCACCCGGTCAGCACCGGGATCTGGAACGGGTCGAGCCAATCCGTGAGCGCCTGCTGGGCCTGCCAGTGCTCGTAATCGGGGCTGAGCTCCCGGGTAATCAGCGCGCGCGCCCACGGTCGGCCCGACTCCATAAAGGCCGGGGCCGCGCCGTAGTTTCCGATCAGGGGATAGGTCATGACGACCATCTGGCCGGCATAGGACGGATCCGACAGAACCTCCTGGTAGCCGGTCATCGAGGTGTTGATGACGACCTCCCCGACCGCCGCTCCCGCCAGGCCGCCGCGCTCCCCAAGCAGGGTGAACCCATCCTCGAGGAGGAGAACCATCGGCTCAGCCAACCAGTGATGCCTCCCGATACACGACCTGATTCCGGCACAGGGTCATGGTGACCCGGCCGCGCAGCTGGCGTCCCGCAAACGGGGTGTTGCGCCCACGGCTGGCAAACAGCGTGGGGTCGACCGTCCAGCGCTCGCCCGGGTCGATGAGAATCCAGTCGTGCGTTGGTCCGAGGCCGAGGATTTCGGCGGGCCGCGTCACCAGGGCGCGGTGCAGCACCGACCAGGGTAGCTGGAGTCCGAGGACGACACCGGCCGCGATTTCTAAGCCGTGATACCCGTTCGACCCCGCGGCTTTGGCCGCAGCGGAATGCGGGGCATGGTCGGTGGCGATGACGTCGATGACGCCATCGATGAGCGCCTCGACGGTGGCATCGCGGTCATCCGAGGTGCGCAGGGGCGGGCTGACGTTCGGATCGCCGTCCCGGACATCGGCGGCGGTTAGCGCCAGATGATGGGGTGTCACTTCGGCCGTGACCGTAAGCCCGGCCGCCTTCGCGGCCCGCAACCGCTCGACCGCCTTTCTTGTGCTGACGTGCTGCAGGTGCAGACGGGCCCCAGGCGCGTCGGCGAGCGCCTCGAGCGCCTGCGCGATCCCACTGTCCTCCGCCACCGGGTCCCTCCCGAGCGCCTCCAGCTGGCCATGCACGAGCACCGGGAGTCCCGCTCGGCCGGCCGCCTGCAAGCCGCGGGTCAGCGTGCGGCGATCCATCGCATGGCGGCCGTCGTCGGAGAGGGCAACCGCGCCCGCCTGGTGCAGCGCGTCGGCATCGGTCAACGTCCGACCCTCCAGGCGCTCGGTCAGGGCCGCCACCACGCTGAGGCGAACCGGCATGGTGGCCGCCCGTTCGAGCAGCGCGCTGACAAGACCGGCGTGGTCGGTCACGGGGTTGGTATTCGCCATCGCCACGACGTGAGTGAACCCGCCCGCGGCTGCGCTCGCGGAGGCGGTGGCGAGCGTCTCACTCTCGGGGAACCCCGGGTCGCGGAGGTGGGCATGGAGGTCGATCCAGCCGGGGGAGAGGATCAGCCCGGTCGCATCCCGCTCGGCGTCGGCATCCTCCGCCTGGACTTCGATCGTCTGCGGTCCCGAGAGCCCGCCGGACCCGAGCAGGCGCACGCCGTGAAAACGGATCACGAGTCGGCCCGCTCGACGATGCGGACCGCGTCCTCGCCGTCCACCTCGAGCAGGTGGACATCGACCCACTCCTGCCGCGAGGTCGGCACATTCTTGCCGACGTAGTCCGGGCGGATGGGTAGCTCCCGATGGCCGCGATCCACCAGCACCGCGAGCTGGATCAGGGTCGGGCGGCCGGCAGCAATCACGGCATCGATCGCCGCCCGGACGGTTCGGCCGTTGAAGAGCACGTCGTCCACCAGCAGGATCGGCCGATCCTGCACCGCCGCCGCCGGAAGCGTCGGCAGCGCGCTTGCCCCCCGGGGCAGGTCATCGCGGTAACTGCGGACGTCGAGCGTGATCACCGGCGGCCGGACGCCCTCGAGCTCTTCCAGGCTCGCGGCCAGTCGCTCGGCCAGCGGCACGCCACGGGTCACGATGCCGATGAGCGCCAGCCGGTCGAGACCCGGTTGCCGTTCCACGATCTCGTGGGCGATCCGGCGCCAGGCACGCCGGATCCCGTCGCCGTCGAGGATGACGGCTTTGGCGCGAGGCGTCTGCAGCATCACGAGCCCATGGCCCACGCAAGGACCGCCATCCGCACCACCAGGCCGTTTTTGGCCTGCCGGAAGTAGGCGGCTCGTGGGTCATCGTCAACGGCCGGGTCGATCTCGCCAACGCGAGGCATGGGATGCATCAGGATGGCGTGATCCGGCAAGCGTCGCATGACGGCTGGATCGATGACGTAGACGCCGCGATGGCGTTCGTAGGACTCTGGTGATTCGAATCGCTCCGCCTGGATCCGGGTCTGGTAGAGCACGTCGAGCGCCGGCACGACCTCGGCCAGCCGATCGCCCTGCGCATAGCGCACGCCGCGGGCGGTCAATGCGCTGAGCACATCCTGCTCCATGGTCAGCGACCCCGGTGAGACGAGCGTGAGATCCGTGCCGGGAAACATCGACAGCAGCAACGCTAGGGAACGGACCGTCCGGCCGTGACGGAGGTCACCGACCAGGCCGACCCGCAGGTGATCGAGACGCCCCAACTCCTTCTTGATCGTGTACAGGTCGAGGAGCGCCTGGGTCGGATGGTGACCGGCCCCGTCGCCGGCGTTGATGATCGGAACGTCGGCGGCGCGAGCGGCGCGGTCGGCCGCCCCGATCTCCGGGTGGCGCAACACGATGGCATCGGCATAGCCGCTGATGATCCGGATGGTGTCCTCGAGCGACTCGCCCTTTATGGCCGAGGAGGCTTTGGTGGCGTTCTCCGCCGAGATCACCTGTCCGCCGAGGCGGAGCATCGCCGACTCAAAGGAGAAGCGGGTCCTGGTGCTGGGTTCGTAGAAAATCGTCGCCAGCACCCGCCGCGGGAGGCCGGCCGCTTCGCCTGCTTCGTAGGCCGCGGCCTGGGCCAGCAGCTGCTCGGTCAGGGGGCGATCGAGGTCGAGGGGGCCGCGGATGTGGCGGAGCGGGCGTCGCGTCCGGGGAGCCCGGACGGCGGTCAGGGTGTCGCTCACGGTCTCTCCTTCCAGCCTCACCGGGCTGCTTAAAGGACGACGGGTCCCGGCAAGTGTAGGGGCTCGGGCTGGGGGCTGTCAACGATCACGACGCCGGGTCAGTTATCGGCCATTTCGATCCAACTCATCAGAAAAACGGATTGGACAAATACCATATTCACTGGTACGCTGGACTGGATCCTATTGATAGGAGCGGTATCACGACATGTGGAAGCGCGGGCGAGCCGCCCACATGAATAGAGGAGGCCGATCCGTGGAAGTCATTGTCTACACGAAGCCCGGCTGCGATAACAGCCGGCGAATCAAAGAGATCCTCGAGGATCGCGGGGTCGAGTTCCAGGAGCACGTCTGCGCCGACGGAAAGCTGGACGGCCGTGAGCTCCGGGAAGTCAAAGGCGAGGCCAGGAACGTCCCGCTTACCGTGATCGACGGAGTGGCGATCGCGGGCATGAACCGCGCCCAGATCGAACAAGCGATCGGCTGGGTCGGCTTCTAACACCGACGGCGACCTCGGTCGACGGCCGGGTCCGGCGGGCGGGTACGATCTGATCGTGCCCGAAGTCGGCAAGCTCCTGATCGTGGTCGGTGGACTGATCCTCGTGGCGGGGCTCTTCCTCGTCGCCGGCTGGAGGATTCCGTTTCTCGGCCGGCTTCCCGGTGACCTTTCATTCAGCCGGGGCAACACCCATGTCTACATTCCGCTTGCGTCCGGAATCGTGATCAGCGTGATCCTGACAGTCTTGCTGAACCTCTTCTTTCGAAGCCGCTAAGGTTTCGCCGCCGACCGCGCCTGGCGCAGGCGCTCGTAGAGTTCCCGCATTTCGGGTGTGACTTGATCCGGGGTCCGGATTTCCAACGTCGCGTACAGGTCTCCGGGCACGCCGTCCTTGAGCCCGGGCAGGCCCTTCCCTTTCAGGCGAAAAACCCGGCCGGCCTGGCTATCGGGGGGTATCCGAAGCTGCAACTGGCTGCCCGTCAGGGTCGGGACCATGACCTCATCGCCGAGCACCGCCTGGTCGTCGAGGACCGGCAGCGCGGTGTGCAGATCGCGGCCCCTGGCGGCGAACCGGGGGTGCGCCTGCAGATGCACCTTGAGGTAGAGATCGCCGTGCTCGCCACCTCGCTGGCCCTCACCTCGAACCCGAATGCGTGACCCCTCGGCAACCCCGGCCGGGATTGTGACCCGGATCTGCCGGCGGCTCGCCCGGACGCCGGTTCCGCTGCAGGTTGGGCAGGTCACCGTCTCCATGACGGTTCGATTGCCGGCCTGCCGCCGCTCGGTCGCATACCCGGAGCCGCCGCAGGTCGGACATGGCTCTGGGACCTCGGTCTGGATCGTGCGCTCGCCACCCCCGGCCGCCTCTTCGAGGCTCACCTCGATCGGATGCTCGATGTCCTCGCCGCGCTCACGGGTTGCGGTTCGCTGGCGGCCGGTGTCGAACCCGGCGAACCGGCCGCTCTCGCCGGAGAAGAAGGTGTTGAAGAAATCACTGAAATCGCCGAACCGGCCGGCCTGGGCACCCGGCTGCGACTGGTACTGCCGGGCGTACTCCTGCTCGCGCTCAACGCGCTCCCAGTCAGCGCCGAGCTGATCGTACTTGGTGCGCTTCTTTGGGTCACTGAGGACCTCGTAGGCCTCGTTGATGAGCTTGAACCGGTCGGTCGCCTTCGGGTCCTTGTTGATGTCCGGGTGGAACTGGCGGGCGAGCCGCCGGTAGGCGGACTTGATCTCCTTCTCGGTGGCGGTCCGCTGGACCCCCAGCGTCTGGTAGTAGTCCTTGTACTGCGGGGTGGCCATGATCTATCCGTAAATGCCCAACCGGCCCCCGATTCAAACCGTCAGGGTGATCAGACGGCGCTGTGCACGCTGCTGTACTCGCGGCAGTGGGTGAGGAGCTTCTCCACCAATGCGGGGTTCTGGCCGAAGTGAAGATGGACATAGCTTGCAAGCAGGTTGGGCATGACAACCCCCTCATAGCCGATCACGTCGCCTTCCGCGTTCGTCATCTGGTAGGCCGGCCTGGTGGCCGGGTCCTGGTTGACGATGCGGCTCCAGTGGAATTCGTGTCCGCGATAGAACTGCCCCTTGGCGGCGAGCAGGCTGTGCTCGAGCGTCATGACCTGTCGGTAGCCAAAGCGGTGCACCTCACCGTCCATCTCGACGTCGACGGGGACGATCCCGACCATTCGATGACGCGCCCCGGCCTCGGTTTGCAGCGACCGCGAGAGGAACATCAGCCCACCACACTCGGCGTAGATTGGCATCCCGCTGCGGTGCGCGCGCTGGAGCGATTCGGCCATCGAGTGATTGCTGGCCAGTGGCTCGGCGAAGACTTCCGGGAAACCGCCACCGAGATAGACGCCGGCCACGTCTGACGGGAGCGCGGCGTCTTCGAGGGGGCTGAACGGAACGACCTCGGCACCGTGCTCCTCCATCAGCTCGAGGTTCTCCGGGTAATAGAAGTTGAAGGCTTCGTCATAGGCGACGGCGATGCGCACCGGCCGGCCGGTCGCGGGCTTGTCCTGGAAGACTTTGTTCGGAACCAGTGGAACCAGCTCCGCCTTGCGCGCAATCCGCAACAACAGGTCGAGGTCGACCTGCCGCTCGATCACCCCCGCCAGCTGGGCGATCATGCGATCCCAGGCCTTGTTCTCCAGGACCGGCAGAAGACCGAGCTGCCGCTCGGGAATGCCGACCTCGGGCATCGCCGGCAGCGCGCCGAGCACCGGCAGCTTGGCTCCGTTCCAGATCGCCTCCTCGACGCTGCGCCGATGATCGTCCGAGCCGACGTTGTTGAGCAAGACGCCCGCGATCTTGAGCGGGCCCGCGTAGGATTTGAAGCCGAGCGCGATCGCCGCCGCGCTTTCGGCCATACGCGCAACGTCCATGATCAATACGACCGGGGCGCGCGTCGTCAGGGCGACCTCGGCGGTGCTGCCCTCGGTGTTCCCGCCTCTTCCGTCGAACAGACCCATCATTCCCTCGATGATCACAAGGTCCGCGCCGACCGAACCGTGCGCCAGCACCTGCCGCAGCGCGCCTTCTCCGAGCATCCACGAGTCAAGGTTCCGGCAGGGCCTGCCGCTGACGTGGGCGAGGTAGGCGGGGTCGATGAAGTCGGGGCCGACCTTGAAGGCCTGCACGGTAAGACCGCGAGCCTTGAAGGCGGCAATGAGGCCCGCGGTGATCGTCGTCTTGCCGACACTACTCGCAGTGCCGGCGATCATCAGCCTTGGAGTGCGAACCTCGTCCAGCATCCTGCCTCTGTTACTTGTTGCTAAACAAGGTGCCCTTCCCCAAGCACCAGGCTCTTACCGTAGCACAGGGGTTTGGTTTCGTAAAGCAATCCCGCTGTCAAGCGGAACGACCACAGGCTCGGCCGATGGCCGGAGGTCCTTGAGGTGGAGCCGAACCCGATCGAGGCCGTCCCAGCGCTCGCAATCGAGCCCGTAGACGAGATCGATGCGCCGGCCCCTGGGGAGATGCGCGGCGGAGCTTCCCTTGTCGAAGGCGAAGGCCTCGGCGCTGGCCGTTTGGTCTTTCAACTGCAGCCGCAGGTGGCGGGCCCCCGTGCCAAACGTCTCGGCGCGCAGGACCTCGACACCCCTGCTGATCAGCAGGGGTTCGCGATTGCCGACGCCAAAGGGTGCGAGCATCTGGATTTCCTGGTGGAGACTCGGCTTCAGGTCGGCCAGGGATGCGGTCGCCTCGACCTTGATCGGGCGCGAGAACGCCACGCGATCAAGCCGTTGGGCGGCGTAGTCGCGAAGGCATTCCTGCAACGCCGGGAACTGCTCACGACGGACCGTCAGGCCCGCGGCCATCGCATGCCCACCGAATCGATGGAGCAGGGGCGCGCAATGCTGCAAGCAGTCCACGAGGTGAAAGCCCTCGATACTGCGCGCCGATCCACGCCACTCGTCGCCTTCCATGTTGAAAATGAAGGTCGGTCGGTAAAACTCCTCGACGAGCCGGCTGGCGGCGAGACCGAGGACCCCGAGAGGCCAGTCCTGGGCACCCATCACGATGACGGGCGCGTCGTCGCCGAGCTCAGCGACCTGCGCCTTCGCCTGGCGCACGATCTCGGCGGTCAATTGCTGCCGCTGCGCATTCTGCTCATGCAGGCGGGCGGCCATCGGCTCGGCGGCTTCACGCGAGTCGGCCATCAAGAGATCGAGCGCGAGCACCGCATCCTCCATGCGACCGGCTGCGTTGATCCGGGGGCCTAGCTGAAAGGCAAGGTGCTCGGCAGTCACCGGGCCCTTAATGTTGGCGACTGCGAGCAGCGCCTTACAACCGTGCCCGGGCGACTCCGTCAGGCGCTGCAGGCCTGCCCTGACGATGGCGCGGTTTTCGGCATGCAAAGGCACGACGTCTGCCACCGTCCCGAGCGCGACGGCGTCGAGCGAGGCGGTCGGATCGAGCTGACCGGGAAAGACCCTCCGCTCGAGTGCGACCAGGAGTTTATAGGCAACACCACATGCCGCGAGCCCATCGAAGGGATAAGCGCAATCAGGCTGTTTCGGATTGATCAAGGCATCGACCGGGGGGCGCTCCGCCCCGACCTCGTGGTGGTCGGTGACGATCAGTTGCATGCCGGCGGGTCGCCCGTGAGCCACCTCGACGGAGTTCGTTCCGCAATCGCAGCTGATCACGAGTGACACGCCGCGGCTCGCGAGCTCTTTCAGTGCCTCGCCATTGAGGCCATAGCCTTCGGTAAACCGGTTCGGAATGTAGGTGACTACGTCCGCGCCGGCCGAGCGCAGACCACGGGCCAGCGTCACGCAGGCGGTGACGCCATCTGCGTCGTAGTCGCCATACACGGCTATCCGGCGGCCAGCCTTGACGGCGTCGCCGATCAGGTCGCAGGCAATCGTCATGTCCTTGAGCAGGAATGGGTCGGGCGCCTGGCCCAGGTCACTGACCAGCCATGGGTCCAGCTGACGGGGCTGCGTGACGCTCCGACCGTGAAGGATCTGCCGAAAAACCGGCGAATAGGCCTCCAATCCCGGTAGGGCACGCAGCGGTTCAGGAAGGAGCCAGGTTCGACGTTCTTTCTTCAAGACCGCCCGCATTATGGCAGCGCTTTGCGACAGCTGCGTGTCGGAGTTATCCACAGCTTTTTCCGATTGTGCTGCTCAGGGCTTGGGCTCTACCCCGCTATGCGTGCGGTTGGACGATAGGTTCGCGTCGAAGTGCAACCGCGATTCCTCGCAACGACGTCCAATTTGCTCTTAAGCGGCGTCAGCCTCTTTAACGACGACCGGTGGCGTCCGCTCCTTCGCCCTGTTGAGTAACGCGATCACCCCAATCAGCAGCAGTGTGCCAACAGCCTGAGCCGGATATAGGCGTTGGCCGAAGAAAATCGTCTGACCGAACACAAGTACCGCCGGCGCCGTTGAGATGATGGTGGCCGCCACCGGATAGGCCATCTCCGCCACGGTCGCGAGCGTCGCTGGGGTGCTGGCCAACGCACGGTAATAGAGGAGCAGCGCAAGCAGACCCGGAATCAAAGCAATCCCAAGAAACGGAACGACATCATCGGCACGGTATTGACCAAAACCGGCAGCGCCCGACTGCGCGAGCACCACGACGACGAGGACCGGGAGAGCGATCGTAAACCGAAGGGCCGTCGTGGTCTGAAACGACAGCGTGCCGAGAACGAAACGGCCTAGGACGGTTCCGCTTGCCCAGAGTGCCGCGGCCCCTAGTGCGTAGAGCCCGACCTCGACCTCACCCTGCCGGAGGGCTGAGATCGGTGCTGTTGGGTCACTGGCAAATAACACCAGGTAGACCGCGGCAATCGCTAGTGCTACGATCGGCCAGAACCAGCGGCGGCGCCGCTCCCCCAAGACAATCCAGGCGAGCGCGATCGCGATCAGTGGTTGGGTTTGCTGGAGTACGTAGGTTTCTGCGAAGAGCTGATGCTGCGCGGCCAGCTTGAACGATTGCGTGAATAGTAGGGTGGCGACAGCCTGCGGCCCAACCCCAATCAGGATCAATGCAATCCAGCCACGCCATGACATTCGCCTCATCTCGGGCCATCCGCGCACTAGGAAGACGAGCAGGAAGACGGTAATGAGAAAGTCTTCGACCACGACTATCTCCGAAGCCGCCAAATGGACCAGGTGCCTGCGGAAATAAATGTCGAATGCCCACATGGTGGCGGCTACGGCAACCAGCGCCACCGAGAAGCGGTCCACGAGGCCCGCCCGTCGGGCCGGCGCTGCCAATTGTGACGTTGTCGTCGGGACGGCCATCTAGATTTCTCCTCTGGGCCGCCGGGGCATCCGCGGGCTGGCTGCGCGCCAACCGTAGGCCTTCTTTCATCCCGACTGTACGGTCGGCCCCGGAATTGGCTTACGCCGTCACCGGGTCATACGTCGTAGGACGCTCGCGGGCTATACCGCCGATCGGGGAATCGCACCCCTGCCCCGAAGGACCGAATTCAGCATAGCAGCGAGCTGGACGACGGTGGCGATCCCGATCAGGAAAGGCCGTCGGCCGCGGCCTGGACCGACACCGATCCCGGTCCCACTCGCACCGCGATCCGCTGCACCTCGTTGTTGCACATTCCCTGGGCATTCCACGGTGCCACCAGCGGTTGGACGTTCCCCGCCGCGTCGCTAGCCCGGCAGCAGAGCTCGAACTCCCCCTCCCGACCGGCGGCCCACCGGTAGCGCCACGCGCGCCAGGTGTAGGCATTCGATTCCGCGTCGAGCTCGGCCTCGTCCCAGGTTTGGCCGCCGTCGGCGCTGACCTCGACACGGACCACAGGTCCGCGGCCGGACCAGGCGCGGCCCTCGAGCGTCCACGTCCCAACGCCGAGCTGGCGCGCGCGCGACATGAAGTCGGGAATCCCAGGCGGAATCATCAGCGACCTCGGTAGCATGCGCGTGACCGGTTCCCCCAGCTCGTCATCGGAGGGCGTCACGTGATAGGCAGGCTCCTGCTGGTAGCCGCGGAATGGATGGTTCACGAGCGTGATCGACCGAAGCCACTTGACGTGCGTCATGCCATACCATCCGGGAACGACGAGTCGGACGGGGTAGC
>JALYYC010000002.1 GCA_030946755.1 Candidatus Dormiibacterota bacterium
AACACGCGATGGGGGGCATCGTCAACGGGCTGACGCTGTCCAAGATCCGGGCCTTCGGTGCTGGGTTCTTCATCTTCACCGAGTACATGCGCGAACCGATCCGGCTGGCCGCCATGATGCAGATCCCGGTCATCTTCATCTTCACCCACGATTCGATCGGGGTCGGGGAGGACGGACCGACGCACCAGCCGGTCGAGCAACTCGCCTCACTGCGGTCGATGCCAGGGCTGGTTGTCCTGCGCCCGGGCGACGCAAATGAGGTGGTTGAGGCCTGGCGCCTGATCATGACCTACCAGCACCAGCCGGCGCTCCTGGTGCTCTCACGCCAGAGCATGCCCACCTTCGACAGGACCCGCTACGCGGCTGCCTCAAACCTTCACCGGGGCGCCTACGTGATGGCCGACGCAGGGCTTGGGGAGCCGGAGATCATCCTGATGGCCACCGGCAGCGAGGTCGGGCTGGTGGTGGCGGCATACGAGGTTCTGGCCGCCGAAGGCATCCGGGCCCGGGTGGTGAGCATGCCGTCCTGGGAGCTCTTCGAACGACAGCCGCAGGCCTATTGCGAGAGCGTTCTGCCGGCGCACGTGACCGCGCGCGTCGGCGTGGAACAGGCCTCAACCTTCGGGTGGGACAGATACGTGGGGCCGACCGGCGAGATGGTTGGAATGCACACCTTTGGCGCTTCGGCCCCCCTCAAGGACGTCGAAAAGAAGTTCGGCTTCACCCCCGAGCGGGTGATCCACGCGGCAAGAGCACAACTGGCCAGGACGGCCGGGCAACGATAGGAGAAACGAAGATGCAATTGGGAATGATCGGGCTGGGTCGCATGGGTGCCAACCTGGTGAAGCGGCTGACCGAGGATGGTCACGAGTGTGTGGTCTATGACGTGAACCCCGAGGCCGTGATGGGGGCAACAGGCAAGAGCGTCGAAGGCGCAAACTCCCTCGACGACTTCGTTGCCAAGCTGGCCACGCCGCGCGCCGCCTGGATCATGGTGCCGGCTGCGGTCGCCGGAGACACAATCACGGAACTCGCCACGCGGCTGGAGCCGGGTGACATCATCATCGATGGCGGCAACAGCTTCTACCGCGACGACATCGCACGCGCCAAAGCGCTCAAGAAGAACGGCATCCACCACGTTGACTGTGGTACCAGCGGCGGGGTCTTCGGGCTCGCTCGCGGGTACTGCCTGATGATCGGGGGCGAGCACGACGTGGTCACCCACCTCGGGCCGATCTTCAAGACAATCGCACCCGGCGTCGAGGCAGCGCCGCGCACCCCCGGCCGGATGGGACCGCCAAGCACCGCGGAGCACGGCTACCTGCATTGCGGTCCAAACGGGGCCGGACACTTCGTCAAGATGGTCCATAACGGTATAGAGTACGGGCAGATGTCGGCATACGCCGAGGGCCTCAACATCATCAAGAACGCCGACATCGGGCTCCACCAGCGGGAGCAGGACGCCGAGACGACCCCCCTGCGGGAGCCCGAAGCCTACAAGTACGAGATCGACATCGGGCAGGTTGCGGAGGTCTGGCGTCGTGGCAGCGTGATCGCCTCCTGGCTGCTCGACCTGACCGCCGGTGCTCTGCTTGACGACTCCAACCTGAAGGAGTTCAGTGGACACGTATCGGATTCCGGGGAGGGCCGTTGGACGGCCCTCGCCGCCATCGACGAAGGCGTGCCGGCGCCGGTGATCAGCGCCGCGCTGTTCTCGCGGTTCGAGTCGCGCGGCAACGCCGACTACGCCGACCAGGTCCTATCGGCGATGCGCAAGCAGTTCGGCGGGCACGACGAGAAGAAGGGCTGAGGTGCAAAACGGCGGCAACAGCCCGGCGCCCTCAGATGCCCTGGTGTTCTTTGGTGCAACCGGTGACCTCGCCAACAAGCAGATCTTCCCGGCGCTCTACGCGATGGTCAAGCGAGGAGTCTTGGAGGTGCCGGTGGTCGGCGTTGCTCACTCCGAGTGGGCCCTGGCGGACCTTCGCGAGAGGGCCGAGGACAGCATCGGCCGGAATGGCGGTATCGATGACAGGAAGGCGTTCAAGCGCCTGATGTCGCTGCTGCGATACGTCGACGGCGACTACAACGACGAGGGCACCTTCGCCGAGCTGAAGAACGCGCTGGGTAAGGCTCGCCGGCCGGCACACTACCTGGCCATCCCACCGGCTCTCTTCGGCACCGTGGTGAAGGGCCTCGCGAAGGCCGGCCTCGCCAAATCGGGACGCGTGATCATCGAGAAGCCCTTCGGGCACGACCTGGCATCCGCGCGCGCTTTGAACCGCGTCGCGGCCTCGGTCTTTCCAACAGACGCGATATTCCGGATCGACCATTTCCTCGGCAAGGAGGCGGTGGAGAACATCCTCTACTTTCGTTTCGCCAACTCATTCCTCGAGCCGATCTGGAACCGGGACCACGTTGCCAGCGTCCAGATCACGATGGGCGAGGATTTCGGTGTCGAGGACCGGGGCAAGTTCTACGACGCCACCGGTTGCCTGCGGGACGTGGTGGAGAACCACCTCTTCCAGGTTGTTGCCTACCTGGCGATGGAGCCTCCGCCACGTCTGGACACCGAGGCCCTGAGGAGCGAGAAGGCCAAGCTCTTCAAGGCCATCCGCCCACTGGTACCGGATGACCTGGTCCGGGGTCAGTTCGCCGGCTACCGTGACCAGGAAGGTGTGGCCAGGGATTCCGCTGTCGAGACCTTCTGCGCCCTCAGGTTGTCGATTGACTCCTGGCGGTGGGCTGGGGTGCCGTGGTACATCCGGGCGGGGAAATGCCTGTCCGAAACCGTCA
>JALYYC010000005.1 GCA_030946755.1 Candidatus Dormiibacterota bacterium
GTCAGCCGCGACCGCAGCCATATGGCGGCCATCGGCCGCAAGGGCGGAGAAAGCTGAAGCACCGGGGCTAGACTTCTTCCATGGCCAGCATCGCGCGCGCCGCCGCGCTGCCCGAGGTCGCTGTCCCCGAACGCTTCAATCTCGCCGACTATCTCGTCGATCGTCACGTCCGCGAGGGCCGAGGCAAGCAGGTTGCCATCCTGTGCGGCGATGAGTCCGTCACGTACGCCGAGGTGAGCGAGCGCTCCAACCGCGTGGCCAACGGGCTCCGGGCGCTTGGCGTTCGCCGCGAGGAGCGGGTTCTCCTTCTCCTCTTCGACTCACCCGCCTTCGTCTACAGCTTCTTCGCGGCGCAGAAGGTCGCGGCCGTTCCGGTTCCGACGAACACCCTGCTCAAGACACGCGACTACCAGTACCTGCTCAATGACTCACGGGCCGCGGTAGCGATCGTCAGCGAGGCATTGCTGCCTGCGCTCCTCGCCATTCCGCGCGAGGAAGCGCCGCATCTGAGGCATATCGTTGTGGACGGGAAAGCGGTTGCCGACACGATCCCCTTCCTCGGGCTCATTCGCCAGCCGCCCGAGCTCCAGCCGGCCGAGACGTCGCGCGACGACGCCGCCTTCTGGCTCTACTCGTCGGGGACGACCGGCTTTCCGAAGGGCGCGGTGCATCTACACCACGACGTTGTCCACACCGTGGTGCTCTACGCGCAGGGCGTGCTCGGTATCACGGCGACCGATCGCACCTTCTCGGTGGCCAAGCTCTTCTTCGCCTACGGCCTTGGTAACGCCCTGACCTTTCCCTTCGCCGTCGGCGCCACGACCGTCCTCTGGCCCGGACCGCCGACCGCGCCCAACGTCTTTGCCCAGATCGAGCGCTATCGCCCGACCGTCTTCTTCTCGGTCCCGACCAACTACGGGATGCTCCTCGCCCACCGGCGCGAGGGGAACGATTTTGACCTGCACAGCGTCCGGCAGGCGGTCTCCGCCGGGGAGGCGCTGCCGAAAGCCCTGTTCGACCGGTTCAAGGAACGCTTCGGCGTCGAGATCCTCGATGGCATCGGCTCGACCGAGATCCTGCACATCTTCATCTCGAACCGCCCCGGCCAGGTCCGACCGGGATCAACGGGTCAGCTGGTGCCCGGCTATGAGGCGCGGCTCCTTGACGACGCTGGGCAGGAGGTCGCCGACGGGACGATCGGCAACCTGTTGGTCAAGGGTGACAGCACCTGCGCCTACTACTGGAACAAGCATGAGCGGACCAAGGACACGATCGAGGGTCACTGGATCCGGACCGGGGACAAGTACTCGCGGGACGCGGACGGTTTCTACTGGTACGCCGGTCGGGCGGACGACATGCTCAAGGTGGGGGGGATCTGGGTCAGCCCGGTCGAGATCGAGAACACGATGGCCGAGCATCCAGCTGTCCAGGAGGCGGGGGTTGTCAGCCGCCGTGATACGAACGACCTGGAAAAGCCGATGGCCTACATCGTGCTTGCGGCAGGATATCAGCCGTCCGACGCGCTCGCGCAGGAGTTGCAGGAATTCGTCCGGCAACGGATTGCGGAGTACAAACGGCCCCGCTGGGTGGAGTTCGTCGAGACCCTGCCCAAGACGGCGACCGGCAAGACGCAGCGCTTCAAGCTGCGCGAGTCGGTTGCCTCAGAACCGGTCTCGTAACTGGTAGTAGAGGCCGACCGCCGGTAAGAACCAGGGGCGTTCGCGGTACAGGGGTGCGCCACGGAGCGGCCTCCGCCAGCAGGACGGGAGCTCCTCGCCCGCGATCCAATCGGCCGCCAGCTGGCCGAAGTAGGTCGACATCGCGACGCCCGTGCCGCAGTAGCCGAGCGCGTAGGTGATGCCGCCGATGCGACCGATGTGCGGCATACGATCGAACGTAAAACCGAGCTGGCCACCCCAGGCGTGCTCCACGGCGACGCCCGCCAGCTGGGGATGGACTCGCGTCATCGCCTCGTAGAGCCAGTCACGGGCTTTCGGAATCGAGGTGGGGGCGAAGCTGGCGCGGCCGCCGAACAGCATGCGGCGCCCGTCCGGGCTGAGCCGCCAGTAGTAGAGGAAGTTCTTGGAGTCGAAGAGCATCCGCCGGTTGGGGATAAGCCCGTGGGCCAGGTCCTCCGGCAGTGGTTCGGTGGCGATGATGTAGCTGCCCACCGGGATCACGCGGCGTCGGAGCCGCGGAAGCAGGCTGTCGGTGTACCCGTTGGTCGCGAGCAGCACCTCGCGACACCGGATCAGGCCCTGCGGGGTCTCCACGTCGAAGCCGCGGGCCGTCCCCTCGACTCTTGTCGCCGGCAGGTGATCGTAGAGGTGCGCGCCGGCGTCCCGCGCGACCCGAACCAGGCCGGCGAGATATTTCGCCGGGTGTAGCCCGCCGCTGCGCTCGAACAGCATGCCTCCGTGATAGGCGGTCGAGCCGACTTCCCCCTGCAACGCCTCCTGCGACATCATCGTCGCCTTGATCCCGAACTCTCGATCGACCAACTCTGCCTCGGCCGCGAGGTGCGGCACGTGATCCGGGCGGTAGGCGAGATAGAGATGGCCCGTGCGCGCGTACTCGCAGCGGATGCCATAGCGCTCGATTGTCTCCTCGACGAGGGCGAAGGCATCGAGGCTGGCGCGATAGAGCCGCCGGCCTTGCTCGCCCCACCGGCTCAGCAGCGTGCCCGGGTCGACCTTGAACCCGGGGTGGACCATGCCGCCGTTGCGACCGCTGGCTCCCCAGCCGAACGTCTCTTTCTCGAGCACGGCCACCGATCGTCCCCGCCAGGCGAGCCTGGTCGCCGCCATCATCCCGGTGTACCCGCCGCCGACGATCACGACATCCACGTCGGTCGGCAGGGAGGCAGCGGGCCCGCTGGCCGGCGGCGCCTCACGCCACCAGAACGGTTCTTCCCGGTAGCTTGCCGCCAGGGGTGTCAACGGTGTGTCCCGGGTGCGGAGTTGCTCCGCGCCAATTCGCCGATCAGCGTCGCCGCCTGTTCGGGTCCGGGCTGAGCCTGCAGTCGGGCCGAGAGGGTCCGAAGACGGCTCCGGAGCGTGTCATCGGCCAGCAGGCGTCCGATCCATCCAAGCAGCTCGTCCTCCGTGCAGCGGAACGGGTCGAGGCGGACGCCGAGCCCTGACTCCTGGACGCGCTGCGCGTTATCGGGCTGATCCCAGAAGAGCGGCAACACGATCATCGGCTTGCCGAAGTAGAGACTCTCGGTCACGGTGTTGTTGCCGCCGTGGGTGATGACGAGGTCGACGAGTGGGAGTACCGAGGTCTGGGGCAGAAACGCCGCCCCCCACATATTCTCCGCGAGCTGGATCTCCTGGTGTTGCGGGCCCTTACTAACGATCACGCGATGGCCGCTTTTGGCCAGAATCTCGATCAGCCGGTTCATCAGGCCGACGTCCGCCGAGCCCAGGCTGCCGAGGCTGAGGTAGATGAGCTTGCCACCCCCAGGGATCCGGGCGATCTGAAATGGTTCGTCGGTCGTCCGCACGCACGACTCCACTCGGTGCCAGGTTTCGGCCAGTGGCCGGGACCGTTGGTAATCGAGGTCGGCCGGGTAGTTGTAGAGATTCAGGATCGGGGATTCGTACATGAACGCGCCGACCGGAAGGGGTGGCGCGCCGCTCCCCGTCAGGTACCGGTTGAACTCCTCGTGGAGCTCCGCATGCTGCTCGCGATAGGCATCGCGGAACCGTTGCCAGTCGCGGTGGTCGCCGCTCGGTAGGCCGGAGAAGACCGGCGGCAAGGCCGGATCGCTCATTTCGAGTGGGTTGCAGGAGACGATTCGGACCCAGGGGACGCCGGCAGTGGCCACTGCGCCGAAGGCGACGACATTGTCCTGGACAATGACGTCCGGGTGGACCGAGTCGAAGATCTCCTGAAGCCGCGAGTTCACGTACATTGAGCCGGAGACTAGCTCGCTCCAGATCGGCTTGATCAGCGTTTCGATCTGCTCCAAGGTCGTCTTCCGAAACTCCGGGGCCGTCTCGCGAATGAAGTCCTTCCAGAACTGGCCCGGGACCTCTTCGATCGCCGGCTTCGATTTCAGGCGCATCAGCGCCTCCTCGAAGCCTTTCGCCTGCAGCGTGCTTTTGAACGACTCCTCGATCACGAACACGACCCGTGCCCCGCGACGCCGGAGCACGTCGGCAATTCCGACGCAGTTATTCGTCGGGCCGAACGCTCCCTCCGGGAAGAAGACGACGGTCGGGCGGCTGCCAGTCACTCAACCGAAGCGTAGCGCCCCGGCCCGGGTGGGTTCTAGGCTTCGACCTTCACGCCTTTCCAGAAGGCGACGTAGTCCTTGATCTCCTTTGCCTCCGCCTTGGGTGCCGGATAGAACCAGGCGGCATCGGCGTTGGTCTTGCCATCAGCGACCACGGTGTAGTAGCTGGCCTCGCCCTTCCAGGAGCAGATGGTGTGTGTTCCGCTCGGCTGGAAGGCCTCCCGCTTGACCGAATCCGGCGGGAAGTAATGGTTGCCTTCGACGACGATCGTCTGATCGCTTTCGGCGAGCGTGACGCCGTTCCAAACGGCTTTGGCTTTGTGCATGAAAATCCTCCTTGGAGTTCCCCTAGGTAAATCGTCGGGCGGGCTCACCTATTCCCGCCAGCGGGGCGGGCCGGTGATGGCCGTCGAGCGTGTAGACGTTGTAGGCGTGCCCGATCACGGGCTGGGCGACGTTCCGCACCGGGATTCCGGCCGGGGTTTCGCCCTTCTCGGTTCCTCGATGGGCGTGGCCATGCAGCACCAGGTCGGCGCCGGCCGTGTCGATCGCCTCGGCGAGCAGATAGCTGCCGAGGAACGGGTAGATCTCGAGCCGTTCGCCCACAAGGGTGGCCTCGATCGGCGAGTAATGCAGGAGCGCGATG
>JALYYC010000010.1 GCA_030946755.1 Candidatus Dormiibacterota bacterium
GACGCGCTGCGACCGGACTCGGATGGCACGGTCGGGCCGCGCCCATTGGTGGCGAGCGGGGCCTGGAATCCCGGAGAGGCCGCGCCCCGCCCCGAACCCGGCCGCGGCATCCGGATCGGCGACCGCCTCAAGCCTGGAGACCGCATTCCGGCCGAGGGCCAGTACATGTGTACCCTCTGCCGGTTTCGCAAGCACACCCGGCAATTTCGGGAAGGGAATCCGGACGGCCTCTTTCCGCGCGCGCATCACCCGGGTGCGCTCTGGGAACTCGAAGATCTTCGGCCATAGGGCGAGGACCTGATTCGCCCAGCGCGGGCGGAAGGCGCCCCTGTATTCAAACTTTCCTTTGTTAATATCAGCCCCGTACCGTGCTGAGCGACTATCTTCCCCTGCTCATTTTCCTTGCCGCGGTCGTCGTCTTCGGCTTCATTGCTCTCTTCCTTCCGCCCTGGTTGGCGGGCAGCCGGCCGACCGCCGCGAAGGACCTTCCCTATGAATCCGGCATCGTGCCCCGCTCGAGCGCACGCCGCCGGTTCTCGATCACCTATTACCTGACGGCGATGCTCTTCATCATCTTTGACGTCGAGGCGATCTTCATCTACCCTTGGGCGGTCATCCTGCGGCAGCTCAGCTGGTTCGGCGTCGCCGAGATGGGCGTCTTCGTCGCCATCCTGTTGGTGGCGTTGATTTACGTCTGGAAGAAGGGGGCGCTCGAGTGGGGGAGCTGAGCCTTCGCCCGGTTCCCACGCCGACGGGGCGCGCCGCCGGACCGACGCCCCTCAACGCGCTGGGCGACAACATCCTGACGAGCCAGATCGACAAGGTCATCAACTGGGGCCGCTCCAGCGCCATCTGGCCGGCGTTGTTCGGGCTCGCCTGCTGCGCCATCGAGATGATGGGGACGGTCGGCCCACGGCATGACCTGTCGCGCTTCGGCTCGGAGCTCTTCCGCGCCTCCCCCCGCCAGGCCGACCTGATGATCGTGTCCGGCCGCGTCTCAATCAAGATGGCCCCGGTCTTGCGCCAGATATATGACCAGATGCCGGAACCAAAGTGGGTGATCGCGATGGGCGCCTGTGCGTCCTCGGCCGGCATGTTCAACAACTACGCGATCGTCCAGAGCGTCGACAAGATCGTCCCGGTTGACATCTATATCCCCGGCTGCCCGCCCCGTCCCGAGGCGCTGATCGACGCCGTGGTGAAGTTGCAGCGCAGGATTCGCGGCGAGCCGCTGGTCAAGCGTTCCGCTTGACCGATGCCAACCCGGTCCAACCACCCATGAGTGAAAGTGCCGCTAACGCGCTGGTCCAGCGGATCAACTCGGCGTTCCCCGGCGCGCTGCAGGAAAGCTCCGACTTCCGTGGCGACCTGAGCATTGTCGTCGAGGCCGATTCGGTGCTGGAAGTGGCCCGCCATCTCAAGCAGGCCGAGGGCTTCGACTACTTCCTGTATGCCACGGCCGTCGATTGGCCGGCGCGGGAGCCGCGCTTCACGGTCGTCTGGGAGGTGCGCTCGCTGGCGAACAAGACGCGGATCCGAATCAAGACGACGGCGGCCATGCCCGAGCCGACGGTTCTCAGCCTGACGTCGGTGTGGCCGGCAGCCGACTGGCACGAACGTGAGGCTTACGACCTCTTCGGCATCAAGTTCGCGGGCCATCCGGATCTGCGCCGAATCCTGATGCCGGCCAGCTGGGAAGGCTACCCGCTGCGAAAGGACTACGTCTCGTTCGGAGAGCCGGTCATCTTCAGCGACCAGAAGCTCGAGGGGTTGGAGCCCGACGCGATCCGTGGCTGACGTGTTTCTCGAGCCGCGCATCCGGGGTGCGGAGGAGGGCGAGGCTGAGTGGATGGACCTCAACATGGGCCCGCAGCACCCCAGCACCCATGGCGTGCTCCGGGTCAAGCTGAAGCTCGACGGCGAGGTCGTGAAGGACGCCGATGCGGATATCGGCTACCTGCACACCGGCTTTGAAAAGTCCTTCGAGGACAAGACCTACACCCAGGGCATCACGTTCAGCGACCGGATGGACTACCTCGGGCCGCCGATCAACAACGTTGGCTTCGTCAGCGCGGTCGAGAAGTTGATGGAGCTCGAGGTCCCACCCCGCGCCCAGGCGATCCGCGTAATGATGATGGAGCTCGCCCGCCTCGGTAGCCACGAGCTCTGGCTCGGCACCGCCGGCCTCGACCTCGGCGTCTACTCGGGTTTCTTCTACGCCTGGCGCGATCGCGAGCTGATCCTCGATCTGAACGAGCTTTACTCCGGCGTGCGGATGATGACCTCGTTTACCCGCGTCGGTGGCGTCGCCTGGGATCTCCCGGACGGCTGGCTCGACCAGCTGCAGCGCTTCATTGACGTCATGCCGCCACGGATCGACGACTTCGAGTCGATGCTGACCAACAACCCGATCTGGCTGGAGCGTCTCCGCGGCGTCGGCCCCCTGAGCCGCGAACAGGCGATCGAGGCCGGCGTGACCGGTCCCATGCTGCGCGCCTCCGGCGTCGACTACGACGTGCGCAAGGCGTTCCCCTATTGCGGCTACGAGCAATATGACTTCGACGTCCCGCTGGGCCAGAATGGCGACTGCTTCGACCGCTACAAGGTCCGCGTCCAGGAGATGCGCGAGAGTCTCAAGATCCTCCAGCAGGCGAAAGACAGTCTGCCGGACGGCCCGTGGCTGACAAATAACCGGAAGGTGGCGCTGCCGCCGCGGACCGAGCTGAGCAAGAGCATGGAGTCTGTCATCCACCACTTCCGGCTGGTCAGTGAGGGGTTCAAGGGTCCGGTCGGCGACGTCTACAGCTTTGTCGAGAGTCCTCGCGGCGAGTTGGGCTTCTACCTCGTCTCCGACGGAGCCAACAAACCATACCGGATGAAGGTCCGGCCACCATCTCTCTGCAACCTGCAGCCGCTCCGCCAGCTGGTGCAGGGAGTCCTGGTGGCGGATGTGATCGCCATCATGGGCAGCATGGATTTCATCCTCGGGGACGTGGACCGCTAAGTGGCGCTGACCAAGGAAACGACTGAACGCATCCGCGCCTCCGCGGCGCTCTACCCCTCGAAACAGTCGGCGATCCTGCCCGCGCTCTGGGCCGTCCAGCACGAGCAGGGGTACGTCACCGACGAGGCGATGGGGGAGATCGCCGAGCAGCTCGGGCTGCCGCCGTCCCTGATCGAGGCGACCGCGTCCTTCTATTCCATGTTCCTCACCCGACCAGAGGGCCGCCACGAAGTGGTCATCTGCGTCAACGCGCCTTGCATGCTGCGCGGCGCCGACGAGATGGCGGCCCACATCGAGCGCCGCCTCGGCGTCCGAAACGGCCAGACCACCCCTGACGGCGCCATCACCTGGCACTCGACGATCGAGTGTCTCGGCGCCTGCGGCGGCGCGCCAATGATGCAGGTCGACCATCGCTTCGAGGAAGACCTGACGCCAGAAAAGATTGATGCCATCCTCGAGCGCCTGCGGACCACGCCGACCCCGCATGAAATGGGCAGGCCGAAAAAGGCCGCGGCGGTTGCCCCGGTAAAAGGGGAGAAGGCGGGCAGCGGCGCCGAGGGCGCGCGGCCTCGCGGCAGGAAGACGCAGAAATAATGGGACTCAAGCCCGTCCTGACCCGCGACTTCGCCGTCGAGAACCTCCACCAGATCGGCGTCTACGAGCGCCACGCCGGCTATTCCGGGTACAAGAAAGCGCTGCAGATGCAGCCGGACGATCTTGTCGAACTGGTCAAGAAGAGTGGGCTACGCGGCCGCGGCGGCGCCGGCTTCCCGACCGGGAACAAATGGAGCTTTCTGCCCAAGGGCGTGTATCCGCGATACCTCGTCTGCAATGCCGACGAGAGCGAGCCGGGCTGCTTCAAAGATCGTTACCTGATTGAGAAAAGCCCGCACCAGGTGATCGAGGGGGTCATGATCGCCGCCTACGCGATCGGGTCCAACCTCGCGTTCATCTATATCCGGGGCGAGTATCTGCCGCAGTACGAGGCATTGGAGAACGCCATCGACGAAGCGCGCGATGCCGGTTACCTGGGCAAGAACATCATGGGCAAGGGCTACGACCTCGATGTCATCCTGCACCGAGGGGCTGGCGCCTACATCTGTGGCGAGGAGACAGCGCTGCTGACGTCACTCGAGGGGTACCGCGGCGAGCCGCGTCTCAAGCCGCCGTTCCCTGCCGTCAAGGGCCTCTACGGCAAGCCGACCGTCGTCAACAATGTCGAGACCGTTTCCAATCTCCCGCACATCGTGCTCAACGGGGCCGACTGGTTCAGCGCGATGGGCACCCCGACCGGCAAGGGGACCCGCGTCTGGTGCGTCAGCGGGCACGTCAACAAGCCGGGCAACTATGAGGTGGAGAATGGGACCCCGATCCGGGAGTTGATCGAGGTCCATGCCGGCGGGGTCTGGAAGAACCGCAAGCTCAAGGCCTTTCAGCCGGGCGGTGCCTCGATGATGGTTTTGCTCCCCGAGCATCTCGATGTGGCCCTCGACTTCGACGCCATCGCCAAAGCGGGGTCAATGGCGGGCGCTGGCGCGATGGTCGTTATGGACGAGACGACCTGCATGGTTGACGCGGCGCGGCGCTACGTGAAGTTCTTCCACCACGAGAGCTGCGGCAAGTGCACGCCCTGCCGCGAGGGCACCTTCTGGATGGCGAACATCTTCGATACCTTCGAAGCCGGGACCGCGCGTCAGCCGGACATCGATTTGCTGCTCGACGTCGGCTACAACATCGACGGGCGCTCCTTCTGCCCCCTGGGCGACGCCTCCACCTGGTTTCCGCGCAGCGTCATCAAGTACTTCCGCGACGAGTTCGAGCAGCACGTCCTCGAGAAGGGCTGCCCCTACAAAAAGGTCGCGCAGGAGGCCGTCGCGTAGTGGCCGCCGTGCAGACGGACCAGGTCACGGTCACCGTCGACGGCGTCTCGGTGACGGTGCCCAAGGGCACCCTGATTCTCGACGCCGCCAAGAAGGTCGGGATCGATATCCCGATCTTCTGCTCCCATCCCAAGATGGCCCCGGTGGCGGTCTGCCGGATGTGCCTTGTCGAGGTGGAGAAGATGCCGAAGATGCAACCCGCCTGCGCCGTGACGGTGGCGGAAGGCATGGTCATCCGCACCAAGACCGACCAGGTGGGGAAGTACCAGAAGGGCGTCCTCGAGTTCCTGCTGATCAATCATCCGCTCGACTGCCCGATCTGCGACAAGGGTGGCGAATGCCCCCTGCAAGACCAGACCTACCAGTACGGGCCGGGCGCCAGCCGCTACGTCTACCAGAAGGCGCATTTCGACAAGGCGGTCCCGCTCTCCGACAAGATCGTGCTCGACCGCGAGCGCTGCATCCTGTGCTGGCGCTGCACCCGCTTCAGCGAGGAGATCTCCGGCGAGCGTGAGCTGGCCCTCATCCAGCGCGGCGTCCACACCATCATCGGGACGTTCAACGATGAGCCGGCCCAGTCCAAGTACCAGGGGAACTGGACGGAGATCTGTCCGGTCGGCGCGCTGACGTCGCGAAAGTATCGCTTCATCAGCCGGCCGTGGGACCTCGACCGCACCGCCAGCGTCTGCCCCGGCTGCAGCATGGGCTGCAACATCCAGGTCGACGCCCGGAACAACAAGATCGGCCGCTTTCAGTCGCGTGAGAATGTTGCCGTCGATGACAGCTGGCTCTGTGACGCCGGCCGGTACAGCCATGTGAATTTCCAGAGGTCGGCGATCGAGCGTCCAAGAATCCGTCGTGGTGGCAAGCTCGAGGAGGTCTCCTATCCGGAGCTCGCGCAGTTCACGGCGGAGGCGATCAAGCGCTCGGGCTCACCGATCGCCGCCTGGGCGTCGCCCGGGTCCACCAACGAGGAGCTCTTTCTCGTCCAACGCCTCTTCCGGGAGGTGCTGCGCTCGCCCCATCTGGACCACCGCATCGTCGCGGTCGACGCCACCTCACCCGACGACATGACGCTCCCAATCGCCGACATCGAGCGCTGCGACCACGTCATTGTGCTCGGTGGCCAGGAGGTGATCGACGCCGCGCCCGTTTTGCACCTCCGGCTGCTCAAGAGCCAGCGCAAGGGCGTCAAGATCATCAAGGTCGGAAGCGCGGAGGGCGAGGCGGCGCTCGACGCCGTCCCTGCGGAGGCGATGGTCGTTGGCATCCTGGCAACCGAGGGGAACCGGTCCCAGGCGATCGCCGTCCACGATGCGATCGCGAAGCGGATCAAAGGCAGCGTTCGTCGGTTACTCGTCAGCATCGGTCCCAATGGCCGTGGCGCCACCGACCTCGGCATCCTTCCACACGCGGGTCCGGGCTACGGCTCGCTGAACGGGGGCGCTGGGAAAGGCCGGTGGGATTGGTCCAATGCCGGCATCAAGGGGCTCTACCTGCACGATCCGAGCCCATTGCACAGCTTCGCGCCGACCGAGGCCGAGGCGCTCTGGCTTTCGACCTTGCCGCTGGTGATCCACCATCGCTTCAAGGCGACGCCGATCGACGATGTCGCCCAGGTGGTCATCCCGGCCCGCGCCTTCGTGGAGAAGCACGGGACGGTGACCAACATGGAGGGACGCGTCCAGCGCATCGGCCGCGCCATTGACGCGGACGCGGTCCGCGACGACTGGCGCGTGATCCAGGACCTGGCCAACCAGCTGGGCGCGACCTGGACGTACGACTCGGTCAATGACATCGCGTCCGACCTGGTGCGCGCGCTCCCGCCCTATGAGGCCATGACCCGGGGCGAGCGTGTGCTCTGGAGTGAGCGCCGATGACGCTCGAGGTCCTCGTCGTGACCCTGATCAAGGCTGCGATCGTGATCGGGGCACTCCTGACGGGCTTTGCCTACCTAACCCTCTTCGAGCGCAAGGTCCAGGCCCGCATGCAGCAGCGGCCGGGGCCGAACCGGGTGGGTCCCTTCGGCCTCCTCCAGCCGGCGGCCGACGGGCTCAAACTGTTCTTCAAGTCAGCCAGCGAACCGGCAGGTCGCGATCGATTCCTGTATCTACTTGCCCCGCTGATCTCAGTCTGCGCCGCGCTGTCGAGCTTTGCCATCATCCCAATCAGCGGGCCGGGTCCGCTGGTCCTCTTCGGCCACACCATCGGCTGGTACGTGATGAACGTCAACATCGGCGTCCTCTGGTACTTTGCCGTGACCTCGGTCGGCGTCTACGGCATCTTCCTGGCCGGCTACGCCTCGAACAGCAAGTACTCGATGCTCGGCGCCCTGCGCTCGTCGGCGCAGATGATCAGCTATGAGATGGCGCTCGGCCTCTCGCTGGTCCCGGTGTTCATCCTTGCCGGGTCGGTCAGCATGGTCGACATCGTCAACGCCCAGCACACCTGGTGGTTCGTGCTCCCGTTGCTGCCAGCGTTTTTGCTCTACATGATCGCGGGCATCGCCGAGACGAACCGGGCGCCCTTCGACCTGCCCGAGGCTGAGACGGAATTGGTCGCCGGTTATCACACGGAATACTCGGGAATGCGCTTCGCCCTCTTCTTCATGGCGGAATACATCAACATGATCATCGTCAGCTCGATCGCGACCATCGTCTTCCTCGGTGGTTGGTGGGGCCCGTTCGGGATCCTGCCCGGGCCGTGGTGGTTTGTCCTGAAGGTGATCGTGCTGCTCTATGTCTATGTCTGGCTGCGAGCCACCCTGCCTCGGCTGAGGTATGACCGGCTGATGGCGCTCGGTTGGAAGTCCCTCTTCCCACTATCGCTGGCGATGATGATGGTCACCGCCGTCGTGGCGGTCGCCGCCAGGGGAATTTTCTGATGGCCGGCATCCGCGAGGTGATCACTGGGCCGCTTTACATCGCGAAGGCGATGCTGACGACCTTCAAGCACAACACAAAGCCGGTCGTCACGATCTCCTATCCCGAGCGGCAGAAGCCGGTCCCGCCTCGAGAGCGGGGCCGCCACATTCTGCACCGCTACGCGGACGGCCTGGAGAAATGCGTCGGCTGCGAGCTCTGCGCCATCGCATGCCCGGTCGGCTGCATCGTGGTCGAGGCGGCCGAGAACACGCCCGAGCACCGGGTTTCCCCGGGGGAGCGGTACGCCAAGCGCTACGAGATCAACCTGCTCCGCTGTATCTATTGCGGCATGTGCGAGGAAGCCTGCCCCTACGACGCGATCACGATGGGGCCTCGCTACGACCTTGCCGATGACCATCCCGACAAGTTCATCGCGGTCAAGGAGGACCTGCTAGAGCCCCTCTCCGCCAGCCTCGGCGACACCGCACTGCCGACGGCGGCACCGTCGGCGCAGAAGGATCCCCGCAAATGGTAATCGGATTTGCGTTGCTTGCCGCCTGGGAACTGGTGACCGCCGCCGGGGTGGTCGCCTTCCGTCGTCCGATCTACAACGCGCTCTCCCTGGTCGCGAACATGCTGGGCCTGGCGATCCTGTTCCTGATGCTGAATGCGCAGTTCTTGTTCGCCGCGCAGATCATCGTCTACGCCGGCGCGGTCATGGTGCTCTTTGTCTTCATCATCGCCCTGCTCAATCCCGGGCTCGATCTGACCCTGCGGCGCGGCAGTATGGAGTGGGCCTACGGGGTGGTCTTCGGCGTCGTGTTCGCCGGGTTGTTCGCCGCCCTCCTTTACAACCGCGATCTCTCGGGGCACACCGGGACCGCGACCCCGGCGGCGATCGCGACGGCCGGCAACGTCCAGATCGTGGGTGCGGCGCTGTATACAAAGTTCCTGCTTCCTGTCGAGGTGACGTCGATCCTGCTACTGATGGCCGCGGTGGGTGCCGTGTACCTGGCCATGCGGAAGGCGGAGTGATGGACATCCCCGCATACTCGTTTCTGCTGCTGAGCGGCGGTATGTTCACCCTCGGCGTCATCGGGTTCCTGGTCCGTCGCAACCCGCTCGTGATCTTCATGTGCATCGAGCTGATGCTGAACGCCGTCAACCTGGCCTTTGCGGCCGAGAGCCGCTATCTCAATTCCCTCGACGGTGTCGTCTTCGCGTTCCTGGTGATCACCGTCGCCGCCGCCGAGGTCGTCGTCGGCATCGCGATCATCGTGCAGGTCTACAGGGCTGGCCGCGACATGGACGTTGACGAGCTCGACCTGATGAAGCAGTGAGTACGCTCGCGCCGCTCGTCCTGCTGACACCGCTCGCCGGCTTCGCGATCAACGCGCTCTTCGGCCGCGTCCTGCCACGGCGGATTTCTGGGTGGGTCGGCGCCGGCAGCATTGGCCTGGCCTTCGTTTTTGCGCTCGCCATCCTGACCCAGGTCATCGGCGGCGGGCACATGGATCAGACCTACTTCACCTGGTGGTCGAGCGGGCTCTTCAACGTCCCGTTCAACTTGTACGTCGACCAGCTCTCAACCCTGATGATCCTCGTGATCACCGGGGTCGGCTTCCTGATCCACGCGTACTCAATCGGCTACATGGCGGCCGACCGAGGCGTCTCCCGCTTCTTTGCATACATGAATTTGTTCGTCTTTGCCATGCTGCTGCTCGTCCTCAGCGGCAACTTCGTCTGGCTGGTCGTGGGCTGGGGTGGTGTCGGTCTCTGCTCCTACCTGCTGATCGGCTTCTGGTACGACCGCCCCGCCGCGGTGCTGGCCGCCCGCAAGGCCTTCGTCATGAACGTCATCGGCGACGTCGGCATGGTCTTCGCCGCTTTCGTGATCTTCTTGAATTTGAACGTCCTGGATTTCAGCAGCGTCTTCAGCCGCGTCCACCAGCTGCCCAAGGGCGGGACCGTGATCAACCTGATCTGTCTGTTGCTGCTGGTCGGCGCTGTGGCAAAGTCCGCCCAGCTCCCGCTGCACACTTGGCTCCCCGATGCCATGGAGGGTCCGACGCCGGTCTCGGCCCTGATCCATGCCGCCACCATGGTGACGGCGGGGGTCTACCTGGTCGCACGGATGCACCTGCTCTACGATTGGGCGCCGCAGGCCGCGACCGTGGTCGCCGTGATCGGCGGGGTCACCGCCCTCTATGCGGCGACGATCGGCATGACCCAGGTGGACATCAAGCGGATCCTTGCCTACTCGACGATGAGCCAGATCGGCTACATGTTCCTTGCCGTCGGGATCGGCGCCTACGCCGCCGGCATGTTCCACTTCATGACGCACGCCTTCTTCAAGGCCCTGCTCTTCCTCGCGGCCGGCAACGTGATCCACGCCTTTCACGAGGATCAGGACATCCGCCACATGGGACAGTTGCGGCGCGGCCTGCCGGTCACATTCTGGACGTTCCTGATCGGGACGCTCTCGATCAGCGGATTCCCGTTGTTGGCTGGCTTCTGGAGCAAGGACGAGATCATCCGGGCGGCGTTGAGCGCCGCCGGGATCGAGGTCGTCATGGGCCTGGCCGCGCTCCTGACTGCCGGCCTGACCGCCTTCTATATGTTCCGGCTGTTTTTGATCGCCTTCGGCTGGGAGTGGCTGCGCGACGACCCGCGTCATCTCCATGAGGCGCTGCCTATCCAGACCATCCCGATCGTCATCCTTGCCGCCGGGGCGGCCCTCGGTGGCTATATCCCGGTGGCGAACTTCCTCGAGCCGGTGTTCGGGCACGCGGTCGACATCGGGACTGGAGCCTTCATCGGCCTCGCCCTGCTCACGCTCGTGGCCGCCGGCATCGGGTTCGGCCTGGCCTACTTCCTCTACGCGCGCCGTCCGGAGATGGCGGTCGCCTGGCGCACGCGGCTCGGTCCAATCGCGACCCTGGTCGAGCACAAGTACTACATCGACGAGCTCTACGACCGGGTCTTTGTCCGGCCCGGGTTTGCGCTCGCTCGCTTCCTGTCGGATTACGTCGAGCCACGCGTCATCGACCGGGCGGTCAACGGCGTCGCGGAGGTTGTGCTCGTGGAGGCCCGCGAGTGGCGCCTGTTCCAGACTGGGCGGGTCCGCAGTTACGGACTCTGGACGCTCGGCGGGGCGATCGGAATCATCGTGGTCGTTGCCGGCTACCTGGGCTATTTGCCCTTCCGGTTGGGCTGATGAACTGGTACACGCTTTCCCCGAACCTCCCATGGCTGACCCTGGTGCTCGTGATGCCGCTGGCTGGGGCCTTCATGGTCGCGCTCGTGCCCGCGGTCGCCCGGCGCGTCGTCAAGCAACTGGGGATTCTCACCGCTGTGGCGACGCTGATCCTCGTCGTCGCCATCGTGGGTGGCTTCCAGCACGGCGTCGGTAATCTCCGATTCCAGTTCGAGGAGGCCCGGCAATGGATCCCCGCCGTCGGCATCAGCTACCACCTGGGGATCGATGGCCTGAGCCTGTTCCTGCTCGGGCTGAATGCCTTGCTCTTCTTGCTGGCGACGTCGGTGGCCGATCCCGCCATGCCGCGCTTCAAGGAATTCATGCTGCTGCTGCTCGTGCTCGAGGCCGCGACCGCCGGGGTCCTGCTGTCGCTGGACCTGATCCTGTTTTACGTCTTCTGGGAGGCGATGCTGGTCCCGCTCTATTTCCTGATCGGCGCCTGGGGGGAGGGGCGGCGGGTCCAGGCCGCCTTCAAATTTCTGATCTATACCGTGGTTGGCAGCTTCGCGATGCTCGTCGCGATCCTGGCCGTCGCCGCGTTCAGCTTCGCGCAGACGGGCCAGCTGACCTTCGACTGGGCCACGCTGGTCCAGCATCCGGCGAGCGGCTCGGCGCACGTCCTCGGCATGACGTTGGGTGTGCAACAGCTGCTCTTTGTCGGGTTCGCCCTGGCGTTCGCGATCAAGATGCCGCTCTTTCCGCTGCATACCTGGCTGCCGCCGACCTATGTGTCCGCGCCGATCCCGGCCCTGATCGTCCTCGCCGGCCTCGTGTCGAAGCTCGGCGCTTACGGGTTCATCCGCTTTAACCTCGGACTCTTTCCTACCGCCGCGCATTCGCTCTCACCGTTCTTCGCACTGCTCGCGACCATCGGCATTCTGTACGGGGCGTTCATGGCCCTCGCCCAGACCGACCTCAAGCGCCTCGTCGCCTACGCCTCAATGAGCCACCTCGGCTTCATCGGTCTCGGCATCTTTACCGGCAGCTTGCTGGGCATCGAGGGGGCGCTGGTCCAGATGGTGAACCACGGCGTGATCATCGCCGCGCTCTTCCTGATTGTGGCCATGATCGAGCGCCGCAGCGGCACGCGGGACCGTGCTCAGCTCCGCGGTCTCGCCACCGGCACCCCGGTGTTTGCCGCCCTCTTCCTGCTCGTATCGCTGGCCGCGCTCGGGCTCCCTGGCCTCAACGGCTTCGTCGGCGAGTTCCTGATCATGCTCGGCGCCTGGAGCGCCTTTGTCCCGCTCGCCGTCGCCGCCGGCGTGGGCGTCATCCTCGCGGCCTGGTATGTGCTGCGGATGTACCAGGGCTCATTCCAGGGTGACGCGGTCGCGCCGGCTGGGTTCGGCGAACTTCGTCGATCCGAAATCGGGGTCCTGGCCCCCTTGCTGGCGTTGATGGTCGTGCTTGGCATCACGCCGGCGTTCTTTCCGGCGGCCGTCGAGGCGACCGTCAAGGCCTTGCCGGTGCTGACGCGATGACGATCGACCTGAGCAACATTGGGATCGACTACACGGCGATCCTCCCCGAACTGGTCGTGGCCGGAACGGCGATCGTGGTACTCCTGCTCGAGCTCGTCGTGCCCCCGGGACAGCGACGCATCCTGGCGGCGGTCACCGTTATCGGCCTGATCGGCGCATTGGTCGCGAATGTGCCTCTGTGGGGCCAGAACAAGACGGCATTTTCGGGCACGGTCAGTGGCGACAGCCTGGCCGCCTTCATGAACGTCGTCTTGATCGGGGTGACGATCCTCACCGCGATCATCTCGCCGCGGTACCTCAAGGCGCTGCGGCTCGACTACGGCGAGTACTACATCCTCCTGCTGGGGGCGACCCTGGGCATGATGCTCCTGGCCGCCGCCACCAGCCTGATGACGATCTTCCTCGGCATCGAGTTGCTCTCGATCTCGCTCTACGTCCTGTGCGGCTTCGCCCGAACGCAGCTGCGGTCACAGGAATCCGCGCTGAAGTATCTCCTGCTGGGCGGGTTCGCCACCGGCTTCTTGCTCTACGGAATGGCGCTGATCTACGGCGCCACGGGGAGCACGACGCTGCGCGGCATCGCCGCCTTCGCGACCGCCGGCACCGGCAACAACGTCCTGCTGTTGCTGGGCATCGGCTTCCTCGCGATCGGCCTCGCCTTCAAGGCCTCGGCCGCGCCATTCCACATGTGGACGCCCGACGTCTACGAGGGCGCGCCGACGGTCGTCACCACGTTCATGTCCGTGGCGACGAAGTCGGCGGCCTTCGCCGCCATCGGCCGCGTCTTCATCGCTGCGTTCCCCGCGATCGCGACGCGCTGGTACATCCCGCTCGCGCTGATCGCGATCGCCTCCCTGGCGATCGGCAACCTGGTCGCCATCACCCAGGACAACTTGAAGCGCATGCTGGCCTACTCAGGCGTTGCGCACGCCGGCTTCATCCTGCTCGGCATCCTTCCGGGCACGGGCGAGGGCTTCAGCGCCACGCTCTTCTATATCGCGGCCTACGCGGTCATGAACTTTGGCGCCTTTGCGGTCGTGACGTCGATCGGCGCTCGTGGCGAGGAGACCGCGGAGATCAGCTACTGGCGCGGGCTCTTTTACCGCCGGCCGTTCCTCGCAACCGTGATGACGATCTTCATGCTGTCGCTTGCCGGGATCCCACCGACGGTGGGCTTCTTCGCCAAGCTCTTCGTCTTCCGGGCCCTTGTTGACGCGCAGCTCTGGGCGCCACTGGCGGTTGCGATCATCATGACGATCGTGTCCTTCTACTATTACCTGCGCGTGATCGTCGTCATGCTGGCGGCCCCGCCGGAGGTCGCCGTCGAGCGGGAGCGGGTCGGCGTCTCGATGGGCGCGGTCCTGGCCGCCTCGGCCGCCGGAACGATGGTGCTCGGTATCTTCCCCGGCTTCGTGCTCGACTGGGCCACCCGAGCCGCCTCCCTACACTTGTAGCGTGCTCGCTCCGTCTCCGGTTCGCGAGACACTCGGCCGTCCCGCACGGCCACGCCCCACGCCGCTCGGTCTCCTCGCGGGTGGGTGGCGCCAGCTGCGCAAGATGCGCACGGCGATCATCCTGCTCGCCGTCCTCGCCCTGCTCGCGACCGTGGGCACGCTTCTGCCCCAGGTCCCGCAGAACCCACGGGGTGTCATGGGCTTTGTCTTGCGGCATCCCTATAGCGCCCCCTGGCTGGCGCGCCTCGGGCTCTTCGACATTTTCAGTTCTTGGCCATTCATCATCACGGCGGTCCTCATGTACGTCTCGATCGGGGCCAGTATGTTCATCCGGGTCCCAGCGGCCTATCGCCGCTTCGCGGTGTATCAGCAGCGCAATCGCGCGCTCTGGGCGGAGGTCGCCAGCATCATTTTTCACGGGAGTTTCTTTGTCCTGCTGATCGGCGTGCTGGTCGGCAAGACTGCCGGGTTCGTCGGCAACGCCGCCGTCGTCGAAGGCGACAGCTTCGTCGAGGCGCGCGCCAACTACGACAACCTGAGCGAAGGCCTGCTCGCGGGTCAGCACGCGGGCTTCCAGGTGACGGTCGATAGTTTCCGCGCCGCCTACTGGCCGAACGGGGCACCGAAGGACTTCACCTCGCGGGTCCGCATCTTCGACCAGGGCCGGCCAGTCGATGCCCGGAGCATCCAGGTCAATCACTACGTGGAGTATCGAGGCGTCAAGCTGTACCAGGCCGGCTATGGCTGGGCGCCGACACTGAAGATCGAGACACCCGACGGCCGCGTCGTCGCCAACGCGCCCACCATCTTCGTCGGTGACCCGCAACTGGCCAACGGCGTGATCAAGGCGCCCTCCGCCGGGCCTAAAGACCAGCAGCTGGGCGCGACCGCGATCTTCATGCCGGATCCACAGATTCAGAACCAGGCGATCTCCCCTGGCACCCCGCAGTTGCGGACGCCGCTGCTCCTGGTTCGTCTCTTCCGCGGCGATCTGCACCTCGATCGCCCGCAGAATGTCTTCACCCTCGATACGGGCAACATGGACCTCCGGTGGCGTGGGGCGCTGCGCCTCGGCGACAGCGTCGCGACGCCGGACGGCTACCGGCTGTCCTTCACCGGGCTGAAGCAATACACCGACCTGACGGTAAATAAAGACCCTGGCATTCTGATCGTGCTGGCCGCCTTCATCATTGGGCTTTCGGCGTTGCTCGCCAGCCTCTACCTGCCGCTGCTCGGTCCCGAGCAGCGCCTGACCCCCGCGCGCCAGCTCACCGACTGACTCAGGACAGGCGTAGGGCGCCTAACATAACGCCTCCCGTAACGTTTTTGTCGTCGTATGGCCATAGTGAATGGTCCCAAAGGCGGAGACCGCAGGTGGGCCTGGCGGCGCATGCTACGGCCTGTCATGCAGTCTCCTCGTCCCCGGCGCGGCAAGCTCGGTCAGGCAATCGTCGAGACCGCGCTGCTGTTCCCCGTCCTGGGCTTGCTGGTCATGGGCAGCAGCGATCTCGGCCGAGTCTTCTATTACTCGATCGAGGTGACCAACGCAGCGCGCGAAGGGGCCCGCCAGGGCTCGAGCTATGACCCGGCCGACGGCAACGCGTCCGCGACGCACGCCGCCGTTATCGCGGCCGCCCGGAGTGAGGCAGCCGACCTGACCCTGGTGGAGCCCAGCCCGGCCTTTTCTCCGGTGAACTGCCAGTCCGGGCCGCCTTATCCCGATAGTTACTACCCGACGGTAGCGAATACCGGTTACGTCTTTGCCTGTTTTGCGGGCAATAACGGCCTCGAGGACGATACGCGAACGGTTGGCGTCGCCGGTCAAACGGTCCGCGTGACGATCCTTTACAACTTCACGCCCGTCACGCCCTTGATCGACAACGTGACCGGTTCCGGGATCCACGTCCAGGCGACCACGACGATGAT
>JALYYC010000011.1 GCA_030946755.1 Candidatus Dormiibacterota bacterium
TAACCGGAACGGTCGATTACCTTCGTGGCGCCATTGTGACGCCACGATATTTGACAATGACGTCAGGATGACTCTACAATGGCGCCATGGACTTGAACAACTACGTCGAAGCCCTGCAGTCCCAACTCGCAACTGCCGCACTAGCGGGAGGGGAGCAAGCCATCCAGGTGGCCGAACGGCTCACGGCCCCGCTCGACGCCGCGGCACGCCTTGTACTTCAGGACGCCCTGGCCGACGCAGCCCAGGAGATCACCCGGGAGCTAGCTCCCGGCTCGGTCGAGTTACGGCTGCGAGGCCGGGCGCTGACGTTCGTAGTGACCCCTTCGCCCGCCTTCGATTCAGGGGATGAGCGGCCCGACGCTGATGCGCCGGTGGCTGCCGTCCGCGGCTCCGAACCCGCCGGTGACGGGGGGACGTCACGGATCAGCTTCCGTCCGCCCGATCGCCTGAAGGCCCGAATCGAGGACGCCGCAGAGCGCGAGGGTCTTTCGGTCAATGCGTTCCTCGTCAAGACCCTGGCATCCGCGCTCGACCCCGGGCGAGCGCCGTCGTCCGGCACCGACCGCAAGGGCGGCACACGCGTTGACGGGTGGTTCCGCTGATGCCTATCCCCATCCTTACGTTCGAGACGCCGGCGGCCATCTCCATCGACTTCGACGTGGAGGTCGGCAATGTTCGCGTGATTGCCGGCGACCGGGAAACAACAGTCGTCGAAGTCCGTCCCGCGCGCAACGGCAGGCGCGGCGACGTCGAGGCGGCCGAACGGACCCGTGTCCAATTCGCGGACGGCCGGCTCGAGGTCCGGGCCCCGAGGTCGCGGCACCTTGGTCTGATCGGCCGGCCTGGGGCGATCGACCTGGTCGTCCAGGTGCCCCGCGGGTCACACCTCCGGGGCAACAGCTCCTATGGCGATATTGACACCGAGGGCCAGCTCGGAGACTGTTTTTTGAAAACGTCCTACGGAACCCTGCAGGTGCAGGACGTCGGCGCGCTCACGCTGGAAACATCAGGCGGGAACATCACGGCTGGTCGTGTGGCGGGTGTCGCCGAGCTGAGTACCTCGTCGGGTGACGTCCGGATCGAAGAGACGAGCGCCCCAGCGAACCTGAAAACCTCTGCGGGGGATGTCCGGGTGGAGAGGGCGGGCGACGCGATCCACGCACGCACGGCCTACGGTGGCGTCCGGGTGGGGCGAGCCGTGCGCGGACAGCTGGACCTCACGACGTCGTATGGCGATGTCGACGTGGGCGTCGCCGACGGCACCGCGACATTTCTCGAGGTGAGGTCGAACCACGGCCGGGTACGCAACGAGCTCGTCCAGGCCGACGATCCACCGGAATCGAGGGAGTCTCTCAAAGTGCGCGCACAGACCGGCTATGGCGACATCAGGATCCGCCGGGCATGACCCGGCAAATTAGAACCCAGGGAGAATGACGATGACAACAACGCCGGCGATTCGCGCCCGGGGACTATGCAAGTCCTATGGAGACCATCTCGTCCTCGACGGCATCGACCTCGACGTGCCGGCGGGCAGCATCTTTGCCCTGCTCGGCCCCAACGGCAGTGGCAAGACCACCACGGTGCAGATCCTGTCGACGCTGATCCGTCCCGACGCCGGCGAGGTCGAGGTCGGCGGCTTCGACCTCATCCACAACGCTGATGACGTCCGATCGCTGATCGGCGTGACGGGCCAATTCTCCGCCGTCGACGCGTTCCTCACCGGCGAAGAGAACCTCAGGCTCATCGCTGACCTCAACCATCTTCGCCCGAACGAAGGGCGGCAACGGCTCCGAGACCTTCTGCAGCGCTTCGACATCGTGGACGCCGCGAAGCAGACGCCGGCGAAGTATTCGGGTGGAATGCGCCGACGGCTGGACCTCGCCATGACCCTCGTAGGCTCCCCGCGCATCATCTTCCTCGACGAGCCAACGGCCGGCCTTGACCCTCGCAGCCGCCGCGGCATGTGGGACATCGTGCGAGACCTGGTCTCGGATGGGGTGACGATCTTTCTCACGACCCAATATCTGGAGGAAGCGGACCAGCTGGCGGACCGCATCGCGGTCCTCGACCACGGCAAGATCATCGCCCAGGGCACGTCTAGCGAGCTGAAGCGCCTGGTGCCGGGCGGCCACGTCAGGCTCGAATTCGCGGACACGGCTGCACTGGATGCCGCAGGGCTCGCCTTCGGCAATGCGAAGGCCGACGTGGATGCGCTGACGCTCCAGGTGCCGAGCGACGGGAGCCCGCAGTCGCTGCGCGACGTACTGGACACACTGGATCGCCGATCGATCCAACCATCAAACCTCGCTATCCACGCACCCGATCTCGATGACGTCTTCCTGGCCCTTACGGGCCAACGAGGCGGAGTTCACCAGGCCGAGAAACAGGAGGCCCGCTCATGAACGTCACGTACACGGCCCGCGACACCATGACGATGATCCGGCGCGACGCCCTTCATGCGTGGCGCAACCCGATGTTGTCCATCAGCGGCATCCTGACCCCGGTCGTCTTTCTTCTCCTCTTCGTCGGCGTTTTCGGTGGCTCGATGTCGAAGGCTCTCGGCGCGGGGGCTGCCGCCCTGCCCTACATCGTCTACCTCACCCCCGGCATCATCCTCATGGCCGTCGGAAGCAGCGTAAGCGGCACCGCGATCAGCGTCACCGTCGACAAGGGTGAGGGGATCATCGCGCGCTTCCGAACCATGGCCATTGCCCGCACGTCCGTGCTCACCGGTGCGGTCGTCGGCGGCGTGCTGCGCACGATGCTGGGGATCCTGGTCGTCCTCGCAGTCGCCGTGGTCCTCGGGTTTCGGACCCCGGCCGGAGCGACCCAATGGGCGGAAGCGCTCGGCCTCATTGTGCTGTTGTTGCTTTCACTGACCTGGCTTGCGGTGGCGTTCGGCCTGTTCAGCACGAGTGCCGCCGGTGCCAACTCGCTGGGCCTGATCCCGGGCTTCCTCCCGCTGGTCAGCAGCGCCTTTACGCCGACATCGTCCATGCCCGCGGGTGTGCGGTGGTTCGCCGAACATCAGCCCTACACACCGATCATCGAGACGCTGCGGGCGTTGCTCACCGGAACCCCGGTTGGCGACAACGGGATCCTCGCCGTCGGGTGGTGCCTGATCATCGGGGCGGCCGGCTACCTCTGGGCGCGCCGTCTCTACAACCGGGACCCGAGCCGCCAGACGGGACCCACGATCGCCCAGCTCATGAGCCACTGAAGGGGACTGCGCGCTAAACGGATCGCCTGGTCTGGCCCGCGAAAAGTACGCTGAACGTTGCGTTAATTGACTGTAAGTACATAATTGGGTGGCGGGGGCCTCATAAGATAATTCGGATCGGTAGCGTGGCGGCGGCGCCGGCCAGATCGGTCCCCAGGCGCCGAATTCTCTTTGGAGGTAAACAGATGCCCGAGAAAGGTTCAGATGCGGCCCCCGTGGCTGACGATGGTGGTCACGGGCCCCTGGCCTATTTCGCGGAACTCCTCGTATACAAGACCGACAAGAACGGGGTCGTCATCCCCGGTGCGGAGCGGCAGTGGGAAAGCGACCTCAGGAATGCCCAGTTCAAGGACCTCATGGCACGCTATCCATGGGTCCGCTCGATCGCCGCTGCAGATTCCGATGCCGACGAGTCGCCAACCGAATCTGAGGGCTAGCCCTTTCGTCACGCCGCACCCGGTCGGAGAGGGCGGGATGCAACTGCACTAGCGGCTCTTCGAATCCCACGCCGGAAATCCCGTCAATGCATGCTTGACACGAGATATATCGCCCCAGTAATATATGCGGCATGGCGGACATGTTCCAGATCCTCGCCGACCCGACGCGACGGCGCCTCGTCGAGACCCTGCGCAAGGGTGAGCACTCGGTCGGCGAGCTGGTCGACGTAGTCGACATCGGTCAGCCGGGGGTCTCGCGCCAGCTCGCCATCCTGCAAGAGGCACAGTTCGTCGTCGTCCGGCCCGAGGGCCGGCATCGCTACTACGCGCTGCGCCCCGAGCCATTCCTGGAACTGGATGAATGGATGCAGGGGTATCGCGGGATGTGGGAAGCGCGGCTCGGCCGATTTACCGCGGAGCTCGACCGGAGAGGCAAGAAACCGATGAAATCCAAGGAGGGACGACCATGACCCAGGTAGCAAGTGACGGCGTCAGTGCGGTCAAGGCGGAGACACAAGTGGCAGGACCGACGGTCTGTTTGGCGTTCAGGGAGCGTGCCGAAGAGGCGATCGAGTTCTACGTCTCGCTCTTCAAGAACTCACGAGTCCTGAGCCTGCAACGGAGCGAGAGCGACGGCCCGATTCCGAAGGGCGCGCTGATGTCGGCGAGTTTCGAGCTGGGTGGGCGACCCTTTGTCGCGTTTGACGGCGGGTCTTCGTTTTCCTTTACCGACGGGATCTCGCTTATGGTCACCTGTGAGACTCAGAAGGAAATCGACGCACTCTGGGCCAAGCTGACCGAGGGCGGGTCGGAGGGACCGTGCGGCTGGCTCAAGGATCGCTTTGGCGTCTCCTGGCAGGTCATTCCCGCCGAACTGGGAAAGATGCTCTCCGACGCGAAGTCCGGCAATTCGGGGAAGGCCATGCAGGCGATGCTGCGAATGAAAAAGCTTGACGTCGCGACCCTCAAGCGCGCCTACGAGAGCGGCGCCTGATGGCATCGCAGGCAGGTCCGGCTCGGCGAACGGTCACGCTTGAACGCACCGTGAAGGCGCCGATTGAGGAAGTCTGGAAGATGTGGACGACCAGTGAGGGCGTCGAGTCCTGGTGGGGACCCGACGGCTTTACCGTCGCCGTTCATAGCCTGGACCTTCGTCCGGGCGGCGAGATGACCTATGCGATGACCGCGACCGCGCCTGAGCAGATCGAGTTTCTGAAAAAGGCGGGGATGCCGCGAACGCAGGAGGCTCGCGTGACCTACACCGAGGTTTCCCCGCCGCGGCGCCTCGCCTTCACACAAGTGGCCGACTTCATCCCGGGCGTTCAGCCGTATCAGGTCGCCATGCAAGTCGACTTCGAGCAGACAGGCGAGGCGGTCCGGATGGTTCTCGGGTTCGACGCCATGCATGATGAGCACTGGACCCGGATGGCGACGATGGGCTGGGAGAGCGAGCTCGGGAGGCTCGCGAAAGTGCTCGCACGTGACCCTGACCGACCCTGATCTCGTCAGCACCGTCCGCTTGCACGTGATCAGGACTGCCATGTCGACGGCAACGGTGCCCTCAGCGCCCGACACGGCGGCATCACTCCGAATCAGCGACGAGCAGGCGGTCGAGGCGTATCGAAGCCTTGCCGATGCCCACGTGTACGTGCTCGAGCCGGCTGACCCGACGCGACTGCGGATGGCGAACCCGTTCTCTGCCGTGCCGAGCCCATTCGAGGTCGTGGCGGTGGGCAAGCGGTACTTCGGCAACTGCATCTGGGATGGCCTGGGGATCGTGTCGCTGATGGGTGGTACGGGCAAGGTCATGACCACGTGTCCCGATTGTGGAGAAGCCATCACCCTGGTCGTGAGAAGTGGCGCGTTGGTGGGTGGTGAGGGCATCGTCCACTTCAGCGTGCCGGCCGCCCACTGGTGGGAGGACATCATCTATACATGAAGCACAATGCTCCTCTTCCGGTCGGAAGAGCATGTCGGGCGGAGCGGTAAGCCGGCGGGCGCGTCGATGACGGTCGGTCAGGCATGGCGTCTCGCTGATCGCTGGTACCGCGACCGAGCCGACCCGACCTGGCGCCGGCGAACCGCCGACGAGGCCGAACAGCTCTTTGCCGAGATCGGACTCCTCGGAGATTTTTGGAGGCTGCGCCAGAACCGTTAGGGTCGTGCTTCGATCGTGACCTTGATGGTGGTCGCGACCGCGACCGATTTATAGAGCGGTCAGTGCTGTTGGTAGTGAGCAACGAGGTTGTCGGCCTGCGATTGGTCCGGCCCCGAGAGCACGAATGCGAGCCGGATCTCCTGGAAGACGGAGGTATCGCTGCGCCTTCGGACTCCTTCAATTGTCGCCTCGACGCTCTTGAGGTTGACGCCCGTGTCGCGAGCTTTGCCCTGCACCAGGAGGACGCCGCACGCCGCGATCCCCGAAAGAAAGGCTTCGGCCGGCGTGATCTGTTCGCCCGGGCCCCCGAGATGCGTTGGCTCGTCGATGACGAGTTCGTGGCCGCGGACGTGACTGACGGAACGCCCGGGCGTCGACGTGGACTGGGAGCGGACGGTGTTGATGACGAACTCATTTGCAGGCACGTTGACAGAGTCCCTTTTACCAGTTCTAGACTGTGCGGGATGGCCGGCAAGGACAGCAAGACGCGAGGGGATGACACTTTGGAGCTGGTTAGAAGAGCGAGCCAGGTAACCGATCTCCACCAGGTCACGACCTTCAGAGGGACGCGGAAGGACAAGGGCGGCGTGGACCGAGACCTGACGATCGAGGTCCTGGACATGGGGGCCGCAGAATCGCAGCGCCGCTTTCGGGTAACGGCCACCGATAGTGGCGGTCGAACTGCGACCGGAAGCCCGAGCGCGACGTTGGAGCAGGCGCTCGACGCCGTCCGTTGGTCGGACCTCGACGCGCCGATGCAGTCCCGCTAGGCGGCGGCTACCGAACCGAAGGCCTGGGCGAAGAGCGTGGGGCCGTACTCGACCATCGGCCGTCCAATCGTCGCGAGGCTCCAGCCGCGGCGGTCAGGCTGACCGCCAGCAGGTCCTCGCATATGGGTCCGAACTGCGGCGTCGACAGCTCGCTCCGCCACGGCGGCCGTAGCGGTGGATCGAGCGGACTGAGCGGGTGCCCGCGTGTCATGCGTAGCTCAGGACAAGCAACGAGACGACGGTGGAATCCCACCGTCATCCCGCCACATGCGGCCAGTGCCCGGCTAGCGCTTCTTGGATTCGCTTGCCGCAGTGGCCGCGACAGGCAACGGCTGCGAGAAGCGGATGTGGTTCCCGAACGGGTCGCGCAGCCCGCAATCGATGCCGTAGGGGCGCTCGGTCGGCTCCTCAGTGAACTCGACTCCCTTGGCGCGGAGCTCGTTGTAGGACTTCCGGCAGTCTGACGTCGTGAAGAACAGATGGCCACCGGTCGCTCCCTTCGTGACCAGCTCGCGCACCTGCTCGGCGGTCTTGGGATCCA
>JALYYC010000017.1 GCA_030946755.1 Candidatus Dormiibacterota bacterium
TAGACGGTCGCATCCAGGCGCTTGGCGCGGGCCAGCAGCTCGAGTGAGCGCTGATAGCGCCCCTTGGGCCGCACCTGCGGGTAGAGCCGCGGCACGGTCTCGATGTTGTGGTTGAGGATGTCGGGCCGAGCCCGCATGACGGTGCCGAGCGACGCTTCGTCGCCCATGAAGTCGGGGATCAGCACCTCGATGCCGCAGGCAGGCAGCCGCTTGCGGATCTGCTTGATGGTGCCGGCGAAAATCGCCGCCCCGCCGTCCTCTAACTCGTCGCGATTGACCGAGGTGATCACGGCGTGCTTCAAGCCCATCCGCTCCACCGCCTCCGCGACCCGAAGCGGCTCGCCCAGGTCGAGGGTCCCCGGCCGGCCGGTCTTGACGGCACAGAAACCGCAGGCCCGGGTGCAGGTGTCCCCCAGGATCATGAAGGTCGCGGTCCGAGCCTCCCAGCACTCGCCGATGTTGGGGCAGCGCGCCTCTTCGCAGACGGTGTGGAGCTCGAGGCCCCGCATGATGCCCTTGAGCTCGTTGTAATGGGACCCACCGGGGAGCCGGACACGCAGCCAATCGGGGCGCTTGGTGTCGATCGGCACGCTGGCGTTCCGCTTCGAGCGGCCGTAGAACTTGAGTGGAGCGACCTCGGCCATCGCCATAAGTATCGCGTATGGCCGATTAGTCTCGTGACGCTGAGCCGTCTAATACATAGCTACCCAGGACTATCGGACAGGAGTGAGAGAACATGGATCAGAAGAACCTCGACATCTACGGCAACAAGCCGATTCCCTGGTCGCGCGCGCTCGGCCAGCTCGAGACGGCGGCCTCGAGGCCCGAAGGCTCAAAACCCCTGACCCACTGGCTCGCCACCGTTCGTCCCGATGGGCGCCCGCACGTCGCAGGCGTGGGTGCACTCTGGGTGGACGGACAGTTCTATTTCGTAAGTGGACCTGGCACCCGGAAGAGTCACAACCTGGCGCAAAACCCGAACTGCGTCCTTTCCATGTCGCTGGGCGACCTCGACCTGGTCGTCGAGGGTAGGGCGGCGCGGGTCACCGACGCCACCACGCTGCAGCAGATCGCGAAGGGATATGCCGACCAGGGATGGCCTGCCCACGCGACGGGCGACGCGCTAACCGCCGAGTACAGTGCGCCGAGTGCCGGACCCCCACCCTGGTACCTGTACGTGATGACGCCAAAAATAGCGTTCGGGGTGGCGTCCGCGGAGCCCTTTGGTGCCACCCGCTGGCGCCTCGGTTAGTTCGTCAATACAGCGGGACCTGCTCGGAGAAACCCTCGAGCCAGTGCCGGACACCCTGCAGGAAGCGCGCCGCCGATACGCCGTCGAGCACGCGGTGATCGAAGCTGAGGCAGAGGTTCATCATCGAGCGGATGGCGATCGCGTCCCCTTCGATCACCACCGGGCGCTTCACGATGGCATCCATGGCGAGGATCCCGGCCTGCGGCGGCGCGATGATCGAGTAGGAGAGGATCGTCCCGAACGTTCCCGGGTTGTTGACGGTGAAGGTGGCCCCCTGGACGTCATCCAGGTTGAGCTTCCCGGCCCGCGCCCGGCGCGCCAGGTCGTCAGTAGCCCTGGCCAGGCCTGAGATCGAGAGCTGGTCGGCGTGCCGGATAACCGGCACGATCAGGCCGTCATCGACCGAGACCGCGATCCCGATGTTGATGTCGCGGTGCTGAATGACGCCGGCGTCGCTCCAACTCGCGTTCAGGATCGGAACAGCCTTCAGCCCCTCCACGACGGCCTTGACGATGATCGGAACGTAGGTCAGGTCGAGACCCTCCCGCTCTTTGAAGCTCGCCCGCACCTGCTTGCGAAACGCGACCACCTTCGTCATGTCGACCTCGGCAACCGTCCAGGCATGGGGAATCGTCTGCTTGCTCTTGGTCATGTTGGCGGCGATCGCGCGTCGCATCGGGCTGAGCGGGCTTGCCTGACCCGGGGCGGTCGCTGCCGGTACCGTGGTCTGGTCCCTTCCCCCGTTCTCGGCGCGCCCAGGCCTGCTTCGGGTGGCGACGTGCTCTTCAACGTCCTTCTTGGAGACGCGGCCGCCGATCCCCGAGCCGCCGATCCGCTCCATCTCCGCGTCCGAAATCCCGTGCTGTTCGACCAGGGCCCGCACCGCCGGCGAGAGCCGCGTCCTGCCCTCCTGTTGCGAGCCGGCATTGGATCCGGCCGAAGGCGTCGGGGCAACCGGAGCGGCAGCCGGGGCGGCGGGCGCCGCCGCAGGGGACGGACTGATCGCCGAGCCAGCCTCCTCGATGACGGCGATCTCGGTGCCGACCGTTACCGTCGTGCCCTCGGTGACCTTGATCTCCCGGAGCACCCCGGCGATGGGCGCCGGGACCTCGGCGTTGACCTTGTCCGTGATTACCTCGACCAGCGCCTCGTATTTCTTGACCTGGTCACCAGGCTTCTTCAGCCACTTCGCAATCGTCCCCTCGGTGATCGACTCCCCGAGTTGGGGCATCTTGACGGAGGCCATCAGATTCTGGCCAGTTCCCTGGCCTTGGCCAGGATCGTCTCCACGTTCGGCATGAAGGCCTCTTCCAGCGCGTGATTGAAGGGCATGGCGGGCACGTCCGGGGCGGTCAAGCGCATGACGGGCGCGTCGAGCGCGTCAAAGGCGTTCTCCATGATGATGGCGATCACTTCACCCGCGATCCCGCCGAAGCGGTTGTCCTCGTGGACGACCAGGACCTTGCCGGTCTTCTTCGCGGTCGCGATCACCGCCTTCTCGTCCATCGGCTTGATCGTGCGCAGGTCGAGCACCTCCGCCGAGACTCCCTCTTTTTCCAGCTTCGCGGCAACCGCCAGGCAGTGGTTGAGCATGAGGCCGTAGGCGATCAGGCTGAGATCGGTCCCCGCGCGTTTCACTTCGGCCTTGCCGATCGGCACGATCCCGTCGCCGTCCGGCACCTCCCCGCGCACCAGGCGATAAGTCCGCTTGTGCTCGAGGTAGAGCACCGGATCGGGGTCGCGCACGGCGGCTTTCAGCAGCCCCTTGGCGTCGGCCGGCGAGCTTGGGACGACGACCTTGAGCCCGGGAATATGGGCAAAGGTGGCTTCGATGCTCTGCGAGTGATAAAGCGCCCCGTGGACACCGCCACCCCACGGAGCCCGGATCACCATCGGGAGATTGAAGTCTCCGGCGGTCCGGTAGCAGAAGCGCGCCGCCTCCTCGATGATCTGGTTCATCGCGGGCGCGATGAAGTCGGCGAACTGGATTTCGGCGATGGGCCGCATCCCGTTGACCGCCGCGCCGATCGCGACGCCGACAATGCATGACTCGGCCAGAGGTGAGTCGATCACTCGGTCCTGGCCATACTTCTTGAAGAGACCGTCGGTCGCGAGGAAGACTCCGCCGCGAACGCCCACGTCCTCCCCGATGACGAAGACCGATGGGTCGCGCTCCATCTCTTCATCCATCGCCTCGCGAATCGCCTCGATGACGGTCTTGCTTGCCATCAGTTCGTGATGTCTTCCTTATAGACGAACTTGAGCAGATCGTCGGGGGACGGATCCGGCGCCTGCTCCGCATACTCGGTGGCCTCGTCCACCTGGGTATCGACCCGCTCCGTGATGCCGCGCTCGGTGTCATCGGTCAGGACGCCGGCGTCGCGGAGATAGCGGGCGTAGGCCTGGATCGGGTCCTTCGCCTTCCAGAGGGCGACCTCCTCGGCAGTCCGGTAGCGCTTGTCATCGTCGTCGCTCGAATGGGCGGTCATCCGGTAGGTCTTGGCCTCGATCAGGGTCGGGCCGTCGCCCCGACGTGCCCGGGCGACCGCCTGGCTTGCGACCTCGTAACAGGCGAGGACGTCGTTACCGTCGACCACGACACCCGGGAACCCATAGCCCGCGGCCCGGTCGGCCACGTTCTTGATCGCCATCTGCTGCGTCTGCGGGACAGAGATGGCGTAGCCGTTGTTCTCACAGACGAATATGACCGCCAGCTTGTGGATGCCGGCGAAGTTCATCGCCTCGTGCGCATCGCCCTGGCTGGCGGCGCCCTCGCCGAAGAAGGTCGCGGTGACCGCGTCCTCTTTGCGCTGTCTCGAGGCCAGCGCCACGCCGGCCGCATGCAGCAACTGGGTGGCGACCGGGCTCCCGCCAGTGACGATATGGAGCCGCTTGCTCCCATAGTGGCCGGGCATCTGGCGCCCGCCGCTGTTGGGATCCTCGCGCCGGGCGAAGAAGGACAGCATCTGGTCGCGGGCCGTCATGCCGAACCAAAGGACGACGCCGGCGTCACGGTAATAGGGGGCCACCCAGTCGTGCCCGGGCTTCAGCGCCGCGGCGATCCCCACCTGGGCACCTTCCTGGCCCTGGCACGAGATCACGAAGGGGGCGCGCCCCTGCCGGTTGATCAGCCACATGCGTTCGTCGACGGCACGGGCCAGGCGCATCACCTCGTACATGCGCAGCGCCCGCTCGTCGCTCAGGCCGAGCGCGCGATGCCGATCCTTTCCGCCTTTCGCCTGGACTTCCTTCGTCGTGGTCGCCATCTCAGACGTGGATCGCGACGCCATCGACCGCCAGCGCCGCCTCCTTCAGCGATTCGGAGACGGTCGGATGGGGGTGGATGCTGGCGCCGATCTCCCAGGGCGTGGATTCCAGCAACTTGGCCAGCGCGGTCTCGGAAATCAGCTCCGTGGCCGAGGGCCCGATGATGAAGACTCCGAGCAGGTCGCCCGAGTCCGCGTCACTGATGATCTTGACGAAGCCCTCGGTCTCGCCCAGAATCACGGACTTGGCATTGCCCACCAGCGGGAACTTTCCAACCTTGACCTTCAAGCCTTGCTCCTGCGCCTGCTTTTCCGAGAGACCGAGGCTCGCCACCTGTGGATAGCTGTAGGTGGCCCGCGGAACGCGGTTGTAGTCGAGGGGCTTCGGATTCTTACCGGCGATATGCTCCATCACGTGCTCGCCTTCGTAGTAGGCGACATGGGCGAGGAGGTAATTGCCGATCACGTCGCCCGCGGCATAGATGTGCGGCTGGCTGGTCTGGTAGTGCTCATCGGTCTTGATGTAGCCCTTCTCCATCTTGATGTCGAGCTTTTCGAGGCCAACGTCCTTGACCAGCGCCTCGCGGCCGACCGCCACCAGCAGTCGCTCACCCTCGATCGTTTGCGATTGGTCCCCCACCTTGACCGAGACCGTCATGCCGCCAGCGGTCCGCTTGAGCGTCGCCGGCTGGACCTGGGCGCCGGTCAGGACCTTGATCCCCCGTTTGGTCAGGACCTTCGCCAGCTGCTGCCCCACCTCGGCGTCCTCCAGGGGGAGCAGGTTTGGGAGGAATTCGATCAAGGTGACATCGGCGCCGTAGCCGTGGTAGACGCAGGCGAACTCGGTGCCAACGGCGCCCGCCCCGACGATGACGATCGACTTCGGCATCTTGTCCAGGTTGACCGCATGGTCGCTGTTGATTACCCGGTCGCCATCCATCTCCAGGCCGGGCAGCGACTTCGGTCGCGACCCGGTCGCGACCAGCAGGTTCTTGGCGTTCACCGTCTCGCCGCTTTCCTTCACGACGACCTTGTTGGCAGACTCGATCACGCCGTGGCCCTTGAAGACCGTGATCTTGTTCTTTTTCATCAGGAATTCGACGCCCTTCCAGAGCTGGGTGACGACCGCCTCTTTCCGTTTGAGAACCTGCGGCCAGTCCACCTGCAGGCCGTCTGCCTTGAGGCCCAGCGGCCCCATCGTGTGGATCTGGTGCGCCAGCTCGGACGAATGAAGGAACGATTTGGTCGGGATGCATCCCCGATGAAGGCACGTCCCGCCCAGTTTCTCCTGCTCGATCACCGCGACCTTGAGGCCGAGTTGGGCACCGCGGATGGCGCCGACATACCCGGCGGAGCCACCGCCGATGACGGCTACGTCGAACGCCTCATCGGCCATACAAGGACGATTGTAGCGACCGACAGGCGAGACGCCGGCGCACTTATCCCTCGACGAGCGCGAGCGCGGCCGTGAGCTGGCTGTCCTGCGCGAACGTGTTCGGATTCTGATCGACGGCGTACTCATCGGTGGCCTTCGCCAGGGTCACCTGGCGGTCCGGCGTGATCCCGGTTTTGTCGATCGAGTGCCGGTTGGGGGTAAGCCAGTGGGCGATTGTCAGGTGCAGATCGCCATCGCGCAGCGGAAAGTCTTGCTGGACCGAACCCTTTCCAAACGACTTGACGCCGACGAGCGTCGCCCGACCATGATCCTTGATGGCTCCCGCCGTGATCTCAGCCGCACTGGCCGAATTTTCGTTCAGCAACACCACCAAGCGGTTGGTGTAGGCGCGTCCATTGCCGGTCACCGTCTTGACCTGCTCCTTGCCGGCGCGCTCAACCAGGATCGTGCTCGTCCCGCTGCTGACGAACTCACTGATAATGTCGTTCGCCGCATCGACGAAGCCACCGGGATTGTCGCGGAGATCGAGAATCACCAGGTTGACCGACCCCTTGAGCTTGTCCCTCAGCGCTTGGTCGAACTCGCTTGCGGTGCGGTCCCCGAAGTCGAACACCCGCAGGTAGAGGACGCGGTTGTCGAAGACGTGCGTCGCGACGCTGGGCACCGTTATGACTTCGCGGACGAGGTCGATCTCCAGCGTCTGCCCGGCACGACTCAGCTTGAGGATCACATGCGTCCCCGCCTTGCCCCGGATCCGGTTCACGGCGTCGTCCGCGGTCCAACCAGTCGTGCTCTGGCCGTCCACCGCCAGGATGACGTCGCCAACCTTCAAGCCGTCGCGCTCGGCGGGCGTGCCCGGCATGACGCCGGCGATCTGGATCTGGGTGCCCTTCTGGAGTACCGACGCGCCGATGCCGGCGAAGGTCCCGGAGAGGAAGGTCTGATTCGACTTGTACTGATCCGGCGTCAGGTAGCGCGAGAACTGGTCACCCAGCGCGCCGACCATCCCGGCAGCCGCGCCTTCCGTCAGCTTCGTCCCGTTGGTGTGGGGATCGATGTAGTGGTTGTGGATGGTGGTGAAGACCTCGCTGAGCCCGGCGTAGTCAAGGCCGGTCTTCGGCGCGCTGTACAAGAGCGCCGTCTTCACCCAGTCCGGCGCGAACCCGCCCCACTGGAACTGGACCAGGTTGCCCAGGTAAAAGGCGGCGACGGCCACCGCAACGAGCACGACGGTACGCCTGGTTTTTGGCATCACCCGATTATCACACCGGGCGGGACGACGCTCGGGCGCCCGATCTCACGCCGCGGGCAGATACGCGAGCGGATCGACGGGCATGCCCGCCAGGTCGATCTCGAAATGGAGGTGCGGGCCGGTCGACGCGCCGGTACTGCCTTCGTACCCGATCACGGTGTCTTTGTCGACCTGCGCGCCATCGGCCACGTTGAACCCGTAGAGATGGCCGTATAGGGTCGTGAATCCCCCCGCATGGACCACGATCACGTAGTGGCCGTAGCCGCACAGGCCGCCCCATGAGCAGCTCATCGTGTAGTTGTGCACGATCCCACCGTCGGCCGCGTGCACCGTCGTCCCGGCATCGTTCGCGATGTCGATGCCGCTGTGGAAGTGACGCGTGGCGCAGCTGGGGTCGTACGGCTCGAACGGATACAGGGTGCAGCCGAACCCCTGGGTGATCACGCCGTCGATTGGCCACTTCCACTTCCCGGAGGAGCGGGCGCGGAGGCTCTCGCCGAGGACTGCCGCAATCTGGGACTGCAAGGTCTCCCGCTGGGCCTCCATCGCGCTCAGCTGCTGGGCGAATTTCGCCTCGATGGCGGCCACCTGCTGCTCGGACGCCGCTCGCTGGATGCGCATCGCCTGGAGCTGGGCTCGCTGATCCTGGATCGCCTTCACCACCTGCACCTGCTCGATGCGCTTCGCGTCGAGGTCGGCCTTCAGGGCTTCGATCGCCACGCGCTCGCGGCGCAGCGCCTCGACCTGCCGGCGGTCATCCTGGACGATGTCATTGAAAAAGAAGACCCGGTTGAGCAGGTCGCTGAAGTTGGCCGCACCCAGCACCAATTCCAGGCCACTGACCTGGCCGCTCTTGTACATCAGGCGCATCCGTTTGCCGAAGTCCGCCAGATGGCGGGCCAGCTCCGCCTCCTTGTTCGCCAGGTCGATTCTTGCCTGCTCGACCTGGGCGGCGATCGCCGCCAGCTTGGTGGTCTCCTGCTCGATCTGGACGGCGACCGTCTGCAGTTGCGAGTCGAGAGCCGCGATCTGCCGCTTGATGGCGTTTTCCTGGTCGAGCAGTTGCTTGATCTGGGTCCTGGTTGTGATGATCTGGCCGTTGAGCCCTTGCAGCTGTTGCTGTTTGTCGTAGACGCTGTCCGACACCGCCGCGAGCAACGCGACGGTTAGCGCCATCAGGGCGACCGCCGTCCGCCGGCGAGTCCCGCTCACGACTTGAGGAACCGGCGCACCCCCAGGTAGCTGCCGACGCTCCCGAGCAGCAGCCCGAAGGCGAGCATGGCGGCCAGCACCAGGCGCAGGTAGACGGGGTCGAACGCGAGGGGCACGAAGATCAACACGCTTTGCAGGTTCGAGACGGCGGGCCGGTAGCCGAGGCCGACGATGAGCACGGCGACAACCGCGCCTACGACGCCGACGAACAGGCCTTCGACGATGAACGGCCAGCGGACGAACCAGTCCGTCGCGCCGACAAGCTTCATCACCTCGATCTCTTTACGCCGGAGATAGATGGCCGTCCGGATCGTGAGCATGATGATGAAGACCGAGAGGCCCGTCAACCCGATGATCAGAGCGATGCCGGCGATCCCCGCCACTCGCGCCAGAAGGATGATCTTGTCGATCACGCTCGGCTCGTAGTTGGTCGCCGGCGACTTGTCCACGAGGGGCGAGGCGCGCACTTCTTTGTCGATCGCGCCGAGGTCGCGGATATCCTTGACCGTCACGTCCAGGCTCGCCGGCAGCGGGTTGGTTCCCAGGGTGTCGATGACGCTTGGGTCAAGCGCGGGCAGCTGACGGAAGCGCGCCATCGCCTCATCCTTGGTGACGTAGGCGACTGCGCTCACCCGTGGGTCGTTCTGTAGGCGCAGCCTGAACTCCATGGCGCTGGCGAGCGAGGTGTTGTCGGCGAGGTAGACGGAGATCGCGCTCGCCTTGGTTTTCTCGAGCGCCACGATCTGGTCCAGGGAGTGGAGCACGAGCAGCAGGCTGCCCAGGGCCAGCAACACCACCCAGACGATCAGCACGCTGGCAACGCTGACGGCCGCGTTCCGCCAGAAGTTTTGCCAGGCGCTGGTAAAGGCGAAGTTAATGCGATTCCAGAGCCGGTGCATGGTACCCCCCCGCGTCCTCGTCTCTGACGATCTGGCCGCCTTCGATCGCCACCACCCGGCGCCGCATCACATCAACGATCTCCCGGTTGTGCGTGGCCATCAGGACCGTGGTTCCACGGGCATTGATTTGCAGCAGCAACTGAATGATCTCCCAGGAGGTCGCGGGATCGAGGTTGCCGGTCGGTTCGTCGGCGAGAAAGATCTTCGGGTCGTGGACGAGGGCCCGCGCGATCGCGACCCGTTGCTGCTCACCACCGGAAAGCTGGTCGGGGAACTTGTCCTCCTTGCCTTCGAGCCCGACGATGCTCAGCACCTCCTCGACCTTCGGCTTCAGGTGGCGCAGCGCGCCCTCGGTGACGCGGAGGGCGAAGGCGACGTTCTGGAAGACGCTCAAGTTGGGAAGCAGCTTGAAGTCCTGGAAGACCATGCCGATCTTCCGGCGCAGGTAGGGCAGGTGGCGCCGTTTGAGGCGACCCAGCTCCTGCCCCTCGATCCGGATGCTGCCGGCGGTCGCCTTCTCTTCGCGGATCAAGAGCCGGACCAGCGTGGACTTGCCCGCGCCACTCGGCCCGACGAGGAAGACGAAGTCCTGCTTGGGGACGATCAGATTGACGTCGCGGAGGGCGATGGTCCCGTTCGGATAGCGCTTGTGGACGCCCTGCAGACTGATCTGCGGCGGCGCAGGCGTCAGCGAGGCCACCTGTAGCCTCCCCGGCCGTGTCGTTTGGGTCGCTCGTGTTTCAGTGGGTGCTGGCACGTGATCAAGTCCATTACGAGAACCGAAGCCCGAAGGGGCCGTGGCCGAGCAGGCCTATCGACAGCGGAAGTATAGGGTATGCCGTCGCGCTTCGCTGCCCGCGATCACTCCGGGTGAAATCCGGACGTCTACGCCTCCTTATACTCACCAAATGCCGAACCCGCCCGCGCCGCTGGTTGCGGTCGAGCGTGGCGGCATTCGCGAGGCCACGCATGCCGGGCACCTGGCAGCCGTGGATGCGTCGGGTCGCGTCCGCCACCAGCTCGGCGAACCGCAAACGCTGACCTATTTTCGGTCGTGTGCCAAACCGTTCCAGACCATCGCCGGGCTGCGCAGCGAGATCGTCCCGCGGTACGGGCTGACGCCGGAACACATCGGCCTGATGTCCGCCTCCCACAACGGCGAACCCCGGCATCTCGCGATCGTTCGCGATCTGCTGGGACACGCCGGGCTGGAGGAGAGCGCGTTGCGATGTGGCGCCCACTGGCCGTACTACGAGCCGGCCGCCACGGAGGCCCGCCGCCAGATGGCCGAACCGCTTGCGGTCTTCAACAATTGCTCCGGGAAGCATGCCGGCATGTTGGCCGCGGCGCACTCCGTCAGCGCCTCGCTCGACACGTATCTCGAGCTCGATCACCCGGTGCAACGCCAGGTTCGCGCCACCCTCGCCGAGTTCACCGGCGTCAGTCCAGACGAGATCCGTTTCGGCATCGACGGCTGTAGCGCTCCCAACGCCGCCGTCCCGCTGGCCGCAATGGCCCGCGCCTTCGCCACCCTGGTGACGTCCCGCGACGACTATGCCCGGGCGGTGGTGGACGCCATGACCGGCGACCCGTACCTGATCGGGGGTACCGATCGCTTCGACACCGCCCTGATGGAGGCCACGGGAGGCCGGCTGCTCGCCAAGGGGGGCGCCGCCGGGGCCCACTGCACCGCCGACCGCCGCTCCGGCCAGGGACTGGCGCTGAAGTTCGAGAGCGGAGACGGCACCTGGACCGCGGTGGCGGTCGTCGCGGTGCTCCAGCAGCTTGGCTGGCTCGAACCCGGGGAGGCGGACAGCCTGCGGCGATATGGGCACCCGGTGCTGCGCAACGTCCGTCAGCTGGAGGTGGGGATTGTCCGGCCCCTGCTTGCCGATCTCGTAACGGCCGTGTAACAGGAGGCGGGAGCCCGGACCCATCGCGGGTTATACGCCCGTGCGGCGACTGATCGGCTGGCCAGATCGACAGGCCCTCGTCATGACGGCCCTGATCGCCCTCTTGCTCGGCATCTATGCCTGGCTGCTGCTCCTGCCCGTGTTCTTACCCACCACGCCCCGGGCCGACGACTTCCAGGACTACCTCTGGGCTGCCCACCAGATTGCCCTGGGCGGCGATCCCTACGGCAACTTCACCCGCACCCACGTCCCCTGGGACTGGTCGCTGAACAGCGGCTACATCTATCCGGCCATCTTCGCCGCGGTCCTCGTCCCCTTGACCTGGATCAGCAACGACCTCGCCGTCCGCCTCTGGCTGCTCCTTCTCCAGGCCTGCGTGATCGCCAGCGTCGTGCTCGTCTACGCCCGCATCGGAAGGCCGAGGCGGATCGAGTTGCTGGCGCTGATCGCGGTGCTGGTGACGTTCTTTCCGCTGATCAACACGATGTGGACAGGCGCGATGAACGCCGTGCTGCTACTGCTGCTGACGGCGGCCTGGGCCTGCTGGCATCAGCGTCGCGATACCGCTGCCGGCGTCCTGGTCGGCATTGCGGCGGTCTTCAAGGTCTTCCCGGTCGCCCTCCTCCCCTACTTCGCGTGGCGCCGCGATTGGCGGCTGGTCATCGCCGCTCTGGCCACCGGGATCATTGGGCTGCTCGCCTGTCTTGTGGTCACCGGCTTCGCACACAACCTCTACTACTTCCGCGACGTGCTTCCCCATCTCGCCGGCGGGACCGGCTACCGGGAGAACCAATCCCTGGCCGGGCTCGCCGCCCGGCTCTGCGATCCCTCGACGGCCGACCACGGCGGCGGCGCCGGGTGGTGCGGCCGGATCGTCGCCTGGCCGCCGACCTTCCTCGTCCTGGGAATCATCGCCGCGTCGGTGCGTCGCCCCGGTCGCTCTGGTCTGGAATTCGCGCTGGCAGTTGCCGCCCTGCCATTGATCAGCACCGTCACCTGGAGCTTTCACCTCGTTGTCCTCATCCTCCCGATCGTGCTGCTGATCCGGTTCGCGGTGGAGCACCAGGCGGCCCGGGGCCTGAGCCGCGTGCTGTTGCTCGCCTGGCTTTGCTTCTCGATCGGCCCGGCAGCGCACTACGCGCTGATCTTCGCCCCACTCCCCTCGCTGGGCGGCTGGCTCGACCTCATCCCCCGAGCGGTGACGCAAATCGTGGCGGAGTCCTATCTCATCGGCACCGTCGCCATCTTTGCGACTATCTGGCTGGCCCTCCGCCAGGAGCGTTCGTCCGCTGCCGTCCCCACCAGGCTCGCCGCCTAAGCCGCTTTCGGGTCGCGGCCCGCGTCCCAGCGGAGGAACGATTCCATGAGCGCGTCGAGTTGCCCGTCGAGGACGGCCTGGACGTTGCCGACCTCGAAGCCGGTGCGGTGATCCTTGACCAGCGTGTAGGGATGCAGGACGTAGCTCCGGATCTGGCTGCCCCACTCGTTGGATTGGTGCTCGCCCTTGAGCTCCTCCCGCTGCGCCGATCGCTGTTGCTCGCGCAGGGCGACCAGCCGGGAGCGCAGGACCTTCATCGCCATGTCGCGATTCTTGATCTGCGATCGCTCGTTCTGGCAGGTCACGATGATGCCAGTCGGAAGGTGGGTCATCCGGACGGCCGACGAGGTCTTGTTGACATGCTGGCCACCGGCCCCGCTCGAGCGATAGACATCGACCTTGAGATCGTCGGGACGAATCTCGATGTCGCCCGTATCCTCGATCTCCGGGATCACCTCAACCAGCGCGAAGGAGGTATGGCGCCGATGCGCCTGGTCGTAGGGCGAGAGCCGGACCAGCCGATGAACGCCGCGTTCGGCTCGGAGCCAGCCGAAAGCCCGCTTGCCGCCGATCCGTATGGTGACGCTCTTGTAGCCTGCCTCCTCGCCGGGCGACTCGTCGAGGAGTTCGGCCGGGAGCTTGCGGCGCTCGGCCCAGCGCAGGTACATGCGCAGCAGCATCTCGGTCCAATCCTGGGAGTCCGTCCCCCCGGCGCCTGCATGGATGCTGACCAGGGCGGCGTGGTCCGAGTAGGGGCCGGCGAACAGCAGGTCGACCTCCTGTTTCCCAACGTCCTGGTCGAGGTTTTTCAGCTCGTCGCGGAGGGTGCCCTCGAGTTCAGGGTCATTCTCAGCGATCGCCATCTCGGCGAGACCGATCAGGTCGCTCGCGCGGGACTCCAGCCGGCGCCAATCGCCTACCTCGTCGCGCAGGACTTTCGCCTCCTGGCTGAGCCGCTGCGCCCGCGGCGGATCCTGCCAGAGATCGGGGTGGTTTAGGTCGACCTGGAGTTGATCGAGTCGAAGGCTCTTGTCGGGAAGGTCAAAGATGCTCCTGGAGCTGGAGGATCTTCTTCTTCAGATCGCTCGCCTGCTCCCGAATCTCTTCGATCGCTTTAGTGTCCATGGCAATTCTTGAACCGTTTCCCGCTGCCACACGGGCAGATGTCGTTGCGTCCGACGCCGGCAAAGTTGAAGGAGACCGGACGCTGAAAGGGCGCCGGGGACGGTGTGGATCCTGGCGCGGCCGAGGCTGAGGCGGCCTTGGGCGGTTGCGGCGGGCGCTGGACGTCCTCCGGCCGGACCGGGTTCGCGGCTGAGGCCGCCCGGGCGCGCTCCGGCTTGCTACCCGATGCCTTGACCGCCTTGGGCTGCGTTTTCTTCTTTCCCATTGGCGCTACATCTTACCGACTAAAGGGGTTATTTTCCGTGGCATTTCTTGTACTTCTTGCCGCTGCCGCAGTAGCAGGGATCATTGCGGCCGATCTTCCCCGATGATCCCGCGCTGCCAGCCGGCGCCGGCGCCGGGGTTCCAGCGCCATGGCCGTTGGGGGCGGCCGGCGTGGACGCGGCCGGTGGCGGATTCCCGAGCGCAATCGGGGGCGGTGGGGGTGGCGGCGGCTCGTTGACGACCTGGACCCGGTAGACCGTCGAGGCGATGTCGAACTGGATGTCGGAGAGCAACTCCTGGAACGCCTGGAAGGCCTCGTTCTTGTACTCGATCAGGGGATCCTTCTGGCCGAACGCCCGCAGCCCGATCCCCTCCTTGAAGTGCTCCATCATCGTCAGGTAGCTGATCCACTTGGAGTCGATCGTCTTCAGCACGACGAACTGCTCGACCTTCCGCATCATCGCGGGGGTGATCTCGGCCTCCTTCGCGCTGTAAGCCGCTTCGGCATACTCGAAGAACCGCCCGGCGACCGCCTCCTTCGTCTCGCCGAACTCTCCTGGAGGCATCTCACCGAAGGGCGGCAGCGGGAACACGGTCTGGAGCTGCGCCACCAGCGCCTCGAGGTCCCAGTTGTCGGGATGGCGGGATTGGCAGTGCTCATCGACCGCGTCTTCGACGACCTTGCGGACCCAGCTGAGCACGAGCTCGCGAAGGTCGGCGCCCTCAAGCACCTTGCGCCGCTCGCCGTAGATGATTTCGCGCTGCTTGTTCATCACGTCGTCGTACTCGACCAGATAGCGGCGCGCGTCGAAGTTGTGCCCCTCGACCTTGGTCTGGGCCCCCTCGATCTGCTTCGAGACCATGCGCGATTCGATCGGTTCGTCGTCGGCGACGCGAAGCATGTCCATCATGCCCCGGATCCGCTCGCCGCCGAAAATACGCATCAGGTCGTCATCGAGGGCGAGGAAGAACCGCGACGAGCCCGCGTCGCCCTGGCGGCCCGCGCGGCCGCGTAGCTGGTTGTCGATCCGGCGGCTCTCGTGTCGCTCGGTGCCGACGATGTGCAACCCGCCGGCCCCCACCACGCCCGGGCCGAGCACGATGTCGGTGCCGCGGCCGGCCATGTTGGTCGCGATGGTGACGGCCCCGGCATGCCCCGCGTTGGCGACGATCAGGGCTTCTCGCTCGTGTTGCTTGGCGTTCAGCACCTCGTGTGGCACACCGCGCTTCTCCAGCAGGCGCGCCAGCTTCTCGGATTTCTCCACCGAGACGGTGCCGACGAGGACCGGCCGGCCTGCCCGGGCGAGCTCGACGATCTCGTCCGCGACCGCCTTGAACTTGGCCTCCTCGGTCTTGTAGATGAGGTCCGGATGATCGTCGCGGACCATCGGCCGGTGAGTCGGGATGACGACCACCTGCAGCTTGTAGATCTTGTCGAACTCCTCGGCTTCCGTGACTGCGGTGCCGGTCATCCCGGCCAGCTTCTCGTAGAGGCGAAAGTAATTCTGATAGGTGATCGTGGCCAGCGTCTGGGTCTCCTGCTGGACTTTGACGCCCTCCTTCGCCTCCACCGCCTGGTGTAAGCCGTCCGCCCAACGCCGCCCGGGCTGCTGGCGGCCGGTGAACTCGTCCACGATGATGACCTCGCCGTCCTTCACGAGGTAATCCCGGTCGCGCTTGTAGAGCGTAAAGGCCTTCAGCGCCTGGTTGATCTGGTGCGCCTCGTCCACGTGCTCCAGTTCGTAGACGTTCTTGATCCCGGTCCAGCGCTCGATCTTGCCGATCCCCTCCTCGGTCAGCGAGGCGGACTTCGTCTTCTCGTCCACGGTGTAATCGGTTTCCGCCAGCCTCGGGATCAACCGCGCGTACTGGTAGTACTTCTCGGTCGATTCCTGGCCCTGCCCGGAGATGATCAGCGGCGTCCGGGCTTCGTCGATCAGGATGCTGTCGACCTCGTCGACGATGGCGTAGAAGAGGGTCCGTTGGACGCACTGGCTGAGGTCCACCGCCATGTTGTCCCGCAGATAATCAAAGCCGAACTCGCTGTTCGTCCCGTAGGTGATATCGGCCAGGTACGCCTCCGCCCGTGCGACCGGGCGCAGGTGCTGCAGGCGGGGGTCCGGATGCGTTTCATCCAGGAATTCCGGATCGTACAGCAGCGACATCTCGTGCCCGATCACGGCCACCTTCATGCCAAGGAGGGTGTAGATCGGCGCATTCCATCCGGCATCGCGGCGGGCCAGATAGTCGTTGACGGTAATGAGGTGGGCACCCTTGCCGGCGAGCGCATTCAGGTAGAGGGGCAGCACGGCGACCAGGGTTTTGCCCTCGCCGGTCTTCATCTCGGCGATCTTGCCCTGGTGCAATACGATGCCGCCGACCAGTTGCACATCGAAGGGCCGCAGGCCGATCGCCCGGCGAGCCGCCTCACGGACGACGGCAAAGGCCTCGACCAGCAGGTCGTCTAGCGTTTCCCCCTGCCGCAGGCGTTCGCGGAACTCCTCGGTTTTCGCGGTCAGCTCGGCGTCGCCGAGCTTCTCCATCAGTGGCTCGAGCTCGTTGACGTCGGCGACGCGCTCAAGATGCCGCTTGATCTCGCGCGCATTGGGATCGCCTAAGACTTTGGTAAGAACGCTCATTGAATTCTGCGTCTCCGCAATTGATAAGGATACCCGCCGGCGCGCGGCCGAAACGAGCTAAGCCGAATTCAGCCGAGCTTCAGTCCAGGTCAGCTTGGACAACTCCGAGCATTCCGTCGTGACGCCGGTAGAGAACGTTCACCTCATTGGTGTCCTCGTTGAGGAACAGGAAGAAGGTGTGGCTCAATTGCTCCATCTGCTCGGTGGCGTGTTCCACCGTCATTGGCTTGAGCTTGAAGCGCTTGACCTTCGCAACCCCGTTGGCTGGCCTCGGCTCCCTCGTTGCGTGGTTGGCGGCGGCGGCGGCGACCTTTCCGGGCCGGTGGTCCTTGAGCCGTTCCTTATGGTCCCGGATCTGCCGCTCCATCTTGTCGATTACCAGGTCGATCGCCTCGTTCATGTGCTCGGCGGATACCGCCGCCTTCAGGATGTTGCCGGTGCGCCCGCTGACATGGACAGTCAGTTCGGCGACTTTCAGGCTCTCGGTACTTTTGTTCTTGTCGGTCCCGAGCTCCATACGAGCGTCGAGCACATGGTCGAAGTGCCGCACCAGCTTCTCGAGCTTGGCCTGCGCGTAGGCTTTCATTTCCGGGTCGGCCGCGGACTTCTTGGCCTGGATCAAGATCTGCATGGGCCTGCCTCCATCGCGAGATCTCGCGTGGACCGAGTATACCCGTAGGCCGCGTCAGCCTGACCCGTCTCGGCCTGTGTTACTTCCCGGCACGTTCGTTGGCGCGGCGATCCGGGAAGACACGGGCGAGCTCCGGCGGAATCGGGACGCCCGCGGCGAAGAGCTTGTCCATGATGTGCGGGCGGATCCCGGTCGGGCGGAAGACGCCGGTCATCATGCCTTCCTTGTCCGCGCCGTGCGACTCGTAGATGAAGATCTCCTGCATCGTGATCGTGTCGCCTTCCATGCCGGTGACCTCTGTGATGCTGGTCACCTTGCGCTGGCCGTCCCGCATGCGGGAGAGCTGCACGATCAGGTCGATGGCCGAGGCGACCTGCTGACGGATGGCCTTCATCGGGAGATCGATCCCCGCCATCAGGACCATGGTCTCGAGACGCGACAGGGCGTCGCGGCTCGTATTGGCGTGGAGCGTGGTCAAGGAGCCGTCGTGGCCGGTGTTCATGGCCTGGAGCATGTCCAGCGCCTCACCCGAGCGGCACTCACCGACGACGATGCGGTCGGGGCGCATGCGGAGGGCGTTGATGACGAGCTCGCGGATGCCGACCTTGTTCTCACCGTTGAGATCGGAAGGACGGGACTCCATACGGCAGACGTGCTCCTGGTGGAGCTGGAGCTCGGCCGCGTCTTCGATCGTGACGATCCGCTCATCCGGAGGGATGAACGAGGAGCAGACGTTGAGCAGCGTGGTCTTTCCGGTACCGGTACCCCCCGAGATGATGAGGTTGGAGCGAGCCATGACGCAGGCCTTGAGGAAGCCGACCGCGTCCCCGGTGATCGTGCCGAAGTTGACAAGGTCCTCGGCCTGGAATGGGTCACGGGAGAACTTCCGGATGGTCAGCATCGGCCCGTCGAGCGCGATCGGCGAGATCACGGCGTTGACGCGGGAGCCATCGAGAAGCCGGGCATCCACCATCGGCGTGCGGAAGTCGATCCGGCGGCCGACCGCCGAGACAATGAAGTCAATGACGCGCAGCAGGTGGTTCTCGTCATCGAACTTGCGATCGGTGAGGAGGATCTTGCCGCCGCGCTCGACGTAGATGTTTTCATGGCCGTTGACCATGACCTCGGTCAAGCTGTCATCAAGGACGAGATCCCTGATCGGTCCCAGCGCTTCGTAATACCGGGCGAGCTCGTCCTGTGAGACTTCCGACGCATTGACCATGAAGCTTGATCCCCCAGATTGAGATTTTGGGAATAGGCGGACTATTCCGGCAATGTAACGAGGGGGGCCGCCAAAGTATGCGGGACGGCCAGCACCAGGAAGGCCCCGACCGAGCCTCCGGCCGCGATCAGCCCCTCGGCGGCCGCCCGCAATGTCGCACCGGTGGTGCAGACGTCGTCGACCAGCCCGGTACCGAGCGGAGGGGGCGCCACGGCTGCCCAGTGGAAAGCGCCGGCGACGTTCGCCTCCCGCTCCGTGCCGGTGAGGCCGACCTGGGCCAGCGTCGGCCGCGTCCGAGCCAACCCGGGGACCACCGGGAGGGCCAGCGCCGCTCCCAGCTCCCTCGCCAGCCGCTCCGCCTGGTTGAAGCCCCGCTGGCGGGCCCGGGCCGGGTGCAGCGGGACGAAGGTGAGGGCGCGCAGTGAAAGTCCGGCCTCCTTGATGGCAACGACGAGGGGCACGGCCAGAGCGGCGCTGAGCGTCGGTCGTGGGCGGTACTTATAAGCGTGAATCGCCTGCTGAAAAGGGCCCTCGAGCCAGGCCGCCGCCACTACCGGGACGGTGCCGAGCCGGGTTGTCCGCGCCCGCCTGAGCGAGCCCGCGCAGTCAAGACACCAGGCAGTGCCCGCACGTCCACAGCCCCCACAGCGGGGCGGAAAGACCAGGTCGAGCAGCGCGCTAGGCCGCAACGCTCAGCTGGTCACCGGGCTTGATCGCGTGACGGCGGATCGCCCCTACCGGCAGCTCGGCCACCTTGTCTGCGCGCCAGACGAACGGCACGATGCCGACCCAGGGGCGGACGCCTTCGTAGACGCGCAGCACGGTACCGCGTTTGTCGATGAAAACGGCGTCGATCGGGAACCGCATGAACATCATGTGGATGCCATTGCAGGAATCAATCAGGAGGCCGCCATGCTGCGGCAACCTCGCCCGGCCCATCAGGCCCAGGCCGCGGCTCACGAAGTTCGTGGCCCGCTCCAGTGGCTCGGCGACGACCGTCCCGTCGGCTTTTGTCAGTCGCAAAACTCTTGACATGTAGTATACCCCCGCGTTCCGATGGCCGAGGAAGATGGCTGGGAGGGGACGTCGTAACGTCCCCTCCCGCGCGCTATTTGTGGGTGAAGGTGTGCATGATGAGGATGACCGCGGGTCCCATCAGCACGATGAACAGGGTCGGGAAGATGCAGCCGATCATCGGGAAGAGCATCTTGAGCGGCGCCTGCGCGGCTTGCTCCTCCGCCCGCTGACGTCGACGGCGACGCATTTCTTCGGACTGGATCCGGAGAACCTTGGCGATCCCGACGCCCAGCTGTTCTGACTGGATCAAGGCCTGGATGAAGGTGTGAAGCTCTTCGACACCCGAACGGCGACCCATTTCGTCGAGCGCCTCGAGGCGGGGACGGCCGAGCCGGATTTCGTTCAGGACCTGGGCGAACTCGTCGGAGAGGGCGTTCTTGAATTTTTCCGTGAGCCGGCCGATGGCGGCGTCGAAGCCGAGGCCGGCTTCGACCGAGATGGTGAGCAGGTCGAGCGCGTTCGGCAGCGCGAGGCGAAGCTCTTTCTGGCGTCCCTTGATCAGGTTGTTCAACCAGACGTCTGGGAGGAAACGACCGAGCAGGAAGCCGAGCCCAAGCCCAGCGCCCTTGATCGGCAGGCTCGTCTGGCCGAGCACGCCGACGAAGCCCAGGGCAACGAGGGCCACGACGATGCCGCCGATGACCTTGAGAACCTCGAAGCCGTTGACGCTGAGGCCGTAGGGCCGGCCAGCCAGGTTGATCTTGTTCTGCACCACGAGCTGGCGGTTCTTGGCCATGCGCGAGGTCAGCAGGCTGCCGATCCGCTCCAGGGCCGGCTTGATGAAGCGCTCACTGAAGGGCAGCGAGAGCTCGATCTCGTCGAGCGTCAGGTTATGGTCGCGGTACTGCGACAGGCGCTCGGCAATCAGGTCCTGCCGCGGCTTGGCCGTGACTGCCTGGACCGCGATGAAAACACCGCTGAAGGCGAGGAAGGCGAAAACGATAGTAAAAATATTCATTCCCACTACACCTGGATGTTCGTGATTTTCGAGATGATGCCGTAGCCGATCGTGATCGAGACCAGGCCCATCCCGATGAGGACGAAACCAAGCCATTCATGGAACAGCGGAGTGATGTAGCTGGGGCTGATGAACGTCAGCAGCAGGGCCAGGGCGAAGGGGAGGCCGGTGATGATGTAGCCGGAGGCCCGGGCCTGCGCCGTCAGAGTGCGGATCTCGCCCTGGATCCGGATGCGCTCGCGGATCGTGAAGGCGATCGTGTCCAGGATTTCTGCGAGGTTACCGCCGACCACCCGGTGGATCTGCACCGCGGTGACCATCAGGTCGAAGTCCTCGCTCTCGATCCGTTTGACCATGTGCTGGAGTGCGTCGTCGACCGACACGCCGAGGTTCATCTCGCGGGTCGCGCGGCTGAACTCGTCCGCCATGGGTGGTGAGGAGCTCTTCGCAATCGTCGCCATCGCCTGGGCAAACGAATAGCCGGCCTTGAGGGCGTTCGAGAGCAGGACGATGGTGTCGCCAAGCTGGTTGTTGAAGGCCTTAAGGCGGCGACGCTGACGGAACTTGAGGAAGAAGCCCGGCGCGAAGTACCCGACCGGAATCCCGATCAGCGCCAGGGCCGGGTTGTGGAACCGCAGGAAGATGACCAGGCTGAGCAGGATGATGAGGCCAACGATGACCATGACGTACTCCGAGACGCGGAGCTTGAGGTCCGCCTTGGCCAGCTCTTCCGTCAGTTTCGAGGTTCGACCACCCTTCTTGGTCAGGCTCTTGTTGAAGCCCTCCATCAGGCCCTCGAACATGCCGCCCTTCTTGCCCGTGGCGGCAGCCGCCGGGTTGTAGTCGTCCATATGGAGGTCGTTGACCTCCGGCTTGCGGTTCGCCGCCAGCGCCATGACCACGATCAGGGCACCGATGGCCGCCATGGCCGCGAAGACGAGTTGAAGCGACACTTAATTGCCTCCTTGTCCGGCAGGGTCCGGGCTGGGCGTGAAGAGATCCTTCGAAACGCCTTCACCAGACGACTGCAGGTGATCGAAATACTTCGGAATGATGCCGGTGGCCGTGAAGTAGCCCTGCACCTTGCCGTCTTCGCTAACGCCTGTTTGCTTAAACATGAATATGTCTTGAACTTTCACCTGGTCGCCGTGCAGTCCGAGCACTTCGCTGACGGCGATGATCTTGCGAGACCCATCGCGAAGGCGGCTCTGCTGCACGATGACGTTTATGGCGGACGAGATCTGTTCCCGGATCGCCCGGGAGGGCAGTTCTGCTCCCGCCATTAACACCAACGTCTCCAGGCGGTTCAAACTGTCACGTGGCGAGTTGGCGTGGATGGTCGTTAACGATCCGTCATGACCGGTG